>JACMNA010000028.1 GCA_014378765.1 Bdellovibrio sp. | reverse complement strand
GGGCCGAAACAAGTCAGCGTGGATTTTTAATTTCGGGTAACGATGGCTACTTGTCGACCTTTGAAAAGTCAGAGCGGCTGCTTTATGCAGAAGTCACTCGACTTCGAAATTTAGTCAGTGATAATCCAGTTCAAACTGTACGTGCCGCTGATTTAGAGACTATTGTTTACAAAAGACTTTCACTAATGCATGCCCGAATCGTTGAAAAACAAAATAACAAATTTGACCCGGTAAAAACCTTAGCGTCGACCGGCCCGGGCAATTTACTAACAAAAGAATTAAGGCTTGCTGTAAAGGATTTAGAGCATGCGGAAAATCAGCTGTTGTACACGCGCAAGGCCAATCAAGTGATCGCGTCCAAGCGCGCAGCTACGTTTGTGGCTATTGGTCTATTACTTTCTTTGATTTTGGGATTTTTAAGTTGGCAGACCATTAAGGCAGAACGTCGTGAAATCGTTAGTCAAGTTCGCTTGCTGGATGGCATTCTAGCAAATATGTCAGATTGTGTTGTCGTAGTAAATGCAAATGCCGAGTTCATTCACTACAATCACGCGGCCGAACACCTTGTCGGCAAGAAAGTTTTCACCGTGAACTCGAAAGACCGAGCCAAAGTATTTGGTTTTCATAACCCCGAAACGCGAGAGCTTTTTAAAACTGAAGACTTGGTTTTATTTAAAGCGCTTAAAGGCGAATCGACGAATGATCTTGAAGTATTAGTCATTAATGAAAAACATCCGCTAGGTTTAAGCATCGGACTTTCGGGCGCCCCGATTTTAGATAGCCGGGGCGTACCCACCGGAGCGGTAGCGGTTTTTCGTGATATTTCCAAGCGCAAAGAAATTGAAAAAGAATATAAACGCGCCCACCAATTAGCTATGGATGCGACTAAATTAAAATCAGAATTTTTAGCAAATATGAGTCATGAAATTCGCACCCCGATGAATGGTATTATCGGAATGGCCGCGCTTTTGCTAGATTCGAAGCTAGCAGAAGATCAACGCGATTTCACCCGCATAATCAAAAAGTCGGCTGAATCATTGGTAGACCTCATTAACGGAATCTTGGATGTATCAAAAATTGAATCAGGTAAAACCTCAATCGCAAATAAATATTTCAACTTGGCCGAGCTAGCAAAAGATGTAACCGATACTTTTAAGTACGTTACCCAAACCAAAAATTTGAAACTTGAAATGGATATAGAATTTGATAAAAATCTTGAAACTGAAACCGACCCGCTGCGTTTGCGTCAAGTGTTAACTAATCTGCTTGGCAACGCGATTAAGTTCACTGATAGAGGAGTTGTCGCTTTGAAAATTAAGTCTGCTTCTGAAGGTTACGATACACAAAGTTTTTTATTTGAAATTTCCGACACGGGGTCCGGCCTATCGGCGGCCGAAATTAAAAAGTTATTCACGGCCTATTCACAAACTGAACATGGCGCCTCGATGGGCGGAACCGGCTTAGGTTTAATGATCAGTCAAAGTTTTGTGCGCCTGCTAGGCGGCGAGATTAAAGTCAGCAGCCATCTAGGCGTAGGCTCTACATTTAGTTTTGAGTTGAAATTAAAAGTTCAACCGGGCGTAAAGTTGGCAGAAGTAGAGACCGAACCTCAATCGCAATCGCCATTACAATTTCAAGGTCAGGTACTAATCGTCGAAGATCAAGTGGTGAACCAAAAAGTTATTACCAGTTTTTTGAAAAAATTAGGCTTACCATGTGATATCGTTAGCAATGGCGCGGAAGCCATTCAAAATATTAAAAACAAAAAGTATGATCTTGTGTTGATGGACTGCCGCATGCCTATTATGGACGGCTATGAAGCCACTGCCCGTATTCGCGCTATGTCGGTTGATGGAATGATACTGCCAATCGTGGCCTTGTCGGCCGAAGGTACAAGTGGAGACCTTGAACGCAGTCTGAAAGTCGGCATGAATGATTTTTTAGGAAAACCCATTGTTTATCCGAAGCTCATATCGATTTTAAAGAAATATTTAAAGCAAGTGGCTTAATTGTTTCTTTTTTTTGAATAAAGTGCCCCACTAGTTAAGTGGAGCACCTTTGTTACAGATTATTTTAGAAGCTTAAGGTCAAATCAACATTCGATCGCGCATAATCAGTCGAAGCGACGTCGATGCCATAGCGATTTTGGTATGTTGTATACGATACAATGGCATTCTTACTTAACTTATAGCCAGCACTGATGATACTGCCTTCACTTGAAGTTACGCCGCCAGCAAAATCACCATCGGTGTAAATCGCGAAGACAGCGTCTTTTTCAACTCGCTGATACATGTATGTTAAGCTGATGCGGTCCCACACAAAACTTGTTCCTAATAAACTGGCGCGACCTAAAGTATCGGCCGCCGTATTTTCATCGGCTTCACCGAAAATGGAAACTTCAAATGGCTTCATATTCCACTTAACTTCAAGTGAGGCCTGCTTTATTTCATAGTTATTTAAATAACGACCGCCGACTAAAGTATTTCCACGAGCATTGCTGGTCGTTGAAAGATTTGAAAAACTAGTTGGTAGTTCGCCCTTCACATCAGAGTAATTAAACATTCCGTAACCGGCAATGATTTGAAAATCAGAGAATTTATACATTAAGTTTAATTGCGCGACAGATAAAAAAGTGTCATTTAATTCGTCCGTTGCACTATACTTTTCCGCAACCCAAAATCCACCTAAATTAACCGTTGCCATCAAAGTGTCATCAAAAAGCCCGGTTTTATATTGCACGCCCACACCTTCAGGAGTGATGTCGCGATCTAAAATAATCTGGTTTTTTGAAGCGAAATAAAAATATTGCGCATTTTTACCAAAGAAAATTGAAACATCTTTTGCTGGATTGTACGTACCGTAAGCTAAGTCTAAACCGATAAATTGACGAGGCGAACCTTGGTTTCCGCTGGTGGCCGGAGTCGCCGTTCCGCCTAATGTCACATTTCCACTGCCCGCTTCGGCTCCGGTCATTAAACGGTAAGTGAATTTTAAATCATCCTGTAACTGAATATTTTGTCCGACGCGAAACATAAGCTGATTTCTACGACGTTCTTTTGTAGAACCGTTTGTAATTTGTTGGTAACGGTAACGAAAGTCTCCGGTGAATTCGCTTTTTTTGATAAGTTCGACGACTTCTTTTTTAGGTTCAGGCGTTACGATAATATTTTCGACCGCACTGGTTTTTTTCTCTTGCGCCCACATTTGAACGGAAAAAATAGTTACTAAACTGAAAGTTAAAGCCCTAAAAATCATTTGTGCTCCTCGTTGGTTTGTTTTATCTAGTAAAAGGTTAGGCCAACTGAGACTAAAAATCATGTCATAATCTTGTTAAGAGCGCGTGCGAAATTACAAAAACGATAGCCAAAAGAGTATTTCCTTGGTCTGCATTTGGCGACTCACGGCTTTTTTAGTTTCGGATCCCTAATTCTGCCCGCTTTATATTCACATTTAAGCTTAATGGATAATAAACAATTTCTGCCGGGTAAAAGGAAGTTCATTCGTTTCAAAAGCGATTGTAGACTATCGGCTAGGGAATTATTTTTTCATGATTGTATAGTTTTCGAATCCCATTAAAAATAGATCTAAGTTTAACAGCAACTAATGCAGCTAAGCAAAAATGCAACTTAGTAAGAGCCATCAATTTTATGTTCCATGAAAGGAAACAAATGAAAAACTTAATCGTATTAGGCCTACTCATTATATCATCAACATCTTTTGCGGGCGAATGTGTAATGAAAATTAAAAGAGAAGCATGTCCGGGTAAAGAAGAAGCAGCTTTTAAGCCTTATGACGGCAAACAAGAAACTGAAGAAAAAAACAAAGCTGGCGATGCGGCCGCTTGTAAGAAAATGGCTGAAAAAACTTCTAAGATTGTGCGCAAAGGAACTTTGATAAAGAAAACGGTCACGTACACTTTTGATGGCGGCGCAGCTTTAACGGCGTCTAACACATCACCTTGTAAGTAATCGTATATTTCTTAGGAAGCAATTCGCTTCAAGATTCTTATTAAAACAGCGTCCGCAATTTTATCTAACGGTAAAATTGCGTGAACGGCCTTCAGCGCAATCGCCTCTTTAGGCATTCCGAAAACCACTGACGTTAATTCATCTTGCGCAATATTAAAACTTCCCGCTTTTTTCATTTCAAGTAATCCGCGTGCGCCATCAGAGCCCATTCCAGTTAATAACATTCCGATTGATTGCGGACCGGCCACTTTGGCCACAGATTGAAATAAAATATCCACCGATGGTCGCACGCCATGCAAAGGCGGATTCTGATCAAGGGCAACATGAAACTTGTTACCACTTTTAACCAAAGTCATATGAAAGTTTCCGGGAGCTAAAATCACGCGCCCCTCTTGCACGCAGTCTCCATCTTCGGCTTCCTTCACTTCGAAAGGGCAAAGTCGTTGCAAGGTGGCCGCATATGTTTTAGTAAAAACCGGTGGCATATGCTGTACGATGACCGTGCCAGGTATATTTTCTGGTAAAGCTGACAAGACAACCTTAAGGGCTTCCGTCCCGCCGGTGGAGGCGCCAATCGCAATAATTTTGTGGTTCTGCTTGAGATGAATGGCTTCATATTTATTGAGACTATTCTTTGATTTTAAATAGTGAACTGTTGGGTTTGGCAAATTGGCGTGTGCAACCGCCTTCACACGCGAAATCAATTCGTGCGAAACCTGTTCGAACGTTGACTGGCCTTGCAGAGTGGGTTTCGAAATAACGTCCACGGCCCCAAGCTCAAATGCGCGCAATAGTTGACTGGCCCCTGCGCCCGAAAAACTACTGATTATTAAAGTTCTAACCGGTAGATATTCCATCACCTTTTCTAAAAACGTAAGCCCGTCCATTCTAGGCATTTCAATGTCTAAGGTCATGACATCGGGGCGCAGGCGTACTAAAAGTTCGCGCGCTTCGAAAGGATCGCAAGCTACGCCGACGATTTCAATTTCCGGATCGCTTGAAAGCATTCTAGAATAAAGCGTACGTATGACGGCCGAATCATCAACGATGAGGGTTCTGATTTTCATGCGGCCCTCTTAAAAATCGCCACGTGAATTGGTTTAAGCGCGCTGGCTTTGACCACTCCCGCCTCGGCATGGCCTAAAAATAATAAGCCTTCGGGCTGCAAGATTCCGGCAAACTTTGAAATAATCTGTGTGCGGGTTTCTGAATCAAAATAAATAAGAACGTTTCGGCAAAAGACGATATCAAAAGCATGTTGAAATAAATAATCATCGCTTACTAAATTAAAAGGCGCAAAGTGAATGGCATTTCGGATACGGGCATTCACTTGAAAAACTTCATTCTTTTGTTGAAAGCATTTTTTAAAATATTTTTGCTTGAGCATGGCAGGTACGGGTGCCATTTCGACGTGAGTGTAAACGCCTTGGCTGGCGACATCTAGAACCTGATGATCAATATCGGTGGCTAAAATTTTTAATTCAAAGGGCCGCAAAGACGTTCTGATTTCTTCGATACACATTGCGATGGTGTAAGCCTCTTGCCCGGTGCTGGCCGCCGCACACCAAATTCTAATTTCACCATTGAAATTTTTATGATTTGTCAAATCGGTTACAAGTTTTTTTAATATAATAAAATGTTCATCTTCGCGAAAAAAATCGGTCGTATGGGTAGTCAGCGCATTGGCTAACGCACTTGCATACTGAGGGTCGCCTGAATTTATTAAATGAATGAATTCAAGATAAGAACTAAGCCTATACTCACGCAGCACTTTGTTTAGCCGGCCGGCCATTAAGAACAAATTTTTATCATTGAGCTCTAAATTGATGCCGGTATTCTTTTTTAAAATTGCCGCCAGTTTACAAAAACCTTTTTCGTCTTGCTGCAAAGATTGCATGAAGGCTTCAGGCAATTCAATGAATCGGGCGCCACGGTTTAATTTAAGCAATCTGAACCTCAAATTGTTCGTCGCGTCGTCGCACCAAGCGAGATAACATCTCGACATCTAATACCAGACCCACCTTGCCGTCGCCTAAGATCGCCACGCCTGATAAGCCGTTTTCGTCAGCGAATGCCGGGCCCAGTGGCTTCACTAAAACTTGGCTTTGACCAATAATGTTAGAAACTAAAAGGCCAAAGGCCGTCGTGTCGGATTTTAAAATGAAAACGATATTATGGTTTTCATCTTCACCATTCCTACCATGAGGGGTCTGAATATTTTCAATGTTCTGGGCCGAGTGTCGTAAAAATTCGTTCACTTTAAAGATTGGAATTAATTTCTCCCGAATTTTGATAATTTGATTTTTTTCATCTAATTGAATTAAATCTTTTTCGCGTAGGTCCGCAATTTCTAACACCGAATCGATGGGAACGACCACCCGCAGACCTTCGATCACCGCCACAATGCCATCGGTAATCGCGGTCGTTAATGGCAGGACGATCGAGAATGTCGTGCCTTGACCAGGAACACTTACTAAATTGATCGTGCCCTTTAACCGTTGGATATTACTGCGGGCCACGTCAAGCCCCACCCCGCGGCCCGACAATTCGGTCACGGCGTCAGCGGTCGAAAACCCGGGCATAAATAAATATTCATAAATATCGGCGTTTGTAAGCTGCTCGATTTTAATTCCGTCGGCGACTAAACCTCGTTCGGTGGCGCGCTTAAAAACTTTTTCATTTACAATTCCGGCCCCGTCGTCAGCAATTTCAACGATAATTCGGGCGCCGGCTTGGCGCGCGGCTAAACGAATAAGCCCAGATTTTTTCTTACCGGCTAAAATTCTTTGCTCGGTATTTTCGATGCCGTGATCAAGCGCGTTTCTTACGATATGCAGCAACGGATCAATCAGTAGATCTACCATGGCCCGATCAACTTCAACATCTTCCCCTTCAATAACCACCTCGATGGGCTTGTTAAGCTTTAAAGAGGTTTCGCGAATAATTCTTTGCACGCGCATAAAAGCGGGCTTAATGGCCGATAGCCGCATCGTCATGGTTTGATCTTGAAGTTCGCGAATTGTTTTTTCAAATAAAGAAAGCAAATCGTTTTCAACCGTGTGATTTGAAGACGTGTCGCCGAACGTTTCTAGCACTTGGCTTTTTATAACAACTAACTCGCCGACTAAGTTAAGCACACGTTCTAGACGGCTGACTTCAAGTTTAATGGAATTGTTTGAATGAACCGCGTTCTGTTCAGAGCGTGCCTGCACTTCAGACGTATTCGAATTAACACTTTCAAATTCGTTCGCCGGTGCTAAAGTTATTTCTTCTACCGAGCTTGATGAATTAAGGCTATGAATGGCGTTCGTAATTTCTATTTTGAGTCGGTCAGCATTCCAGCTTTCCTGTTTCTCTTCCCGCAATAAACTCAAATAATTTCGAAGTTCGTCATTCACTCTTAGTAACAAAGATATGATGGCCGGTGTAACGGCCTTTGGACGCGCGCGTAAAATAGTCAGGCAATCTTCCAATGAATGGGAAAATTCGGCGACAGCATTTAATCCAATTGAAGCCGCCGACCCCTTAATACAGTGGGCCAGCCGAAATATTTTGGTTAATTCATCGGGGCGTTTGTCTTCGGTTTGCAATTTTAAAAAAGATTCTTCGCAGTCATCAAGCATAAAGCCAATTTCATCGATGAATTGCTCTTGCAGTTCGCGCAAAAGTTCGGCTGGAATATCCATTAAGCGGCGCTGCCTTTAATCGGTTTTGTCATTTGTGAAATATCAGTTGGTAACTGCATTTTCATAAATTCTTCTTTCGAAAGGGCACTAACTATATCTACTAAAATAATTAACTTTTCATTCTGCAAACCAATTCCAGTTACAAAACGTAATTCGCTGGCCTCACCTAGAACTGGGGGCGGCTCAATTTGGCTTGACGATAAAGTAACGACTTCGCAAACGGCGTCGACAACCGAGCCCACTTGGCCAATCGTGGTATCAATAACGATAATGCAGGTCTGGGCCGTATTTTGAATTCGCTCCATTCCAAACTTCATGCGCAGATCAACGACAGGAACAACTTTTCCACGCAGATTCATAACCCCAATTACGAAATCAGGCGTACGCGGAATGGGTATAATTTCACTGAATTCATTTATCTCGCGAACCGCGCCGATCGGAATTCCGTAATTTTGTGAATTAAGTAAGAAGGTTAGATATTGTCCTTCGTTCTTAGCTTTAATTGCGTCATTTTCCATTTGCGAAATCCTTTTTAGTAACCTTTAATTGTTCCAACTTTTGCAAGCGGCACTGGCTCACCATTTTGACCTTCATGATTTAATTGAGCATCATGTTTTTCACCAAAGGGTAAAACTTTTTCTAAATCAGCATTGTTTTTAAATTGAGAATTATTGTGCTTACGATTTATTGACATGACCGTGCCTGCGCCAAATTGTGAATGGGGGCGATTTGACATTTGCGAACGTCTAACTGTAGTCGCCTGTACTTGCGACTTATGATTTGCTTGGCCTTCAATGACCGTCGTTAATTCGATAACTAAACTTTGCAAGTTAACGGCTTGACCCGAGGCTTGCTCAGCGGTGGCCGCATTACCTTGCGTAACTCCGTCAAGCTGGTTCATGGCTTTACTAATTTGGCTGAGTCCATTCGATTGTTGTTGGCTAGCCGCTGCGATTTCATTGTTAAGTTCAGCAACTTTTTTTACGGAACTTACGATTTCTTTTAATACGAGTCCACTGGCATCGGCGATATCAACGCCATTTTCAGTCTTAATAACGCTTTCTTTAATGAGTTTACTGATATCTTTTGCGGCCGACGCGCTTCTTAACGCTAAATTTCTAACGGCTTCAGCCACCACCGCAAAACCTTTACCATGATCACCGGCGCGGGCGGCTTCAACTGCGGCGTTTAAGGCTAGCAAGTTTGTTTGAAAGGCAATGGTGTCGATGACGGTAATGATCTCAGCAATTTCTTTAGAACTTTTTGATACGTCTGATACCGCCGAAATTAATTTTCTTATTTCCAGTTCACCCGTCTCGGCCGAAGCGCGACTACCCTGTGACAAGGCGGCCGCTTGCTTTGAATTTTCGGCATTTAACTGAACCATACTTAGTAATTCTTCCAGCGAAGCCACAGTTTCTTCAAGTGACGAAGCCCCTTGCGTCGCGCTTGACGACAGCTGCTGGCTAGCTGCGCCCACTTGCGTACTGGCATCGGCCACGTTTTGAGTTAGGAGCATTATTTTTTTTGAAGTGATTTGCACCATCCATAAAATACCAAGGGCTGCAAAAATTAATCCAAGGACTAAGATTAAAATAATATTAATCGCCGAAGCGCGCATGCCCGCAAAAATTTTTGCAATACTTTTTTCTTGGTTTTCACCCGTTTTTTGCGAAAGCGCTTGTGACATGGCCTCATATTCTGCGCGTAAAGGAATATAAGTTTGTAGAAAATAACTTTGCGCTTCTTTCATTTTATTTTCGCTGATAAGAGAATTAATTTTATTTTCAGCGGGGTCTAATTGCGTCTCCGAAAAGTCGGCCATATTACCAACTAACTTAATTGATTCGATGTCACTGATAGTGGTTCTTAAATTATCAATGTCGGCAATGTTATTCTCGGCAGCTTCTTTAACTTTAGTTGATTCACGCGTATTTGTGGGATCAAGTAAATAACCTTTTAAGGCGTCTGACATTTGCGTCACGTGCAGCTGAGATTTTAAAGCCGCCTCATAGCTGTTTGAGGCATCAGCTAAATCAGTATTTTGTCCGACTAAAGCACTCCAGCAATAAAAACTTGTTATTGTCGCAACGATTGCAATTGGCAGCAACAGTGCAAAAAATTTAGCTCTTAATGATAATTTCATTTCTTTTCCCCTACGCATAAATTAACTAAGTCTAGACACTATTCTGTCACTCTTATCATCATTTCTTGTTTGTACCTGGTTTACCAGTCTGGTTTAAACGGTAGACCCCGTTTTAGGCCTTAGGTGTGACTTCTAGACCGCTCGACCAAGATCTTAAAAGCTGAAATTTAACGAAATGACTTCAGTTCTAGGTTCCCAATTCCGAAGTAAGCTATAACTATGTTTCAACCGAACAAGTTAAAACTTTGCCGTAGGAGCTAATATGTTTCCAAATGATACACGTATTTTAATCGTTGATGACATGAACATGATGCGTTCGTTAATTAAATCACAACTTCGTCAAATTGGGTTTTTAAAATTTTTTGAAGCTAATGATGGTCACAAAGCTTTGAGTATTTTAGAACAAGCTCATAGCGCTGAAAAACCAATTCAACTTATATTCGCTGATTGGGACATGCCGGTTATGTCGGGCATTGATTTACTGACAATTGCAAAACGTAATCCCTTATTGAAAGATATTCCATTCATATTAATAACGGCCGAAGGCGAACCGGCTCGAGTAAAAGAAGCGATTGCCCTGGGCGTAAATAGTTTCATAAGAAAACCGTTTTCAGGTGCAGTTCTTTTAGAAAAAATTGAAAGTGTTTGGCAGTCTGTAAGTAAAAAGGCAGCCTAATTATGACGACCTCTACAGATCCAAACAAAAAATACCTGGTAATCAAAGCGGATTCTCATGTGGTTGATGTTAAAGATGTTCGGGCTTATCTTGAAGAGATTAAGAAACATACAGTTCAATATAAATTTTTAATATTTGATTTTACGGACGTGACCGCAATTCCTCATGCGGCCTTACGAACTTTGACCTTCGCGGTCAATTTCGTCAATCAACCGAACACTAAGGTGGCCCTGCTTGCTAACGCTTTTATCAAACAAGCGGTTTCAGACAGTGGTTTAGATAAATTAATCTCATGCCACGATAATCTAGAATCCGCTTTAGAAGGCTCAGCCAGTCAATCCGCGCACGACCGCGCCTACTTGACTGAAACTATTAACGAGGCTGTTAAAATGGCGCTTCGCGTGGTGTCTTCAACTGAAGTCGTCGGCGTGCCACTTATCGAAGAAAAACATTCCGATTTAAAGCATATTGAACTTGGCGCCATAGTAGGGTTAACCGGAATTACCTTTCGTGGAACGTTAACGTTAGGCATGAGTAAGCATATGTTTTTAAAGTTAATGTCTAAAATGCTTGATCACGAGTACACCGACCTGGCTACCGAAATTGAAGATGGCCCGGCCGAATTGCTGAATATGATTTTAGGCCACCTTAAAGTTCCGTTGAATGAAAGAGATTTAGGAATTGTCGCGGCCATTCCCACAACGGTTCGGGGTTCAAATATTAAAATTGTTCCGGCGGCGGCCAGCGATTCAACTTTTGTTTTAAATTTTAATTCTGAATTCGGTGATTTTTACGTTGAGCTAACTCATTACGAAGCCATTCAAGTAGCTTCTTAAAATGAGTTCTAGTATCTACCTTTTACCCGGTGAGTACGTCGCAACCAGTGAAGACGTCGAAATAACGACGATACTGGGTTCTTGCGTTTCTGTGGCGTTGCACGATCCGCAAAAAAAAATTACCGGCCTTTGCCACTATCTGATTGGGCGCCTTAAAGATACGCCCGGCTCGATCTTGCGTTACGGCGATCAAGCCATTCCGATTTTAATTGATGAGATGATTAGCCTTGGCGCTAACCCTAAAGCCTTAGTCGCCAAAGTTTACGGCGGCGCCAAAGTTATTGAAAATAGCCCTTTGGGCACGGGCATCGGCCAAGAAAATATCTTAGTCGCACGTGAAGTTTTAAATAAAAAAAGAATTCCAATTATTTCTGAAGACACCGGCGGACTGTTGGGCAGAAAATTACATTTATCCAGCAAAAGTTTCGAGATCACTCGAACGTTGATAATGAAAACCACGCAGACTTCGCAAAAACGCACGCTGGCGGTTAAAGGCCGCGTTGCCCTGATTGATTCATCATCGTATAATATAACTTATCTAGCCGGATTAATGAATCAGTCTGGCTTTGAGGTTTTAGGCACCGCCTTAGATTCTTATGATGCTTACCAACTGATAACTAGCACGAAACCTGATTTTATTATTTTTGGCTTACAAAATGATAGCAAATCAGGCCTGCAACTTATTCGCGATATAAAAAAGATGACCCAACTGCCCGCTTTTTTTGTGTATTCTTCCGGCGGAACGGGCCTTCAAACTACGCAAGCAATGGATTTAGGTGCGGTTGATTTTGCTCATAGCGAATCAAGTTTTAATCCGGAAATGCTTGAATATGCCGGCGCATTATTGATAGAAAAAATTCAAGCGCGATTTCTATTCGCAAGTTAGTATACTGCAATGAACTTAGCCCAAAATATTCGGCATTTTAAAAATAACTTAAGCGGCCGAATGAGTGAAATTATTTTTAAGTATTGTGCTTTAGAATCACAAGATTTTTTTACGCTTTTGAAATTGGGCGCAATTTATGTTAATGACGAACGTATCTTGAAAGATAAATTTATCGCGGCGGACAATTCTTTCCGCATCCACCTAGTGCCTCGAAGATATAATTATAATCATCCGTGGAAAGATTTGATCGTTTTTGAAAATGACTTTTGCTTAGTTCTGAATAAACCCTCGGGCGTACCCAGTCACGCCACCATCGATAATTTCATCGAAAATGCGCTTACGCAAACAAGCCTTGCGCGTAACTTTCCGCTTTACATTACTCACCGGTTAGATACCCTTACTTCGGGACTTATTGTCTACGCAAAGAAAAGCTCATTTGCAAAAAGTTTTAATCATCAGCTTCAAGAACGTAAGATTACGAAAAAATATGTGGCCTTAGTTGAAAGCGCACAAACAATTCCGGCGCGATTAACTCACTATATGGACCCAGCACCCGGCACTCCCAAAAAGTTATCTGACACTCCAACTTCAGAATGGCAACCTTGCGAATTAGAAGTCTTGTCGCAAAAAAAAGTTGATTACGAAACCACTTGGGTAAAAGTAAACCTATTAACGGGCCGAACTCATCAAATTCGTGCGCAGTTTGCAAAGCTTGGTGCACCGGTGGCTGGTGATACGCTCTACGGTGCCGCTAGGCCCCTTCAAGGAAATGGCATTGCGCTACGGTCGTGCGAAATTGAATTTGACTGCCAAGCAGAACGATTAAAATTCAATCTGAACGAAGATTTCACTGGGCCCGCCTTCGCTAAAACCCCACAGTAACCAAAATTGTTATAGAGTCTACTTTTACTACGCTCAACAACGGTTTAAGACGCTTTAGGCTGGCTTACGATTGGCAGTTATAAATAGAATGCGAACGTTAACTGGGCTTATTGTCATTTTGTTTTTAGCCGCAACTCCGCTACAAGCGCAAACCACTTGTGCTCATTTGAACTTAGCCGACGCCGCAAATGAACTGCAGTATTATGCCAAGGCGTACTCTGAAATGCTTTGTTCTCGAGTTTCTGCTCGCGAACGCTCAACTTGCCAAAGTTTAGCCAATCAAATTACCGAGAATGCATTTAAATGCCTAGCCCTAAATTTAAATGTGAAACATTTGCGTTCACTCGTGACGGCCTTTTTACGTGATGAAAATTTTGTTAAATTAGTTTTGCCGGCCGTCTTGGGGCCAGAATCCAACAGCGAAGAATCGCACGCTAAATATCGAATCTGGAGAACGTACCGCATGCTGGCGGTAGGTTCATTGGCCATAAAAAATCACCGCACAAATGTGTTTAGTGTAAGTGAGCTGAAGCGCCTTGAAGAAAGCTTGGCACTTTCACGGCAAGCGGTTCTAGCGCGCGTAGGCTCGCAACGAGTGAATGAGTTTTCACATATGTGGGGTGCATACGGGATGCTAACCAAAAAGGGAAATTCGAGCATCACTGGCCAAGTATTCGAGTTGAACCAAGAAAACATCTTAGAATTAAATATTGTAATAAACGACCTAAATAAAATATCCGCCGTTGAACTTGGTCAGCGATTGCTCCATGAAGCTGGTCACGCGCACGATCACTTACTTGGAATGTATTTAACTGGAGATGATGTGGCGTGGACCGATACTGCCGACGCAAAAATATATAAACTTTGCCAAGCGAAACCTGCTTGGCAAACTAGGTTATGGAGGTGCTATGCCGACCAACCCAATTGGTTTAATTTTAACCGAACAAATTATGCCGGATTTAACGCGGCTGAATTTTATGCATTGCAATTAAATGAATGGGCGCGTGAAAACTTAGGCCTGGTGCCCACGGGTCGCTACCGTTGTCAAAATGCAACCACCCTGGCGCTTTGGAATGACATGGAAAAAAACTTAATCGGCGAAATTATTTCTGCGCCTTGCCCGCGTACAAATGAGCATAAAAATTAGCATTATAATTAGAAGTTTTTGCCAAAATTTTTGATTATTAATTTTTGCCAAAATTCAACCTTTTGATTTTGTTCGACCGGAGCCGCGGCTTCCATGTAGGTATCATAAATCAACCGCACCTCTTCTGCGAATTTCTTACTTAAAGTTAAGACCCCATTCTCGATGTCGTGAATGAAGCTGCGTTTGTTCAAGTTCACCGCGCCAAAAAAAGTTAATTTTCCATCGATGATAACAATTTTAGCGTGCAAAATATTAGTGCCAGCGTAACTAAACATTTTCACTTTGCTTAACAATGCATTGGCACTCGTTTTATTAATGCCGGTCAAAATGGCGCCCGCGGTATCGCCCTTTAAATTGAACATACTTAATATCTTGACGTCGACTCCCCTTTTGACGGCATTAATTAAAGCCTCAGAAATTTTAGACGTCGGATTTAGATAAGGAGTATTGATAACGATTTCTTTTTCGGCCGAATTTATCATTGAGACGTAAAATTTTTCTAAATTCATTTCATCAATGAAAGGAATGCCCAAAATGTGCCTAGCCATTGGTTGATTTAAGTTGGCTTGCACTACTCGCGTCTTTTGGCTTGTGGGTAAATGAAGGACGCTATCACGGACGAAAGTTGTTTCATCGTCACGATTCCACAAAGCTGCATACTGCACAATAATCTTTTCTACAAAATTCGCGTCACTGATGACGGCTTCATAATCGCGAAAGATCACACTTTCTTTTTTGTTTGTAATATCAAATTGCCCATTATCATCTTTACCGAAGGCGTAAGCATCACCTAAATTACGACCGCCAATCCAGGCTTTAGTGAGAGACGATTTTTCTTTAGCGTAGGTTATAAACATTTTTGCGTGCAAAACGCGGTGAAGCTGGTCGAAGGCGTCTTGCGTACCTAAGCCATCGCGGGTGGCGTAGGCGTACTCTTGAACGTGCATCCGAGGATTTTCGGCCATAAGCGTTTGATAAAGTTTTTTGTCTGCATCAGAATTGCTAACTTTCGCGGTGATGATATACACGTCTGTACCGTGCTCGGCGTGCCAGGTTAAAAGGTCGGCGATTGAGTACCCAAAAAAGTCATCGCGAAATATAAGATAAGAAATAAAAATCGCATCTAAGTGCGGGGCATTTTTCATCGATAATTTAAAATTTTTATTTGTCCAAAATTCTTCGGGGACCGGGGCGCCGGTTAAAAATTCAATTTTGCTTTCAATCGTTTGCGTAGCTTTTGGCAACGATTCAAAAACACTAACTTCCGTGGGACACGTCAGGCGTGGGTTCTCGGCACCATAAAAAAATTGTTCGGGCCCTTTAAGTTGACTTGTATCTGTGCTTTCACACGTTTCGAATTGGTTTGAAAACTGATCTAAAAATGATCCTTCACTAGGTTTAAAAGCGACCAAGCCTCCATCAGGAATTTCAGAACTAAAAAAACGTAAGGAGCACTCTTTCGATTCTCGCGTCAGCGTTGCGACGGTTTTTATTTTACTTTGACTTATATCGTGCCACTGAAACTTCTCGACGTGACCGGCCGCGCGCGCTTTACCGTTCCACTGGTAAGGGCCCTCGCACTTAAATTGTGAGTTCAAAAATTGCTTCTGCCCAGTCTCGATATTGGTTTGGTGAGCGGTTTTATCTTGGTAAGAAAAATATTGATTTTCAAAATTTAAATGCGTCTCATAGGCTTCGCTAATTTCATAGTATCTAGACGCCGGCTTGTCATACTGATAGATATCGTGAAGTAAAAATGTTTGGTGATGCTTTCGCCATTGGCGATTGAACTTTTCGAATGTATTTGTTTTCGTAATTAAGGGATTGGCCTGATTGGCGCGCTCATTAAACATTTTCGTCTTAGCTGCAATTTCATTTCTTATCGCGGCAATTTGAGTTTCTTTACTTTGTGTCGTCATGATAGAATTTTGATCGTCGGTTTTGGCCGGACTATTTTTTTGCACGGCCGAAAGATACTGAAGCTTCTCTTTCAGCAAATCGATCTCAACTTTTTCAGCGTAGAAGCCATTAAGCTCGCTAGTCGAATTAGGTCCGCGCCATTGCTTGGGAGAAAGCGAGCAGCCAATCAAAGTTAAACCCGTCACTGCGATCAAAAATCGACTCGTCATATTTTTATTCATTTTAACTCTCGGTAGGTGAATTTTCATGTTCGGTTACCTGACTAGTGTAGCGCGCATCTTTGGAAATGGAGCCCTTCGCGTGCAGTTCAAGACGTTAGCCAAGACGCTAATGAAACCACTGAAAAAACCGTCCAAAGTTTTGACATGAAATATATTTAGAAAACTAGGTTAAATGATTGCTACAAATTGCACTTTCTGTACATATTTTGGCTTATGAATTACACTGCAGGGATGATTCGCTCGACCATCGTCTTATTTGTTTTTTCACTTACATCTGTCGTAGCTTTTGCGAATGTAACTTCATGCCCCACGCTGGCCTTAAAAAATATTTCGACCGCTACGCATTTTGACCAACGTGAAACCAGAATTTGTTTTGCATTTGTCGCCTCTGATCTACTGGCATACGCGCTTCAAAAAAACTTTTTGCCTTACGATATCGCAATTCAAACTTTTAAAGCCGATCAAGACAAAGAAAATACTTCGGCCCTTCTTGAGCGACGTGCGCCGCAACCCGTAAAATTAACCGGCGGCTTTTTGCAAGAAACCCTTGAGGCTTTGCAAAATAAAAGAATATGTCTTAACGACGATCGGCTTATTTATAAAAATAGATGGATTGAACTATCCGACTTATTTACATTCTTGCGCAGTTCAGATCCAACCTCACCAGTCCCTAATGGATTGATCGATCAAGGTCCGTTAAAGCCAGTAGAACCTTTTTTGCGAAATGTGATGGCTAACAATTATCACATAAGTAGACTCGAACGGCCCTTTAATCAATTTTGCGGAAACAATCGTGAAATTATTCAGTTGCCCAGTCATCAGATTATTGCAAAAAACTTCATTACTTACGGCCGCTTTGGGCGTCGGATTCGTGCGTTATCTGAAATCGATTTAGTTAACGAGATGGTCAGTGCCTTGCGCACTAATAACCCCTTAGGTATTGAGTACAATATTTCAAGTATTCGTACCATCGAAGGCCAGCACGCTTCGAGCATTATCGCGATGAAATTCGAGGCAAACACCCAGCAGTGTTTGGCACTGGTAAAAGATTCGCACGGTTCGCAATGTGATGACCCTGCCGCGGGCGTTACCTGCACCAATGGGCATTACTGGGTTAGCGTGGCCGCCCTGATAAAAACTTTATCCAGTACCACCTGGCTTCAGCCCGTACTGTAAATCGCAAGCTAAGAAAATTTTTTAATCTGCAAATTATGACTGTTAGCCCGCGCTCGATTAGTTTAAAACAAGCGCGGGGGCTGCAATGAAATTATTTTCGGTTTTAATGCTATTACTACTATCGACTACGGTATTAGCTGAAGATGTTTACGGTTTGCGGCAGTACACATTCGAAGAAGGTATGGATTATCTTAATCTAATAAGTAATTCCGCTGCCAGCGAATCTCGTGATGAGAACTATGTTCAATGTTCGAATCTTTATAAAAAACCAATTGCAAATGGCATCATCGATATTCGATATGCGTTAGGTTACTTTGATTTATCTGAAGGGGCTGAATTTATTTGGGAAGGCGAAAACTTTGGAATTTCGCCAAGCCTTGATATCGGCGTTTACCAAGGGTTAATTCGCCTTTTGACTGCCCCTTGCCCCCGCCGCGCCAATCGCCAACTATGTGAATTTCAAATCAGCGGAAGCTCGCAACCAGCAAAAACGATTTTACAAAAGAGAATTAATTTATTAGGGCATAATGTTACCACGCAAATTACTCTAACGCATGCTTCCGTCTCGCAATTCTACAAAGATAATGTGGGGCCCCTTGCCGCCGATCAACAACAGCTCACGGCGCAATCCGAAAACAACTTTTTTAACGCCATTGGCGTCGCGGATATCGTATTATACAATGGTCATTCACGCAGTGGTGGCGGCCCCGATTTCAGTCCGCCGCGCCTTAACAGCGAGTTACACACCGACTATAAGCAATACTATTCGGTGCAAAAACCAGGGCTTAAAAAACTGCTAGCGGCTTTGAAGCGCAATTCAAAAAATGAAGGCGTTTTAGGATTGCTATCTTGCAGTTCAAAATCGCATTTTTATAGTACAATCATGAAAGCGAATTCAAATCAGCGCCTCATTGTTTCATCGGATTTTGTTGAATACAATGATTCGATAAAAGCTTCGTTGGGATACCTTGAAGGCTTCTTACAAGGCCAATGCGGAAACCAGCTTGAAGAAACTGCGAAACAAGAAGCTATTATTAAAACCGGATTTTTCGGAATAAACCTTAACTAATTTGGTTTTTTCAACTATCGATTTCGTCTTTTCAAGACTGACAGCAAAAGTTGATTCTCAGGCTTTTTATTTGCTTTTACTTTTTTAGCAATTGAAGGCTTTTTCTTCTTTGGAATTTTCGCGCTGATGTCTTCACTAAATAATCGCGGCTTGCTGGTATCAACTGGCCCAGCTTCAGCATCGTTCGTTTTATTTTTCCGCGGCGTCGCGATCTTGGTAAGTGTTCCGTAAAGTGGGTTTCGCTTTTTAATTTCGCGAATAATCAGTTTGAGTCGTTCTTCAAAATCTTCGGTTTCCTGCGGAAGGTAAAGCCACTTCGCCGAAACCGGATGATTGGTTAAAAATGGAAATTGAATAAAGACGGTACCCTGCTTAATTTTTTCTATTGGAAAAAGGCAGCCGTGCCAAATATCAAACGGGTATTTAACGCCTTTATGTTGATCAGAACCAGGCGACTCCATCACAAGCAATACAAACTTTTCATCTAAATAATAAGCAACGCCACCAAACATTTTTTTGGGAATGATTTCATCGGGAAGTAATTCTTCGATCCAAAGCAGGTTTTTTAGTGCCATTAGCCACATTATAAAAGTTTTGCGACAAACTGTAAATGCAGTTATGCTTTTAGCAATGCAAAAGCCAAAAAGTATTCTTTTATTAGGCGGAGGCCACGCCCATATTCAGGTTTTGCACGCCCTAGCGAAATTCAAAGGCCCGGCCACAAAACTGACCTTAGTTTCGGATGTAATCGAGGCCCCTTATTCGGGCATGATTCCTTCTTACTTAGCTGATATTTATAATCGTGAACAACTTCAATTTAATCTGAAAGAAATATGCATCCGGTACGGCTTTAATTTTATTCACGATTCGGCCGTCCAAATCAACGCCTCCGAAAATAACGTACATCTAGCTAGCGGCCAAATAATTTCGTACGATTTTTGTTCAATCAATATTGGAATTGAACCGCAGTCAATAATGACCGGCCCAACAGATGAAGACCTAATTTATCTGAAACCTATTTCGCAATTGTTACAACATTGGGACCGAATCAAAAATAAAAGTGCGGCCTCCATCACTCATATTGCAGTTATTGGTGGCGGTGCCGCCGCATTTGAAATCGCCGTTGCGTGCCGGCGGCACTTTAAGAACCCACACTGTCGCATTCAGATCATTACGGGCGTGCGTGGCCTATTGGCCGGCGAAAATGCTAGAATTCAAAGATGGGCGTTAGCTAGTTTAAAATATTTGCAAGTCGAAATAATTAGCGAGCGTAAGGTGAGCCAAGTTAAAGACTCTTATTTAATTTTAAATGACGGTCAGAAAATAAAAAAACAAATTTGTTTGGTTGCAACGTCAGCCAAAGCGCCGCCTCTTTTAAGAAATTCGAATTTGCCGGTCAATGAAAATGGTTTTGTTATTGTCGAACGTGATCTGCGCGTGACTGGTTTTAAAAATATATTTGCCGTGGGTGATTGCAGTGAATTCAGCGCCCAACCTTTACCTAAGGCGGGCGTATTCGCCGTACGTGAAGGCCCTGTTTTAATTGCTAACCTAAAAAAATTATTAGTGAATTCACCTCGCCTAAAAGATTATAAACCTCAATCAAGGTTTTTAAAAATTATGGTGAGTGGTGAGAACATTGCCCTTGCAAGTTATGGGCGCTGGTCGGCAAAAGGGAAGCTAGCCTGGATATTAAAAGACATCATCGACCGCCGTTTTATGAAGCGATTTTCTTAATCTATTACAAAGCATCATCCGTAAAAGTTAATCCCGCTAGGGGAATTCTAGATAAAGTTCGATAGCGCGGGTCCGTTTGCATACGAGTTTTAACCGAGCGGTGGATTAAAATTGATTGACTCAGTTTCCGTCGTCCAAAGCCTTTGGTTTTGCGTAGAGCGCCCGTACAATTTGGATTGAGCGACGCAAATTTCTTGGGATCAACCAATAATCCTTTGGTCATTGATAAGGACAGCATCCAACGAAGCGCTACGTCGGCTACTCCAGCGGTCAAACTGGGTCCACCAATATCTTTATGTGATCCGGCAAACCAAACCTGCTGAACGCGTGGATAAGCATTTATATTCCATAAAACGGGTTTGTAACTTCGCACCCAGGTGTCATCAAGGGCCAGCGCTTGGTAGGCATAAGTATTTTCAGAAAGCAGCTCAACATTGTGGTTTCGTTTGTAGCCACGTTTTTTACCCCAATTCGTAAAATACGAACTAAAAAATAAATTACTCAGTAACGTTTCTACCGTATCGTAGACGCCAATCAAATGAATCGGACACGTCCGCGAAAATTTCTTTTTAAATTTTGTTTGCGTGTCTAGATCAGAAAAAATTGTATAGTGATCGTACGCTAAATCAATTAGCTGTTTGGATGAATCTTTTATGAGGCCAATGGCTGCCACTTTACCGGCTAAGCTACGGGCGGTAAAAGCACCACGGCTGAAACCGTATAAAAAAACTTGGTCACCCGGTTCGTAATTTTTAATTAATATTTCATACCCTTGCTTTATTTTTTCATTAATGCCCGACCCGGTTACTAATTGAAATAAAGAAAGTACTTTCGAAGGCATATTCGCAATGCCATTAAAATAGAACACGCTTTGTGTCTTTTGATCATTGATAAGCAGATCGTGCATTTTTAATATATTAGTATCTTTATTTTGGCCGGGTTGATTCTTTGTGCCATCAAACAGCAAAACGATATTTTTAGGCATTTATAAATTCTTTACGTCACTTAGATCAACGACCTGCACGTCACCCACGTGTGTGCCCACCCAATTTTTTATTTGTGAAGGTAATTCTGGTTTTAAATTAGCATATTTTTGAATTAAAAAATCAAAAGCATTCTGCGCTCCGCGCTGCGAACCATCGACACATTTCACTAAAATTGATAGCTTTTTCTCTGGTATTATTCCTACTAAAACACCCTCGGCCCCAACTTTGGCTAATACCCGCCCGTTATTATTTATCATAAGCTGGGTGCAGTATTCGCCTTGCCCCGACGTTAAAACGGGATGCGCTTTGAACGCTTGCACGATCAAAGCCTCGTCTGAATCTGGATTAGTTACGGCTTTCTCTGCCATTTTGGCAAATGCCATTGCCATTTTTTGAAAGCTGACTTGATAAGTGGGAATCGAGCAGCCGTCGATTCCATAATCTTTCAAATCACAAAGCATGATATTCTCTAAAAGTTCTTTTAACATTTGCTGCAGGGGATGTTGAAACTCGTGATAATTTTCTATTGGCAAATTCAAGTGCACACAGCTTGTTAAAAAACCAGTGTGTTTACCCGAGCAATTATTATGTATCGCCGAAGGAGTCTTACTATTACATCTTAATTCGTTGATACCAACTTCATCGCTGGGCCACTGCGAACCGCAGCGCAGGGCCGCCGCAGTTAAGCCAAGTTGTTGCAGCCAGCTTGTGACGAGCTGGGTATGTTCAAGCCCACCGGCGTGTGACGCTGATGCTATAGCGAGATGCCGTAAATCTAAACCGCGTGCGCGATAGGCGCCCGACTTTAATAGCAACAGCGTTTGCAGTGGTTTAATTGCCGAGCGTGGATAAAAATGAAAATCATTTTCCGAATCGTAAAGCACGTGCCCGTCAGCCGACACAACGTGAGCATGCACTTGATGAGTACTTTCAATAAAATCACCGCGACGAATAGTAACTTGAAGCATATGAACTTTTACCTGGTCTGGGGGCTTCTGACAAGCTAACTCGTTAGTGAGCTAACACGCGACACTGCGGTAAATCTTTATTTTGATACTGATTGCGCTCAATTAAAGTGGCGCAGTCACTTAAGACCGCTAGCATGCTTTCCATTTTATTATACGTTCGCTCAAGATATTTTTCAAAGGAGGTTAAGACGTCATCTTGCAAATCGCCCGCGGGCGCAAAGGGCAAGTTAAAGTTGGTCAAAATTAGATCTTGAACTGCGCGCGACGTACGGCCGTTACCATCCGAAAAAGGGTGAATGAAAATCAACCACTTTTGCACAAAGGCCGCAAACTCAATGGGCGCAAGTACAGGTTTGTGGCGCTGAAAAAGTTCAAGATTAATTTTAATAAAAAGAGAAAGGGCCTGCATACGGTCCATCACTTGTGGCGATTCTATGTAGTTAATAAAAACGTCTCGCTTGAATCCATTTCCACGGTTGCAACTTGAATTCACAATCGTTAGATCTGGTAAAAATGATCGCTGAAATTTTTCAATGCTTCCACCGGTGCTTTTAACTAATGCCGAAGCTAAAGAAAACCCCACCATTGCTTCCCAGCGCTGTTGAAATCGAGCGGCTGAGCCAATCGCATCGTTTACCACTGATTGATAGTCAGGGCCAACTTCGGTGCAAAATCCTACGCCGAGCATATCGGGCGTGCGGTACTGGCCCGGATACAATTGCGCATTAGATTTTTTGTCTTTCACACTATTAATTCCGTCGCTTAATAACTTGTGATTCAAAGCGCTGATGATCGCTTCATTAATTGTGACCTCTTTATCTAAGATATTTCTGTTCAGCGCGCCATTATCATTAAATACACGTCGAATGCCGCCATCCCAAATTTGCCAAGTCAGCGGGGCCGGTGGGTATATCAACTCGACGGCCAGTCCTTTTACTTTAGCTTCTTCCCAAGATTTGCGGTCGATAAAGCGAAGGGCGCGATATTCAGCCACGTCATCTAAATTGATATTCTGCTTTAGTAATCGCGCACGAATTGAATTTAGTTGATCTTGAATGGCGCAATCGCGACTGAATTCGCGAAGTACCGAGTCACAAGCCCAGCCAGCAATACTAAAAAAAAGGCTCAATATTATAATTGTAGTTTTAATCATTCTTAAATGATGTGCAGGCCCCAGGCCGGCTCATAACCAATACGGTGATTGCTAAACAATATTATTTTTTCAAAAGCGACAAGTCGCGTCCCCCTATCTAATCTTTAAACAGTTAGAACTAGAACGGCAAATCAGCCACGGCAGCTTCACGATTTCAGTGCCGGTGCTCACCAAGCCCGGCAACTATCACACCTGAATCTTTTTTAGACTTACCCAAAGTAAATTGTTGAATCAGCTTTTCAGAATGTCCGACACCACCAATAGTTTTACACCGCGCCTTAGTATAATTGCTCATATCCGTCATACACTCGAAATACCCGAAAGCCCCGCGCCGCGCGCATGCACAACTTGTTCAGAAATTCGCTCGTGGTCGAAGCTAATTAATTTTTCGGATTAGCTTTTGGTTTTTTCATATTTGGGTTAAGGTTTTGCTTGAAATGTGCCTCATAAATTAATATCTAAAGTGGCAAAAGGGCTAAAATTCAAAAGGTTGATGAGAAGATTTTTTAGAAAGCCAACTGCGACTGTTAATAAGTTCGACAGCGACAAGTCTCGTCGCGTTTGCTAAATTTTAGTCACTTCCAAACTTCCTTGACCTTACGGTTATCTTTAGAATCGGCTTCAATTTAGCAAATGAAACACCTTGAAACAAATTGAACCCCAAGAAAGTTCGGAGGCCCCATGCGTATTCGCCTAGCCCTACCCAAGATCGCTTGCGTTACCTTATGCAGTTTTCAATTACTGGGTGCAGTGGCCCAAGGGCAAGCCGGCATTACTCGCAGTTTTTCGCAGAATGTCGCCGTAGCAGCCCAGCCCCACGTGATCGGTGACTTCCACTGTGAGCAAATGGACTTCGATGGCAAAAAAACCGTGTGTAATTACTTACCGAAAAAAGTATCGGCGCACACCCTTAAGTCGCGCATTCTAACTTATTTCTATAAAGATCGCGAGCCAACGGATGCAAATATGTATGTCAAAGTGCTAAAGAACGATCAGCTTGAGTTCGCGCACCCAGATGCTGATAAAATCAAAATGATCATGGACAAAATTTCAGACTTCGATGTGCAGGATATTTTTGTGCCCCGCCGTAAGGTTAACATCGTAATTAAAGTTTTACAGTTGATCGAAAATGCTGATGATTCGATTGGCTTAGTCGTTGGCGCCAAACATGCTAGTCGACGACAAGATGCGTATAAGCCAATTGATCGTACGAGCATAGCAACTAATCCGGCGGGCTTAATTAACATTAATTTTGCATTTGGAAACTTAGTCAATAACTTATTAGACATCGTCCTTAAAAACTTCAAGCAACGCAATGATATAAAAACGGTAGTCGACTTTCCAATTCAGATTACCCATGATTACCAGCTATCAAGTTCACAGCCCATTTCACAAACCCTCTACATAACACCGAATTCAGTTGCCGCTTACCAAGAAACTTTGGGATTTAAAGCTGAAGGTAACGTGCGATTTCACGAAAATGATAAATTTAAAGTAGTGATTAAAAACTTCAATGCTACTTACACCGATTATGAAGAGGGCGACAATGCTGAGCGCACTTTAGTGGGGGGCATGAAATACAGCTCGTATTTACGTGATTTAGAACTTGAAATAGGGTGTTCTACCGCCATTCGTCTCGTCGGACTTTCTAAAATATCAAAAGAAGTTAAAAGAAATTTTGGTTTAAAAAGTAGTAAACAATCGGTCGAAGCAACTAAAGATTTTTTATTTATTATCAAGGCTGAAAGCGATAGTGAAAACACTGAGCCGTCACCCAACTGTGCTGAAACGACCGTGTCAGCAGAAAAACAAGCTAAGTAATGCGTTCAATTTTATTTGCGCTTATTATATCTAGTGCAGCTTACGCCGAGCGCGCGCCCTTGACGGTCGACACCATGGTTACGTCATCAGCGGAAATTTTAAGTAGCATCCAGCAAAATGCCATGGCCGTGATAAAATTAAAATATCAAGACTTGCAAAAAAATATGACCCGCCATTTTGTTGAGAAAGATCTGTTACTAGACTGCTCTACCAGCGAAAAAGCGGTCAACCGTAGTAATGAAAAAGCGGGCTTTCGAATAAGCCAAAGTCAAGAGGCCCTGCCCGATGGACAGTTTCGATCGGTCATAATAATAAGTCATCATGATTGCAAAGGTGACGTGGTATTTAATGAACGTATTCAGGTTGTTGGTAAAAATCCTGCGATTATGACATCAGCGGAAGCCGCTAAATTTGTTCGCACCTTTGAAGTTAACGAAACCGAAACTTCGCGGCAGTATGAATTAGAAGATCAGGGTTCTATCCTACTTTCGATAAATTCTTTACGCTCTGCCGAGGGGCAGGGCGAAGCGATTAATACTACGGTTTCAGTGAAAGGCGCCACCTGGCTAGAGATAAATCAACTTGATTTGACGCCAAGCCATCGCCGACTGCTAATCAAAATAAATGCGGGCACTTTTCTTGTTGGAAATTCGAATCAGAGATTTAGTTTTAAAAATAAACCAAGTTCGGTTATTCAATTAGAATGGACCGAGCAAAGAATTGATCATTTCATTAACGACAGAGTGGTAGACCCAGGAGAATTCGACCAAGAACTAGAGTTTGTAATCACAAAGACCAG
This sequence comes from Bdellovibrio sp., assembly GCA_014378765.1. GTDB lineage: Bacteria > Bdellovibrionota > Bdellovibrionia > Bdellovibrionales > Bdellovibrionaceae > Pseudobdellovibrio. The sequence continues at coordinate 45,737 of JACMNA010000028.1, read as the reverse complement.
TAACAGTTTTATCAAAGAACTTTTTTCGCAGTTTATAAAACGCTTGCCGGTGACGGTGACGGTGCAGGGTGGCGCAACCGACACGCGATTTTTTCGCGACCTGCAAAAGAATGCCATCCGCATGCAGACGAACACCGAACAAGAACAGGTTAAGCAGTTCTTGCAAAGAACAATTGAATTGATTAAAACCAATCAATTGAAAGTCGAAGAGTGAAAAACTTTTTCGGCGTGCTTATTTTTTTAGGAGCCTTAAGTGCACACGCAGCCGCGCCCCTTCCGCCTTATGAAAAAATAATAAATCCGGTACAAATCAGCGGCATACTTGAACATTTACAATATCAGTTGAATCAAGCAATGATTACCTTTTTTAAAAAAAGTAGATCTTCGATTTGGATTACATCCACCCACTTGCATCTTGATTCAAAGTTAATTTGTCAGAAGACATACGCAGTTACAGAAACAACCGATCTTGAAATTGTTCGTACGCAAAAAATGATTAGTCCAATATTAATGAGTATGTCAGAAAGCCTTATTTTAAAAGCCTGTAATAATTCATTCGAAATATTCTCGGTTGAGCGTCAAGGGGTCGGATTAACGCCCACGCCCGATAAACTATTAATGAAAGGTTTGTTTCCTGATCATCAAATGACAACGTCGTATTCTTTAAGCTTAGTCGGCCAAATGGTCGATATACGTATTAACCAGAACACCACCGGTCAACAAATGAATCTGGTCATTGGAGGCCCGATATTAGGTGGAGGCAAATTTCAATTACTGATTGAAGAAATTTTTAAAGACGGTCACTTGGCTCATCAAGTAAGCCGTTTCGATTTTATTAATCATGATGTGACCCTGCAAAGTCACCAGTTGCAGTATGCTTGGCGTTTAGATCCGGCAAACCAAGTCCCGCGTGAATACACTTATTACAGCCAATTGATCAAACCGCAGACGCAATCAGGTACAAACGAGGTATCGCCGCAAATCTACTTAACGGCGCTTTACCAAGTTTATCAAGAAGCTGTCTATCCCGTATTTAAAGGTACATTAAGTTTTATTTTTACTTCACTTTAGGCATCACTAAAGTGCTTTTTTAATACAATCAATAAATTCTTTGCTTTGAAAAGGCTTGTGCAAAACTTTAACGACGCCCAAATTCTTAACTTCTTCTTCGGAAATTTCACTGTAACCCGTGGTTAAAAAGACGATAGGTTTTGGGTCAGGCATTTGGGCAATTTTTTGCGCGAGCGACCTGCCATCGCCATTTGGCATTCGAACGTCCGACACCACACAGTCAAAATTTTCTTGCTTAATCATTTCGAAGGCCTGTTTACCATTGTAAGCCTCGCTGACTTCAAAAAAATCGAGCTCAAGATAATCTCTTAAAATTTCACAAATCATTGGTTCGTCATCGACGACTAATATTTTTTTCTTCATGCTACGACTCAACCATCCTTATTTCATGATTAACGACATGCTCTGAAATTTCAACGACAAAAGTTGTGTGCTTCGCATCGTGATCTACATAAAGCTGGCCCAGGTGTTTATCTATAATTCCTTTAGAAATGCTTAAGCCTAACCCGGTGCCTTTACCAATTTCTTTAGTCGTGTAGAAGGGTTCGAAAATTTTCTTAACCAAGTGGGACGGCACCCCACCCCCCGAGTCAATCACCTTGATTCTGATAAGCCCTAGGGCTCCAGCCACGTGAACTTCGACCCACTTTTCTTCCGAGTAAAAGGCCGCATCAAAAGCATTATTCAATAAGTTTAACAAAACCTGCGCAAGCTGCTCAGGGCGGCCCCAGCAATGCAAATTTTCATTAATTGCTTGTGGTAGTCGTAATTCAATATTGTGGCTTAAGAAGCGTTCCCGACACAGTTCTAATGTTTCAAATAGAACCGAAGCTATCCCACACACTTGAAACGGTTCATTCGAGGTTTCTCGCGCAAAAGAGCGAAGACCCCGAACTATTTTTGCAATTCGGTGCGTGGTCTCAGAGATTTGTTGGCAGTATTTTTTAAATTTCGTGGAGTCAAATTTATCGTTTTCGAGCATGATATTAAGCATGTCAGCTTTGCCAAGAATAATAAGAAGCGGATTATTAATCTCGTGCGCAACCCCACTGGCCATTTCACCTAGTGATGACATTCGTGATGAAGCAATTAACGAATTATTTTTTATTATTGAATCGGAAATATCTTGCGAGACGCCCAAGTATCCGATGACTTGGTTAGTTTCATCGCGCATGGGAACCAATTGGCCCCATACATAAGTTATAAGTTGGCTTTTATTTAAAAGGCGATAGTTACAGTTAAAAACTCCGCCGTTCAATAACTCATACCAATGTTGACGGACCATCGGTAAATCTTCGTGGTGTACTGATTGCGTCCACTCATATCCCAGTAATTGCGAGGACGTCATTCCGATCATTTGACTGAATGTCGAATTGACGTACGTGCAACACCCGGTGCGATCCATCAGAAAAATTCCGATCGGCGCGGTTTCAGTTAGCAACTGCCATTTTTTATTTTTTTCAACAATTTCCCGCGTTTTAATTTCGGCAATTTTTTGCGCGGTCGTCGCCAAGCTTTGTAGCGAAGATAACATAATGGCAATTAGCAACGAAATAAGTGAACCAAAAAAGCCCATTAATGAAAACACCAAATTAGAAGATGATTTAAATTTTTCGGACTTTCGCCAAGTTAACTGAAATTCTTGCCCTGCCATTGATGTAGTATTGATAATTTTATTTTTAACATCGACCGCTTTACTAGTTGAAACATAAGCGGGCGTGGTCGAGCCCGTTGGAGATTTAAATTCTAAGGTTAGGTGCATTTCGCCAGAATGATGACCCAGCGCCGCCGCAATAAAATGATCGACAATAATCGGCGTATAGATGAAACCCCTAAACGCCGCTTGTCTTTGCTGAAGCGTTTCAATCGGCGCGCCTAAATTATAAAAGGGCGCAAGCAAATGAAATGCAGATCGTGGCTGAATATCATTACTCAAGTGCAAATTATCTGTTGCCGTAATCGCACCACTATCGCGCGCGCGTAAGGCCGCTTCATAACGCTTTTTTTCAGATGAAAAATCAAGACCAATAACAATTTTTTCATTATCACTACGCTCGTTAAAGACGACGATAAAGTGCAAACTTGCATTCAACACTTGCTCGGCTGGGTCCAAATGCGGGATGGGGTGCACCACTAAATTTTCTACATCACTTGGGCGCAAGCGATTACGGTAAATAATTTCCTTCACCCTGTCGGTCTTCGAACCAAACACTACGCCAATCGCTTTGACCCCAACAAATTTCTTGTTAGTCATGATTTGATTTACGTAATTTCGCCAAACTTGTTTAGAAACGTAATTATTCAATTGAAAAAGTGCCACACCACTGTCAAGCAAACTAAAGTAATCGTTTAAAGTTACTTGAATCGCCTGTTGGGCTTTACGCGCCTCTTCGGCAAATCGCAATTGATCAGTCTCATTGTTGGATTTAAAAAATGCATAAAACGTTAATCCCGATAATGCCCACCCAAATAATAAAATCATGGCGGGTCGACGGCGTAAGCCCTCTTCATTCAGGCTGCCCAACACCAACCCAGTTAGACCAAGCCCTAGTAAAAATAGCTGAAGGTGCAACATATTTTCGTTTAAGATATTTTCGGCAAAGGGGCCATGACCTTGGTAAGTGGCGTACGTTGCGCAGATGCATATTAAAAAAGTAAAAACATAGATCCAAAAACTATTTAAAATACGAGCCGCTAATAATAAAACGATATAAATTGAAAATAAGTAAGCCGCCCCCCGTCCGTCGAAAAAAATCCACCTAATGAGTACCGTCGATAAAACCAGTAAAAAAATAACCATTCCATATTCTTTGCGAGACGAATTAAATAATTTCCATTTTTGAATCGAGATTCCGTAAGCAAACGGAATAAAAAATAAGGCGCCAATCAAATCACCCATCCACCACGTGAGCCAGTTCTTAAATATGAGCTCATTCTTTACGATGCCGGCAATATAAAGAGCAAGTGTGCCCGTCGAAGCACTCAGTGCCGTCGCCACAACCACCGCGACCACGCCAAAAATCACTTTGCCGTGCCGTCCATAATCATTTTTAAAATCAATAAGAAATTTAAAAATCCAAACCCCAAGCAAAACTTCGGACGTATTACCAATACTTAAAATGAAGCACGGCAAAACGGGAAGACCCGTCTGCAGATTGGCCAGAAAACCTCCGCAAAAAATTCCCAAGGCGGCCGGGGCTCCAAACAAATAAAATAAGCACACGGCCACGCCCGTCGCGGGCCACACGGGCGAAGCCTGTGCATTCAGAGTGGCTAATTGCAGCCCTAAGTAGGCAATTAAATAATAAGTAAGGCCTGAAACAAAGACCCAACTTAAATCTTTGGCGGCCCGAGGTAAAATACGATGCGACGACATCAGCTGAATTTAATGAGGCGAGTGTTCGCAGTCAAATTTTATGTTTTAAATAGTAAGCATTTTGACCTTTTCTTAACCGAAAAAAAATATCAAGGCTTCACTAACACCAAGGGCTTGATTAAAAAATTTTGTTTTGACGATTAATTTTAAGATGCTGACTATACAAGTATGAAAAAATATTTGGGTCTTACAGTTCTTGTGCTGATTGTCTGGTATTTTGCCGTTGCCTATAAGTAGCATCACTGTGACTAACAAATAAGCTTATTGAACATTGCACATGAATGGAACAAAGCTCGCCAGAAATGAACCCATTGGCCTTCCCGCTTCGTCTTGGGCTTCAACAATCGCTAAAGAACCTAATTCGTCTTCAACCCCAATTTGGTAAACTTTTGCACGGCGGATGGCTTTCAAATCGATATTTATGTCGTAAATTTTTGGATCAGTCGCTGAGCCAATTGTTTCCATGGTATCGGCAATTAACTTTTCGGCCGGGTTCATTTTTTCTGATTTAGATGTAAGATTAGATCGCACTAATTCCTGAGAGATGGAAACTCGGTCGGCGACTTCGTCTGAAAGCGCTTGCACGCTATTTTGAATCATTTGCGCGAACATCATTTCGCCATTTTTTACCACTTTAAAAGTAGTCGCGACGGCCGCCTGATCTTCAGTCGCTTTAATGATAAAGCTGCAGTCTTTAAGCACCGTTTGCGCAGAAGCAAAAGTGGCTAAAACTGACACTAACAAGAATACGATATACTTTTTAATAAGACCTCCAAGGTCGGTAACCATTATACTTGCAAGTCATGCCAAACGCCTTTTAACCCCTTATGAACTTTAAATGACGCCCAAAGCTTTTAAGTTGTCTAAGCTTGCTTATTTTCATGACCTTTTACGGCGATTGGGCGACTCAAGCTGGTACGGATGGCCACTTGAGATTGTAAAAATTTGAGACTTTGAATCACGTCGTGGCAAATGAAAATTTAAAAAATTGCGACATCCACTAATTTGTCATAGCTTCGGTTATGCAAGGGGGCCCGCGATGGTTACATTTGATTCGATTCAAAGTTTTGGTATGACATTTTTAAATCAAATGAAAGAAGTATTCTTGGGCGAGAACAGTCGCCTTTGGTGGGCTTGGTTAATTTTAGCTTTTCCCGCAATTGGAGCCCTTGTCGGCGCTTACGAACTTAAAAAAGGGGGGCAGCCCATTACCGTTCGAACCTTATTTCGATTCGTTTTTCCAAAAGAAATTTATAAAAGCGCATCATTCAAAAATGATGTAATCATCGTTTTTTCTTTATACGTACTTTATGCGCTTATTATTTTTCTAGTTGCCGGCGCGGAATCGAAAGTAATCGTTGGTAAAATGATTCAATTTTTTGGCACCTCAGATTTGATGGACCGTCTGCAAGTTAGTTCATATAAAAAATCTTTAACGCTTAACTTGGGCACGCATTTATTTTTTACGTTCTTAGTGATTCTGGCTTATGATTTTGGTTTCACGATGCTTCATTACGCTTTTCATAAATTTCCGTTTCTGTGGCGCTTTCACAAAGTGCATCACTCCGCCGAACATTTGACCCCGCTGACCGTCGCGCGCTTTCACTTGGTTGAGTACGTCATTATGAAAGTAGTTGAAGGCTTAACTTTAGGATTTATATTCGCGATCTTTTTTTATCTGTTACCAAAAGGCGTCGATATGTATAAAGTTTTCGGCCTGTCGATTTTCGGAATTATGTTTTCTTCGATTGGCGTCTTCAGACATTCGCACATATGGATCTCATACGGTTTTATGAATTATATTTTTAGTAGCCCGGCCATGCATCAGATTCACCACTCGAAAGAAGAACGCCACATCGATAAAAACTTGGCGCAAATATTTTCATTTTGGGATTACCTGTTAGGAACTTTATACGTACCAAAAACCCGCGAAATTTTTGCCGTTGGCTTAGCCGGCGAAGAGGGCTGGAACGAAGCACAGAAACGTAAGGCGCTGCTTACGCATTTAAAGGCTTAGTCTTTTTTTCTAAGACGCCTTCATTTCGCGCTAACTTTACCTAAAAGTTAAAATGGCCTATCGCTTTTTGTTTTAAAATGGCACAGGCCTATGCCATACTTACTTCATGTTAAACCTCGGGCGAAAATGCTCAACTCTAATTACAAGGTCTTTTTTTATACTCAGTGTTTTGTTTTCTACTCACGCATTTGCGCAAAGTATTGATGATGCAGATGATTCGGAAGCTCGCCAAAAGGCCATCCAGGGAAAATACATTGCGCCTGCGGCCGAGCAAGAAAATTTAGAATATGTGGTTAACGATAATAATTTTCACTCGGCGGCGACCGTTACTTATAATGCGGCGTCAGAAGTACAATTTGGTTCGGTGAAAGTTTTAGGCGGCGGTTTATTTCCGACGACGGGCACCTACTCATTTCCGGTTACGGCTGCGATTGGTTTAGGTTATCGCGGCCTTTACTTGCCGAATCGATCTATGGGTCTCATTACCGGTGCTTCGCTTGAGCAAAGCCGCACGGTGGCTTCTGAAACGGTCAGCTATAACGGAACGACGACGACGACCAATTACTCGAGTCCTCCCACGCTGATGGTTTTATCAGGTGAAGTGAATCTGGCATACCGTTGGAAACAAATATTTTTTGAGGCCGGGTTTAATTATTCGAAGCCGATGTACACGTCAGGCAGTGCCAATTCAGAAGTAACCCTTGATGGCGCGGTGGGAAATCAAATTGGCGCCGGATTTTTTGTAAATAAAATTTACTTTGTAGAAATATTGAATAAAACTTTGAAATTCAATGGCAATGTTCATCGCGGTGAAACGGTATATAATTTAAGTATGGGCACAATGACCGGCCTTGAAGCCCACGTAGGGTATATGTTTTAGTGAAAAATCTAAAATCTTTTTTTGCGATATGTATATTACTTTGCACTTTTAATTTAAGAGCCGACGTAATTGAAATGCCGCCCAGTGCGCACGTTCGCCCACCGGTAGAACTTGATTTCCCGCTCGTAGATCTGCCCTTTAACTCAACCTCTTACTTTCCAAACCTTTATAGTATGCAGCAGTCCTTATCGCTATCGACGGATTTTTACGAAACCGCGCATTCGGTTTTGGGAGGCCACTACTCGTCAAATAATTGGTATCGAATTTTTTATGTGGCAGGATTTGATTTACTGACCAGTGCGATACCCCTCAGTAGCTCGTGGATGCACGAAGAGTGGCATCGTTCAGTGATGTCAAGTCGCGGTATCGGCAGTTTTAACGATGTGAATACTTTTCCGATCGGAAGCCCTCTTATTGCGGTCAGCCACGTTGACGACATCGATCTCGTGAATCTAAAACGAGATCACCCGGCCGATCAGGTGCGTTTAAGTGCTGCCGGCATGGAGTCACAAGTCGCGCAAAATATGCTGATTGAAAAACATCATTTTTTTAATGGATTGCGCTCGCTTGATCAAATTATTTTATTAGAAAATAATTTTTCGGTCACATTTTACTTAGCCACTTGCGCTTCTAAAGACGCTGACAAAACGACCGACGAGCAAAACACTCAAGACGGCACCGACCTGCGTAGGCGCGATTTCACCGGGCTTGACTGCACGGCCTGGGTCTACGACTTATTTCGCCCCAAAGAGCCTTACGCCGCTAGGGGCACGCATCCTTCTGGAGTCGGAGCCGATCGCTACATTCGCTATTCAGATTTAAATTCAAAAGAAAAAGATTTTTTAAGTTTACAGGCGGCCCTATCTTTACTCAATTTTGCCGACCCCTTTTTATTTCGTAAAGATGAATTCGATGGCGAATTTTCCGGAACTCATTTTAAATGGAATGCGAAATTAAATCATTACATCACCTCATTCGGGGCCACCGTTGATGCTAATTTATTTTTAAAATTAAATGACGAAAAGTACTTGGTGACTTGGCATAATGGCATGACCGATACCCGCTATTTGCCCGGCATAACCCTAGAGTGGATCGAAACCGAAACTCTTTGCCATGCACTCTTCGCCTCCACCGGATTTACGATTTGGCAGCAGCCGAAAGATCAAATGATCGAAGATAAAGCCACCACGACTTTAGCCGCCGCATCGGCGCAATTACTTTATCGCCTCAACGAACGATTCGCGACCTACTTGGGTATTGAACTCAAGAATGAAGGATGGCTTGCCGGTAATGTCTATTTAGATCGTAACCTTTCGGCTCAAGCCGGCCTCAAAGCGACCGTATTTTAAGCAATTAAGAAAAATCAAAAGCGTTCAACGTTAAATTGCGAACAATTTTAATTTCTACGACTTGAATAATACCTGAGTTCGGTTAGCGTAATAGATACATAGGAGAATGTATGAACAAAATGAATTTGGTTATTGGTTTATTGGCCGTTGGTTTTTTATCTGGTTGCGTATCAATGCACGAGCGCCTTGCTAAAAAAGTTGGTTGCACAAAAGAAGAATCAAAAGTAGAGCGAACTTTACTTGTACCTGCTTACGAAGAGTATTCAGTTCAATGTAAGAACGTAGAATACAAATGTAATATCGCACCATTCACTGAGGTGTGTAACCCAGTTGATAAACCAGTTGTAGCCGCTCCGGCAAAAACAGCTCCAGCAAAGACGGCCACTGCACCGACAAAAGCTAAAGTTAAGAAGTAATTGTTTTAAGCCGCTCGGCGTTTGCAGAGCGGTTTTTTATTGAAGATCCCCGCGCCACGGGCAAGCGTCGAAATTACTCTTCTTGCTGCGTGCGTCCGTCTTGTAAGTTTGCTAAATCAGCTTCAACACCTTTTACAAAGATCTGGCCGTTTTCAACTCGCTCGATATTTAATTCGCTACTGATGATGACGATGTTGTTTTCGACATCGAAAGTGTAACCATCAGGGCCCCGGGGAATAATGACTCGATCTTGCGGTAATGACGTTTCAGTCCCGTACGTCACTTCAAGCGAATCGATATCAGGCGTAAAACCTAATTTAATTTTTTGTGAAGCCACCCGCTCGGCTAATTTTTTTGCAAAGCTTGCTAAGTGGTTACCAAAGTTTTTTGAACACAAATCCGCGAAAATTCCGCCCGATCGGGCTAATAACTTAGGAAATGATTGAACCGGTCCGCGACCGTCAGTGGTACATTCGCTGCTGCGGTTACGGATATTTGGCAACGCGGCCGCGATTAAAATTTTAGAGGACTTATTTCCTTTTGCGGCATAAAGCTTCGAGTAGAATTCGTCGGCCGATAGGCTAGGCGTTACGTCGTCTGCATCCGTTAAAAAGATAATGGCTAAGTAAGCTTCGGGATCATAAAAGTTTTGATTTTTTTCGGCATTAATTTTTGGATCCATCACCGCTATAACCGGAGAATAAGACTCTTCGGCCTCGGGGCCCCACTGCACACCAATGGCAACGGTCGCTTGCAAAACTTCTTTAGCATTTTTAGTTTGGCGAGTGATGTAGACTTGATTTTGATCGGCCGCAGGGTCTAGGCCCTTTAATTTAACTAGCTCACCTAGTGGGTTCATTTTTCGAACGCCATTTTTAGGGTAGACGGTTTTATCGTTAAGGTATTTTGAATCGTAGACCGGTACAACGCCGATCTTATAATCGATGCGGGGGTTACTAAAAAATTGGTCGGCGAATAGCTTCATGTTGCGCGAAAGCTTTTCTTGGTATCTCTTCATTGATCCTGAGTTATCAACGACGAATAAAATATTAACTTTCGGGTCGCTGACGCCACCCGGAGTTTTCGCCGCGGTTTCAACGGTGTTGGGCTTTGTGATTGGCCCTTGGTAAGAACTATTCTTCGAATGACAACCAGCCAACGTAAGACCAGCAACTAAATAAAGTGGCAATATAAATTTCGTTCTTAATGTCGTTTTCATAATTTTTTCCCCGTTAATGATTGGCATAGATCGGTTTTCACCTGAAAGTGCCCCACTTCGTCGATCCAAACTTCTTCGTCTGTCACCGGAAATACCATGGTCTTATCGCGGTCAATTTTAGAAAAGTTAAGCTCATCTTTGGAATTCTTTTGATCCTTATCAGCTAAAAGAACTTTTTGAATCATTTCAACTTCGATGATTTTCATTTTCTTTAGGTTCGTTTCAATTTCTTTTAAATCTTGCGAAGCTAATTTCTTTAACCGTGCGGTTGCTTTCGCGTTTGCATTTGCCTTTAAGGCGTTGACTAACTCACGATCGCGGTAAAAATAACGTGGATACTTCTGGGCGTTTTGTCCTAAAGCCGCCATGGTTAATTGGCCACGCTTGATGGCTTCTGACATCTCCCAAAATTCTTTTGGTACCGGTTGCAACACTAAAGTTTCCAAGGCATCGACCCTGGGTAACATACGTTTTTTAAAAATATCCATTTTCTTTACGACATCTTTAAACGCGCAAATTTTTAAAGAAACAAATGTTGATAACATATAAGTCTCGGGACCTACTTGCGAACTCCACACGGTAGAGGTAACCGAATGCAAATCGGCTAAGGCTTTTTCGTATTGCGATAAACGTGTATTTGACCAAGCACGCTCTTCGATGGCATCAAGCCAGAAATCGCTTGAGGCCGGAATGGTCGAGTATAGTTCAATGGCTTTATCAAAATTTCCCTTCGCGAAATTTTGTCGAGCCTGTTCCATCACATCGATATCAGCGGCATTCGCAATTAGCGAACTAGCGCCGATGGCGATGATTATGAACAGACTAGTTAACTTTACCATATCATCGCTCCGACGCTACCAATGACTGACATTCCGCTTTGTGAACGATTCTCAGTTTGTAATAAGTCATGGTAAGATTCATAGCGACCCTCAATTCGAGCCGTTAGAAAACTGTTTAACCAAACTCCGGCACCAAGACTTCCGGCAATAACATCGCTGTTACCAGATTTTAAAGTTTTTTGTCCGTAAGCTAGCGTCGTAAAAATATCAAATTGCGCGATGCCAGAATCAAACATATTTAATTTACCGTAAATTGGGTAAAAAGAAACTGACACTAACTTTGTATCGATCGGAGAGTCTATTTTTGGAAATTCATCGTTACATGTGCCCGTGCGTTGGCAGTTTGCGGCTTTGTCATAAAGGCGAGTTCCCTCAGAATTTAAATTATTGTAAGCTTTTTCGTAACCCACGCCAAATGACCAGCGCGGCGTTAAGTGATACTGAAGCATGCCACCCAAGTTTTTAGTGTCTACGTAAGCATCGGCACCGGATAAGGCACCGAAAGTCATTGCCACTTCTACTCGATTATTACGATCCATCATACGGTTTTGCACGACGCGAACTTTTTGACGACTATCAAGCTTTTGTACCCGGTCGATTACTTCTTGGTTATCACCTAAAGTTTTAAAATCTGATTTCAAAGATTTTGTTTCGCCGTAAGCGGCACTTATATTTAATAAGGTGGCTGCTAGAGTGATTAAAACTGAATGCGAGATAAATGTTTTCATTATTTGCTCCCCTTTTTAACGGGCGCTGGTTTTTTTATGGCCGGAACCACTACGCATTCTTCACCTGGCACAACCGTCACGGATTTAACCACGGTGATTGATTTTATTTTTCCGCCTAATGATGATTCAGCTTTAACCGGAATGTTCATCGTCACGTTCTTATCAGTGCAGGCCGGAGTCCACTTGATAACACAAATTTGTGAATTCTTTTTATCGGCTACTTCAACTGCACAAGCGATTTCTTTTTGACCGCTTAAAGAAGCGATCAAAGCATTTGGTTTCGATATGTTGATTACGCTTTTTGGATGCTCGGTGGCAACTTTCAACTGAATGGTCACGGCTTGGCCCGCTTTAAATTCATTTGGTAATTGGCTATCAAAAGCGATCATTGGCGGTTGAGCTGCATATCGAGCCTTCGTACAAACTTGCAGTTGGTCTGACATTGTACCAACAGCGCTGATGGCCCGCATTTGAAAGCACATATCAACATCAGCTGCGGCCGCAATATCTTTACCCTGGCGATCACGGTCTAAAGGTAATTGATCAACTTTAAGAATATAATGAAAGCGATACGTTGTAGGCGAAAGCTTTTCTGGATTTTCTTTTCGGCGATCATCATAAACTAAATAACTAGATCCATCCGCATGATAAGATTCGGTATTAGAATTGACGTACGGGGTAATCTGCATTTCAGGTAAACTAACATGATTAAGACTAGCCGGATCGGTTACATCAATTGTAAATGGCAGTGCTTGTCCTTCGTCAACTCCCTTGGTTAAACTTGAACGGCCGGTAATTTTTGGTTGAGAACTATTTCGACTGACGGTTACATTGATTGATTTCGAATTACTAATTCCATTCAAGCGCGGGTTAGCGCTTCCCACGACGGTGGCTTCGATTTCAGCTTTAAACTGCATTGCAAACTGGCCCGCCGGAATTGTACCTAGAGCTGCAGTCCAAGTTAACGCAAAAACGCCTGGTGCAGGAGTTCCAGTTAATTCAGGACGTGAAGAATTCGTAAAATCAGATAATCGAACTGAAAACTTTTGGATTGAAGCGGTTTTTGGAGTTATGCGCACCAACACCGTTGATGGCTGACCTTCAACAAAATTTCCTAGGTTCACTTCGTTTGTGCCTTCGACTTCGATTGAAAATAAGTCAGGACGCGCCACTTTTTGCGTTTGCGCTTTTTCGTTATTTGCTGGCACAGCCTTAATATCTTTATATTTATCAAGTGGATCTGACTTTGAGCTTCCGCACGCCGAAAGCAAACTTAACACCAAAAGTGTTGGTAAAATTAATACTAAATTATTTTTCATTTCTATTCCCGTCGTTTTTTTCATATTCACTCCCCCAATTAAAATCTAGAGCCTAAGAATCGCTAACGCGTTTAAGTATAAATGGATAAGAAACTTTCACCGTGACGCCGCCAACTGGTTTTGGAAAATTCCAAGTTTTAAGCCGATCGCGAATGCAGCCTTCAACCACCGCGTGGTTTAAACTTGAATTCATTACTTTAGCTGAGGCTACAGCGCCGTTAGGCCCGATCATAAAATTCATTGAGAGGCGACCCGCTAACTTAGGTTTTTGCTGTAAGCCTTGCTCGTAGCAAAATCGCACTTCGCTTAAATGTCGGTTAATGACGGCCGGAATTTCATTGCGATCTAATCCGCCACCAACTAAGGCTTCACTTTCAACCGGCGTAAAAAATGCGCCGCCTGAACCCACTAGACTAATTTTACCGTAACCCGCTTGGCCGCCGCCTTTACCGCGTGTTCCGTATCCGCCGGCACCATTCACTTTACCGCCCGTACCGACTGGAGCTGAAAACATACCTTTAGCGTAAACCGAAGTTTGCACTCCGCCGCTGCCCTCAGTACCACCGCGACCGATACCCGCCGAGGCTTGCGCATCGTTAAGTTTTAGGCCACCACGTTGTTTCGAATTTTTAAGACTACCTAAAACGCCTAACACGCCACTTGGTTTAACCACGGCTTGCGCTTGTTTTACCTTCACAGTTTTTACTTTTTGCGCATACTTCGGAGACACGCGGGCCACCGGTTTAACCGGAGATACCGGCACGGCTACGATTTTTTCAATTTGTTGGCGGTCCATCACTTGAACGACTTCTAGTTCAGGCTTGGTTTGAGGTTTTACTAAAAAAGTAAGACCAAATAGAACTACTGCAATACCGGCCGCCACTTGCGCCGTGCGCTTGGCAATCATGGCGAATTGCTTTTGGTCATCAACGGGCAAAGCCACGTTTTCTAAAATTTCGCCATCTTCACTAACTAAGGTTAAATGGCCTTTAAGCTGTTTAATCTGGTGCGATTTATTTTTATCTAAATCGCTTTTTTTAATGACGTCTAAGATTGTGTACTTGATTTTTAAATCATCGTAATAAGAAAGGTCTTCCGTTAATTCAACGCGCAGAGTGTCTTCGCGTAAGATCGCGGTAATTTGATCATCAGACCAATCAATCGCGCGCACAACCTGACCATCGATATCTTTTAAGTAAAACATGACTACCTCATCCCTTTAGACTTTTCACTGCGATCCGAAAAGTTTTTGCGGACACCAATTAAATCATCAATTGTTTTTTCATTTTCAACGACGGCTAAAGATTCAAATGGTGATTGCAGCTTTCCGCCCACCATCTGGCCATCGAATTTAACATCTGTACTTAATTTGCTATTTGTTAATTTGCTAGCAACGGGTTTAACATGAGGTTTTGAATTTTGAGTTTTAGTTTTCGCTAAGACTTCAAAAGTAAAAGCTGAAATTAGAATGGCAATTACGATTTTAGTTTTCAATTCTTCCCCCTTTTAAGACCAGAACCCGACGATTTTATGACTGACAATCTACTATCTAAGTAAGCAACCATAGGGCCACTTTTCAGCGTCACTTGCAGATTCTTTAACTTAGCTAAATCACTCACGTTAAATGGATCGGCCTGTAACTTTTCTTTTAACGATTTTGCTTCCGATAACGTTTTTTGTTGTTGTTCAGAAATTTTTTCAAAAAGGTCTGTGGCAAGCCCTAAGCGACCAGCTGACGCGCGCAAAAAGGCCACTTCTTGTTCGGCCAAACGACTGCCCGGTTTATTTTTTGCGACGCGAGTTTCACCTAATACTTGCAAACTATTTTGCTCGATGGCTTGCTGCCAAAGTTCTTTTGTTTTTTGTTTAATCGCATCAGCCTGCGTCTGGTAAGGTGTAACTAAAGTTTGAACTTGAGCTTGATATTCGGCGCGTTCGTTTGGCTTAAGCCCGCGCGGAAGCGGTAAAGCTAAAATTTCTTTGGCTAAACGGCTGTTTTCATCACTTACGCTAGCTAAATAAATTAATTGCATTGAAGTGTCTTTTTGTTTGATCGCACGATTCGCTAAAGTTTCAAGCTTCTTCAGCATTGAGTTACGCATAACTAGAGTCTTCTTTAATGAGTTGTCAGAGCGGCCTTTAAGTTTCGCCTTACTAATTTCGCTTTGTAGGGTCGACAATTCTTTTAGTAATACTGAGTGGCTTAAAAGTTGTCCGTTAAAAGAGTTACGAACAGCCTTTCGCGCCATCATTGATTTGAAAATTTGCGGGCTATTGCTTTTTTCAAAAACAAAAATTCCAGCCGAGCTTAATAAGGGCTGATTATGGCTCAGTAAAGACTCATATTTCTTATAAGCCTTCATTGGGTTTTTGCTGAAGATCACAATTTGGTAAGCCGCAAATGCACGCTTAACTTGATTATTCGAAAGTGCGATGAAGTTTTCGTACGCCGCAGTTGGGTTTTCATTAGCTAACTCTTTTAATGTTGCGATTTTTAAATGGTAATCAGCTAAGTGCTTAGACTCAGGCTTCATTTTATAAAGCAGAGATAAAGCTTCTTTAAAATTCATTCTAATTTCTGCAATCCACGCTAGGTGGTGCATCGCCATTAAACGCTCTTCAACTGTTAAGGGCTTTAAAGTTAAATAAAGTTTCGCGTT
The DNA here is from genome assembly GCA_014378765.1 of Bdellovibrio sp. Taxonomy (GTDB): domain Bacteria; phylum Bdellovibrionota; class Bdellovibrionia; order Bdellovibrionales; family Bdellovibrionaceae; genus Pseudobdellovibrio. Next base: position 29,863 of record JACMNA010000028.1, on the reverse strand, counting down.
TTTACTTAAAATTTCAATATCTTGCAGACGGTATGCTAATTCAATTTTGTTTTTAACCACTTGCTTGGCTTCTAATGGCAAAAAGTTTTTCAGCTCGATTGAATCCAATTTTTTTAAGTGCGAAACGTAGGTGGCCGTTTGCGCCTGGTTCAATATTGCCGCTGACTGGTTTAAGATCGATTTGCGGTAAACACTTAAATATTCATTCTTTTTCGCAGGCAAAGCCTGGGCTAGTTGCAACGCGCGGGCTTCAATTGCGGTTTCATTTTTTAAAAGCACTTCAGAATCCAGTGCTAAGTCGCCCGATTTTTGACGCAGTTCCATTGGCATTTTTGGATTATTAACAATCGCGACAAAGGCCGTCATCGCCTGCGCATAATCGTTTTTCTCATAGTACCAATGCGCAATTAGGTAACGAACTTCATTACTTTTAATACCTTCAGGGTTTACTTCTAAATATTTTTTATAAGCTTGTAATCGTAATTCTGGATTCTTAGCTAATTCGGCCACTTCAATTGCACCTAATAGCGAACCTTCAAACATTTTTTTCTGGGTCTCAGATTTTTTCTGAATGTTTTGTAACAATAAGATCGTGCGGTCGTAAAATTTAAACGCGGTGGCAAATTGTTGGCGGTTGTATGCGGCCGTAGCGCCCCAGTAAGCAATTTCGGCGTCGTCAATCGACATGACATAAATTTGAAAAGCTAATAATACTTCCGCCGACGGCGCGCGCTCTTCCGCTTTAGCCCAGTCGGTTAAGACCCGGCGTAAGTTTTGAGTCGCAACAACGCACTCGTCATTTTTTACGCACGCTTCATTTTTAAGTAAAGCGATTGAACGCTGCATTTCATCAATGACGCCATTTTTGTGGCCAAGATCATACTCAATGCGGGTCACTTGAATTTGACGCTCTAACTGGTCAGCAAATGTAATTACAGTGCTACCAATCATTTTCCAAACTTTCAACGCCGCGATTTTTTGCGCGGTTCGGTCTAGTTCAGAAGCTAGAAATATTAAATTCTTTTTACGAGAGTTTTCTGGGCTTAAAGACGATAGCGCATTTAAGTTTGAATCCGTAATTTTGTTTTTAGCCATAAACAAAGCTAAATCATGCGATACTTCTTCTTGAAAAGAAATTTCAAGTACGCCCGTTGGTGATGTGAAGTTTTGTGGAGTTTTTAAAAGTTGAACTAACTGTTTTTCGGCTAAGGCCGTATCACCTTGAGTGTAATTCACCCAAGCAATACGAAATTGGCAGTACCCACGACGTGGATTTTCTTTTATTTTTAACGCTTTTTCAAAGTGAGTTTTAGCTTGCGGTAACTCACCACGCGAAAAAGCCACGTCGCCTAACTGCACTTCAACCAAAGCTAACGTACGCCCGTCGTACTGTGCCGGGCTTTTTTCGATTTGCGCAAAGATCGCTAAGGCTTGCTTCGGCTGACCTTGTAAAATATGTAAATGCGCGATTTGCAAAAGGGCTGGTCCGCGCGTCTCTTTATCTAGCGATTTTAAAACTTTATTTAGTATTGAAACTGATTTCGCGCGATCGGCCGCAATTTTTTTGGCGTGAATTTGCTCGCCACGGCCTTCTTCATCCATCGATAAGATACGGGCGCGCTCCGCGTAAAGACCGGCTAAGCGGTACGCCATGTTCGTTTGTAATAGCATGGCATCGGACCAACCCACGCCAGAAGCTGATTCTAATTTTTGAATTAAACTGTTGTGAGTGGCTAGATCAAGTTTCGACGCAAATGCATAGTTACTGACCGAGCTTAGAATTAAAAATTTAATTACTAACGCCCCAAAGTTTTTCATAATTACGTCCCCGGCATTACTGCAAAAATGTACTTTTCATATCCGGCTTGACCACCCGCGCGCAGAACTAAAGCAATATTTTCGTAATCAGACTGGCGATCGGCCTGAATGATTAAAGAACTTAAAGTGGTTTTTTTGGCGCTTAAGATCGCTTGCGCTAAGTTAGGCTTAGTAATCAATTTATCTTCTAAATAGAACTGACCCTGCTCAATGCGCACGACTAAACCTTGATCTAAGGCTTCCGTTTGTACGGCAACTGGTAAGACAACTTTTTGATTCTCTTGAATCGTTTGAACGCGGCTATTCATATTTGATAATAAGAAAATAACTAAAATACAAAAAGCATCGATCAGAGTTGTTAAGTTCAACGAGAAAAATAATGATTTCTCTTTACCTGATCCACCGTCACCGTGCAAACGTTTCATCGACCGAAGTGGTGCGTGCATTTTTAATTTTTTTAATACGCTGGCTTTCATAAGTCCTTCTTTTCTGGTTACAACCTAGATCGGCGATAAACCAATATTCTGAATTCCCACTTGCTTTGCGATATCCATTAATTTGATAACTTGATCATACTTCGTCGTTTTCGCTGGCAGAATGTGCGTGGCGCGCACGTTACGTGAAAAAGCCGACGCTAAAACTAATTTCGCGCGAGCGTAATCAATGACTCCACCACGACCTGCAATCACCATTCGTGATTCAGCACCCGACGTTGGTTTCAGCACCACAACCACATTGTTGGCTTCATCGATGGTTAACCAAACGCTAGCGGTTTTGTCGGTCTCGGCCTTTGACTGCCCGCCGATGGCTTGCTTTGTTTCCATGGCGCGAATTTCTACCCACACCACGGTCATTAAAAGAAAGCAGATACAAACCGACAAGACGTCAAAAACTGGAAGCAAATTCAGTTCAACGTTTAAGTTCTTTTTACTTTGCGGACCTTGTGACATTCCCATTTGAAACCCCGAATCTTCGTTAGACGATATTAATTAATTGTTTAAGTTCGACGCACGACGAGTGGTTTTGTCTTTCATCGGCTCGTAGTTATACGATAACCAGTTAGACACCATTAACGCCGATTGATTTAAATCGTCGGCTAAGGCGTTCGCACGGTTTTGTAAAACTGCAAACATGATCAACGCCGGAATCGCCATAATTAAGCCGTAAGCGGTCGCGTGCATCGCCATTGAAATACCGTTTGATAATAAAGCGGCTTTCTCAACCGGATTGCTATTCGCCACGGCTTGGAAAGAATCGATTAAACCAATGATCGTACCTAGTAGGCCGGCTAAAGTTCCAATATTACCGATGGCCGCAAGAAAACCCGTGCGTTTTTCTAATACCGAACCTTCAGCTAATAAAACTTCATCCATTTTTGATTGAATTTCTTCGTTGCCGCCGTGGTTACGGGCCGCTTGTGTTCCCGCTAAGATCGTCTTACCGATGGCACTGCCCGAGCCAGATAAAAGCTGCGTCTTCTTAATGACTTGCTCTAATTGACCTTTTTTAATTTCTTCTTCTAAGCTTTTCGCCGTTTCGCGATTGTTTAAAGTACGCTTAATATAAAGAGCATAAACGCGCTCTGCGATGATCGCGATCGATACCATTTGACCCGCGAAGATCACCCACATTACGAACCCACCGTGATTAAAAGCCTGAATCATGTTTGTAAAAAATCCCATATTTTCCTCTTTTTCCGTTTTCGGAAGTGTTGTTAAAGTCTCCCGGGTCCATTTAAAGCAAGCTGGTGGCCGCCGCCCGATTTTGACTGAAATTGAACTGAATCAATTTGAGACTGATTTTTTAAGATTTTACCTGGCGGATGCGACGATATTTGTAAACAAGGCGACACTTCTTGCGCGACTAATTTTTCGACAGATCTTTTTTTCACGGTGGTCGAACAAACAAATTTTACTTCTATGCCAAATTATAAAAATAGATGAAGAAAATTTTTAATAATGCTTTTCGTTGCAATTGAAACATTTAGGATTTACCCAACGTACTTTTTAATAAACCCGATTTGCCACTCTAAAAAATAATTTGACCTTATGAAAAGGTCTGTATCTACTTAGGTTAATTATTGAAATATTAACTGGGAAAGCAATTTCTCACATAACGAAGGGATACACATGAACACTTTAACAAAGTCATTAATAGCTACCGCAGCTGTACTATTACTAGGCGCTTCTGCAATGGCAGAAACAGCTACGACTACAACTTCTGGTGCTAACACTGAAAGTTCACACAACGTTGGCGCCGGTAACGGTGGACCAAACGGTGCAAAACCACAAATGGAACAACCTTCTGCGATGAAAAAATCTCGTCGCGCAATGAAGGGTTCAATGGGCAAAGGCGCTCATTCAGTTGGCGCGGGTAACGGATCTGAGCATGGCGCGAAACCACAAGGTTCGACGCAAGCTCCAGGCACCAATGTTGGTGGCGGCACTGGCAAATAGTCTTCAAAAGGTTAGTTATTAAGTAACTTTTAATTGGCGGAGCTTTAGGGCTCCGCTTTTTTTTATGAAACTGATTGAGTAACAGGAGTCACCTTAGGAAATTGCACATCAATTTCTGATGCCGAAATTTTTCGGTAAAAACGAAGTTTTTCATACAGTGGGTACCAATCGTAAAGAATTAATTCAATTGGACGCCAAATCGACACCCACCCAAATATTAATAATCCTTCGCGTAAAATTCCGTAGCCCGTTAAGGGGCCACTTAAGCTGCTACCTAAGGCTTGTGAAAGACTTAAGCAAGTACCCAACATGACTAATCCAATAATCAAAAAAACTTGGGCTCGTCGCAAAAAAGTTTTAAGGGCTAAGCGCTGATGTTCGGCTTGAAATTCAAAAAAATTGTGAATGGCTTCACGGATGGCTTGCTTAGGCAGTTCGCGCGTTTCACCCGATTCAATATAGATTACAATTTTAAAAGGTATGGCACGCGAAAATTCGCGGGCTGAAGCTAAAATGTAATCTACAAAGTCATCATCTAAATCACGGTCGTGAAACGGTGCAGGATCTCGTACATCAAAAAGTTGTTGAGCAACCTTAACCCGCACTTCTATCCAGCTTTTTCCATCAGATATTCGATATCGATTATTTTTGGTTGCTTCATCCATAACGCCCTCGATCGTAAGCAAATGCAAGAAGGACGCCCAATAAATATTTTTGGTCGATAACCCAAAATTGATTTCCACTATAAATCTACTACGCCTAATTTTTAATCTGCATGTAAGTAAAAAATTACGAATAATTTTTTTCAGATCTGCCCCTTACATTTAATCGAACGGGACAAAATGCCTCCGCTGTTCTGAAAAAAGCTGTCAGAACGCATGATTAAGATTTAGCTAAAGAATTTTTTGGTCTAGTGTTTGCTTAGGTAAAGGGAGCACAACACTGAAGTTGGCCATCATAAAACAGGAGACAAAACATGACGTCTAAATTAACACCTTTTTTCGCAGTTCTGACATTAGCAATTGGTTTACAAGTTCAAGCGGCCCCAACAAAAGTCGTTTCACCAACGACTAAAGATGTAACAGTCGCAATTAACGAAGTCTACATTCCGGGCGGTTTTGATTCTAAAGCCGATGCTTACGTTGTTATCAGCGGTATATTTCCAAATGGTTGCTATAAATGGAAAGGTGCAACTCGTACTGATGTTACTAAATTCGAACACGAAGTAACCGCTAGTGGTACCGTTGGACAGGGTATGTGTTTAATGGTTTTAGTTCCCTTTTCAAAAGATGTTCGTCTGGGCCAACTTGACGCTGGAACTCATACTCTTCGTTTCATGAGTAACGATGGTACGTTCATCGAAAAGCAATTAGTTGTTGAACAGAAGTAATTTTCTCAGATCTTAAAACTTAACTAGAAACATAATCAAATGAAAAAGTTTTCGCTTTTGTGGATTCTATTTCTGGCTGCATGCACCCCTTACCGAGCCTCACTGCAATCATCGCGGTGGAGTGGCGAGGGGGCGCGCCCCGTACTTAACAATTCAGAAAAAATAAAAACTGATGCCCCTTTAGCTTTGACTTCGGCTGATGAAGACGTGCAAATTTCTCAGCAAACTATTTCTGATTTTAAAGTACAAAATTCGTTCTTAAAAACCGTAAGTATAAAAAATCAAGGTGTCGTTTTTGAAAGTTCAGCGTTAGTATATAATGTATCGGCAAGGGCAATTGCCCATGCAAAAAACTTGAATCAACATAAAACTAAAAGCTGGGCTTCTTTTCTTAAGAAAAATCCTGAGTATAAACGCGTAAAACTGATTTCGTTAATTGAAGTTATTTTTATAAATAACCTTCAGCTGCGGCCGGTTCTTAATGTAGTGACGGAATCTTCCCGTGGATTTATTACGTCGGTGTCATTCGATAAGCAAGGTCACCTTATCTCGGCAACGCCCGTGGGCTCGCACTTGGCCGGATTAGTTGAAACGCCATCATGGGCTTATCCAAAAGGGCCCAAGAAAAGTGTACTAACTCCTATTTTACTCAGTCGCAAAATTCAGTCTGAAGGCTTGGCCGACACGTTCTTAGAAGTACTGTCACAATCTACCAACCACATTACCGGTAGCGCCAACAATTTAGAATACCCCGTTACGGATGACCGCTTCGACGAAGTTCAAGCCTTCTACTTTGCGCACGAAATGTTAGAGTGGTTTCAGCAACAAATCACCTTCGCCGGACCTTTCAAATTACAAATTATGACGCACGTTGGATACCCCGAAAAAACCAATGCGGCCTTTTACTTTAGAAATCAAATTCGCCTTGGCACCGGCGACGATAAAGTGTTTTCGAAAATGGCCTGGGACCCCTCAATTGTGATGCACGAAACTTCGCACGCCCTGATTGATTCGATCGCGCGCCTGCCTTTCACCGGCGAAGGGGGATCAATTAATGAAGGGTTCGCCGATTTTTTTACAACCTTTTATTTAAATTCACCGTACTTAGCTGACAATTCTTACCAAATTTCAGAATACAATCGCAGCGTCGAGGTGAAATTGGGTCTGAACGATCGCACCGGCGCGCTTTACCACGATAGCGCGATTGTCAGCAGTTTTTTCTGGGAGCTTAAGAATTTAATTGGGAAAGAAAAGGCTTTGAATTTGGGAATTCACATATTAAACCGCTTAGGCCCGTCATCCGATTTTAAAGATTTTAATTTAGCCTTGAACGAGCAAAGTAAAGTTTTACTTAATGAAGATGATTTAAAAAAATTGAATCAGCTTAAGAAAGACCGGGATTTCTTATGAAATATTTTATTTTGATGCTAACGGCCTTAAGTTTTCAAATCGCTCAGGCCGGAAACATCATTGGCACTTGGCAATTTTTAGAATATAAATATGAAGATAAAATCCAGCCCGCACCAAATCCTGATTTAGACTTACGATTCACCTTCACCGAAAAGGGTGAAGCTTACTTAAAATGGTTTCGCACCGACGAAACAGGTTTTTGCCAACGTAAGGCCGATTACAAAATTCAAGGCGACGTGCTTTGGCAAAAAGTAGTTTGGCTAAACCCAAATAACGACATGAAGTGCGGCGAAGATCCCGATATGCAAATAAATCAAGAAACCAAAACAAAGTTTACGGTTACTCTCGACCGACTTAATTTAGATATCGGCCTTCAGGGCAAATCATTTATTTATATTTTGCACGCTGTTTCAGGCGATGCCAGCGTATCGGGCGACATTTCGGTTTCTAGCGATGGTTCGCGGGCAGCACGTCGCTAGCATCAGCTGCTTAAACCAAGTAATATTTTTCAATTTATACTAAGTATTTGAACATCGGCCCAGTCTATTCGACATTGCGTCCATGGCCAAGTTAAGCACAATCGCAATGTTCATCTGTTTTTTAATTTTTCAATTTTCTCCGGCTCAAGACTTACTTGCGCCCGAAACCCTTAACGGCGTCAATATTGCCCCGGCGATAGAATTTTACGGTCAACGCGTTAGTCGCGTAGCTTCGCCGTTTAAGGTTTACAATTGGATGCCCATGGAAAGCTTTGGTGATAAAGAGTCTGATTGGGCCAAAAATTATACCCTGAAATTTTGGCAACTTTACGGAACGAAGAATGACCGCGACTTTTACGGCGCCGGTCTTTACGGGGCCGCCGACCCCGTCATCACTTACCATTACGGAGGCGCCGATTGGCGCTTAACCGAAATTTCTGTTCCCAGTAACTTGAAAGTTTTAGAAATGGATTATCAGCCCGTGCCTCCGCCGAACGTGCAAAGTATTTTAAACACTTTTGGTTGTCCGTTAAAATTAAATGAATTTTTTAAATACAGTGGCCAGGTTTTACCCGCCAGCTGCCATCAATTTGTTCGAAAAATTTTTCAAGACATATTACAAGTGGATGTCATTGCCTATTATTATAAGACTGAGCATTTTGATTGCGTGAAGAATCAAGCTTCGACCCGTGCGTTCTTAATGTTAAGGAATCAGTGGATGGAGCCCGGCACAATTCGCCACTTTACCGCTAAGTCGCAGCACTCGCGAGCAGATCGCATTTTATTTCAAACTTTATTTTTACGTTTGTTTTCGCCCGGAGCTGAACGCACGGTAATAACAAATAGCGAATCATTACAATTAACTCAGCGCCCGCTTCTTTGGGCTGATCTTGAAGGCGCGCCGGTCGCCAGCAATGTTAAAGAATGGTTGCAACAGAATCGCTTTGCTTGCAACAACCCTAAGCCCTACCAATAAAAAAAAAGGACTAGCCTACGGCTAATCCTTAAACTCGCAACAACAGTACCGAGTTGATCGAGCAAGTTATAAACTAATAAAGCTAAATATTAGCTAAATATTTTGCGCGCGCTTTGCTTCTTTAGAGATTGCTTCTTGAAAACCCTCTACGCTTTCTTCATTGGCTGGACGTGTAGCTTCTTGCACCGGAGCCGCATCGTTTGTTTGCATTTGACTCTTACTTTGATTTTTTGAGTTTTTAGCTTGTGAACCACCAGAGGCCGCGCCGCCCTTTCGACCGATTGCAGCCATATGTTCGCGGTTTTGACTTACAGCCTCGCCACCCTTTTTTCCTGCAAGACGTGCTTCTTCCGAGGTGAACTCATGGGCCGTACCTTGTTGATGGGCCGCCCGACCACCTTGACTAGCTATTCGGCGCTGAAGTTCTTTATCCATAGATGCAAACCCACGGTTTGAAGTTGATGTCGTGCCTTGAGTTTGCTGGTTTTGATTTGCCATTTTTTTCTCCTGTGTTGAGTAATTAAATTATGTCGTACTAAGCCCCGACCGTTATTAATCGATCTGTCAAAAGCTGTAATTGCAAATGCAAGACCATCGGTGAAGAACAATGAGGGTCCCCTTAAGGCTCAGGCTGCTCTGTATCAATGGAGAAATGGGACTAGCCCCATTTAACCAGTGGGGAGATACGCAATTGTTTCAGAAACAATATGACAATCATTAAATGTAATTTGATATTGATAAAGCGTCTAATCAATCTTGATTTATAAGAAAAATGAAAAACTGGTAAAAAATAATTTACTAAATGGTCTAGTTGTTAACGGAGGACTTTGTTGTGCGTTTTCCACTTTCGGTTTTAGATTTAGTTCCGTACCATCAAGAAAAATCAATTGCGCAAGCATTTAACGAATCCACGCGGCTTGCGCAGCACGCAGAAAAATGGGGGTACAAAAGATTTTGGATCGCCGAACATCACAGCATTGAAGGAGTCGCCAGTGCGGCGACCAGTATCGTCATTGCGCATATCGCCGCCAAAACTTCAACCATCCGCGTAGGCTCCGGTGGAATAATGTTGCCCAACCACGCCCCGCTTATTGTCGCCGAACAATTCGGAACTTTAGAAACTTTGTATCCGGGACGAATTGATTTAGGTTTGGGTCGCGCGCCGGGTTCGGACCGTGCGGCTACGCGTGCAATTCGTGGAAATCGTGATCCGCATCAAGATGACTTTGCCGAAATGATCGAAGAGCTGATGAATTATTTTAAAGAAATAATTCCGGGCCAGAAATTAAAAGCCATTCCCGGCGCAGGATTGCATTTGCCCATTTATATATTAGGTTCTTCACTTTACAGCGCCCACTTAGCAGCGCGCTTGGGCCAGCCCTACGTATTTGCCGGCCACTTTGCGCCCGGAATGATGTTAAGTGCCTTAAAAATTTATCGTGATGAGTTTCAACCTTCAAAAGATTACACAAAACCTTACGTTATGATCGGTTGCCCGGTTGTCGCGGCTGATGATGACAAAACCGCAAATTTTTTAGCGACGACCACGTATCAATCTTTTTTAAACTTAGTTCGCGGCACACCCCGTTTAGCCATCGCGCCCGTTGAAAGCATGCAGGGGCGCTGGTCAACCGAGGAAGAGTATGCCGTTAAAAATATGCTGCAAATTTTTGTCGTGGGCGGACCGGCCCGGGCGCAAGAGGGTCTACGCCATCTTATTCAATTAACGGGTGCCAGTGAAATAATCGTTTCTTCAAATTTTTATCGCATTGAAGATCGGCTGCGATCATATGAAATTCTTAGCGGTTTAGATTTGTTGCTGTAATTCATCTAAAAAAAGACGCGCGTTGCGATGCAACTGTTTCTAAAGTTCTCAGTAATAATTTTGATAAGCATTTTTTACCGCAAACTGATGCAAATAGGCTAGCGCCATTTTCACTTAATGGAATCATTTTCTCGAGCAGTTTGGAAATTGGTAGCTGATCGACACCGCCAACCCTTAGTAATTCCATCAACCGTTTGTCGAGTGGATTTAAATCGCGTGGTTTTGAATCCCCGCTTAACTTCATGCTTAAGCTGACCTTGCTGATGGGCACGATTTCGCCACCTAGCAATGGCGGCGGCAGAAAGTTGGCTACGCATCAACCTGACAAATTTATTTTCGGATAAACCAAATTTTTTTGGATAGATTCAAACGTTGATCGATCTACCCACCCCCCTGCGGATTAGCCGGTCTAAATCATTACGGGTAAAAGAATCAATTTTTTCTTTCAAAATATGCGAAAGCCAGAAGTTATTGACCCTTCTTAAATGGGCCAATCATAGTAGACCGGCCATGCAAAACAATCCTGGAATCAAAATAAGTGATCGGAATGTCCAAATTACAGTTCTGGGCCAATTGTTGCTAACCAATTTATATTTTGAATCAATGGCACTAAATCTAAGTTTATTGTGCGTCGGAACATTGATAAAAGCCGTCATAATCCAGAGGCTGCCAACGCTAACGAAATTGCATAGATACAAAATATTTTTATTGCTGTAAAGCAGCCATGCGCTAGTGACAAGCTCAACCAACATAACAGGCGCTACCACCCAGGTGATCTGCTTCATGTGAAACTGATGAAGTGGGGTAAATTCTTTTTCGCCAACTAATCTAAAGAAGGGATAAACCAAAACTTGAACCAGCCAGATTGCACCTGTCATAAACCAACACGAAAATGCGTGAATTAATAAAATATTATTCATTTGCCAAAATCCAGGGGTAAGTTCATCAGGTCATTCTGACTTAACATGATTTCAAGCATCGTGTTGGCCCCTAAAATCATGCCCTCGAGCGAATTCACACGCTGCTTATTTAAATGATCGGAATTGCCATCGCTGATTTTGAATGCCGAGAAATCTTGAGTGATTTGCTTTAGAATTTTAGCTTCGCGTGTTCTTAAAACATGCCTAATAACTTCATTAATATTATCTTTGGCCACGTAAAGTTTGGTCTTATTATTTGGCGCTGGCGTTTCGCGAATAAGTTGATACTGACAAAGCTCTTCAAGGGCTGGGCTAATTAATGACTTAGAAAGACCTAATTTTCTGGTTAGATCCGCACAGCTAAGTGGTGTTTTAGATAGATACAGTTGCGTCCATACTGCGCCATGAATTCTTCTAAACCCCCAATAGCGGATAAAATTACCAACCGAAAGAGACAGCCTCTGCAGGCTTGCACCCGATTTTAAGGATTTTTCTTTACTTTTCATATTGTTCACAGTAGTATGAACAATATGAAAAACCAAATAAAATTAAAAGTTTATTACGATGGGCTTTGTAAAGTGTGCAGTAAAGAAATCAACCACTATAAAAGGCAAGTGGGTGCAGATCAAATTGAGTTTATCGACATCTGCTCCAGCCAATTTCAGGCGGCTCAAGAAGGTTTAAATCCGCACAAAATCCATAAGATAATGCACGTACGGCGCAGCGATGGCACCATCTTAACCCGCGTCGATGCTTTTATTGAAATATGGAAAGTGTTACCGAAATATAATTTTTTAGCCAAAATTGCGAACAAGCGGTTTTTTAAAATGGGGCTTGAAGTTTTCTATTCGGCCTTTGTAGCCGTCCGACCACTTTTACCAAGATATGCAAACGCAAGTCAGTGTCAAGACAGCCCCTACTGTGAGCTAAAAAATGGATAATATGCCGATTGAATTTCGTTCTGAAGCTAAAGCTAATAAAAATTTTGATCAGCCCTGGACTATTACTTCGGGTGTAACGCATTCGGTTTGCGCCATACCTACAGAATTTGGCGGGCTTGGTGGTGGATTTTCTCCTGAAGATTTATTCTTACAAGCTGCTATTAATTGTTTTATCGGAACCTTTAAAGTCATCGCCAAACTTTCGAAAATGAATTTTTCTGAACTGCACGTTGTGGGCAAGTTAATTGTGGATAAAAATGATCAAAAGAAGATTTTAATGAAAGCCATTCATCTTGATATTTTTATCACCGAAGCAGATCGCCCCGATCGACTTGATACAATCGTAGCCAAAACGATTCGGGATGGTTTTATTCTGAATTCAATCAAAAGCGAAATCACGTACGCGTTAAATCCATAGTCGAGGGTTTACTCTTCGTAATGGAGTTTTGCCGAAACCACAAGCATGAACGTGCACCGTGTACGTTTAATCTAGACAACCTTTTTAAGACTCTGCTAGAGATGAATTCATGACCGAGTTGTATTTTAAAGATCCACGCGATTACATTGTTTTCGAGCACAATTTGCGAAAAGTCCGGCGGCCCGCCTATTCGATGCGAGCCTTCGCCCGCGATCTTGCCGTCAGTCCTTCAAGCTTGAATGATTTTCTAAAAGCTCGCGTTGGTATGTCAGAAGAGCGCATTGAAAATATTGCGCTTTCGCTCAACTGGAGTGCTCCCCGCAAAGAACACTTTCGAGATTTAGTTCAAGCGAAATTTGAGCGCGATGCCGGGATCAGACAATCAGCAATGATTCGAGTTAAGAGTCGCATTAAAGAATCGGGCCATGGGTTATCGCTTGATGTATTTAAGGTAATTAGTGATTGGTATCACTTGGTCATATTAGAAATGTGCGAAATGCAAGACCACCTCAGCGCGCAACAAATTAATAAAGACCTTAAATTAGCATCAGGTACGGGGCAAAGGGCGATTGACCGCTTATTAAAGCTTAAATTATTAAAAAAAACAGCTCAAGGCTACAAGCCCGAGAGCGGCACCAGTCATGCGGGCGACGAAGGCACGTCGGCGGCCGTTAAAGCTTTTCACGCCCAAGTTTTAAATTTGGCGACGGAAGCCTTGCAAAACAATGAAGGCGAAGCTTATGACAGCCACTCGCTATTCTATTCTATCGATCAAGCTGACTTACCAAAAATGAACGCTGAGCTTCGTAAATCTATGTTAGCTATTTTAAGTCGTTACGCTCAAACCAAAAATGCAAATTGCATTCAAGGCTTATCACTACAAATATTTCCAATATGGTCGAAACAAATCGGAGAGCAAAACCTATGAAATTTATTATTTATTTAACTTTGGGCCTAGGACTAAGCGCGCAAGCCGAAATTCGTGGAGTGGGCAAGGGTGGCGGATACGGTGAAATGCAGGCCTTATCTGTAAATCTAAATATGGAAAATTTAACTCGAGCCTGCGCAAACAGTCCCGCGCTATGCCATATGTCAGCGAAAGAAGCTCAAGACCTGATGCTAATTGGTGGGCAAATGTTCGACTTAAAATTTGATCCAACCTGCACATTGACTGAAACTAAAATATTATCAAAATATTCGGCGCAAATTTCTTCGTGTGAACTTTATATTCAGCAAGTTAACCCCGTTGTTAAAACGTACAGTGAAATTGCCCAAACCGTGTTAAGTGTTCGACTGATGGCGACTTTAAATTATCCGCAGTCTTTGGCTATGCGCTTAGCAAAAAAAACTTTTAAAGATACTATCCAAATTGAACAGAATCTCAGTGTTAATTTGACCGATGGTAATTTTTTGTTTCACGTCTTAAGCGTAGAATTTTTTGAACAAAAAAAAATGTATTTGAGTCTTGAAGGCCAGCTGCAAACGATAGACGCAACCCAATTAGTCGAAAAAGCCATCGGTTGCGCTTTAAAATATTTTGAGATACAGCTGCAAAATATTACGAGTCTGTCTGATCAATCGGCCATAGTGAGTGCGGACCTTAATGGCCAATGCCCGCAAGAATCGAAACCTTGGCGTGGCATTTTGCAGCTCTATTTTGAGACACAAACAAAAGAAGTAACGCCAGCCTCCGTAAAGGCCCGAATTATTAGTAAAGAGTTAATGTAGGTCTATAGTTTGCTCTTCAATTGAGAGTGAACATTTTAAGGTCCGTACAAACATTGTGCTGCCTGCTGCTGTCAATTTTATTGATAGGTGTAGACGCTATTGCGGCTGCGAACCAGCCGGACCGCCGCGCTTATGTTGCGGCAGCCTACGAGGGATTTTTAGGCGCGCTTAATTTCTTAGCCGGAAGCGATCCATTCTTAGCCAAACTTTCTGCGGACGAAAAAATAGTCTTTCAAACCTTAGGTGATGCGATAGTTAAAAGAACGATCCGATTAGCACCACCAGCCCAGGTCGGCGAAAACAGAACTTCGTTGCACTTATCTAATAAGCTTTTTTTTTCCGACAAGAATGAAGATTTTATTATTCCACCCGATAAAAAAGTTCGAACCGCAAAAATGGACGGCGACATTTGGTTTAATTTAAATGTTATTAACGAATTGGATAGTACATTTAGTTTGTTGGAAGCTTTTCAAATTATGTATCATGAATTTGGACACAAACTGGGCGGCCAAGTACCAACCGTAGTCGTAGATTCTATTGGCGCAAAGATGCGAACTTACTTAGCTGGCTACTACAAAGAAAGTTTGATCGCCCCTGGCTTAACCGCTAAAACGCTAGTGCTTCCCTACTTAATGATTTATGGACAACCCATTGATTACCAAATGGAACCCATCGTAATATTTGATGTAAATGGTAAAGCCCTTAATGCCCGGCTGAATACGCCGCGCATGGCGGTGTTGAGTGGTCAGTACAGCGAAGCCAATCAATTAACCCAGGCCTACGCCCGCATGGATCTGACTCCGCAGTTTAAGCAAAACGATGGATTCATTGTGATCGAGTGGTTTACCGAAATAAAGCACTTCCTAATAAAAGCGACGCGCTTTAATTATATCGACCTCTATACGCGGGTTGATCAGGCCAAACCCCTTATGGCAATGGAGCCTTTGGTTGTAAATAAATCAATTATACAAAGATTAAAGGTTGAAACTTTAAACGAAAGTCTTCCTTTAGCCGGCCAGCCCTTAATAAGTTTAGATCTAAAGGACTATCTAGATAATTATCAAAACTATAAATCTTCATTTGCCGACATCTGGGTCGAAAAGCTAAAAGTGACCGAAACGAAAAATGGTCGCACCTATTTTGAAGGTGTAATCAAATCGCCTACAGTACCCAAAGAAGCAGTCTTTAAGGCGCAGCACCATTTAGATTATTTGCAGATTCCTGGTACAATAGAAACTTTAACTCAAGGTTATCACAAAGTTCAAGGCTCCGTGGCCGAAGTGATGATGACCGACAAAGATTTTATTATCTCTGGGATCGCGCTTGATAATACAACTGAGTTTCCGTTACCAGAAAAAATAATAATTAAACCTAAAGCGAATAACATCATATCTCCAAAGTTAAATAACATTCGCGTTTGGGATGGCCTTCAATGGCAAAGCGTTCGGCAAATAACGAACCCGAACGTGGTTACCGATGACGTTAAACTGCGCTTTGAAATGAGTGGTGCAACCGGTTTATTGAATCACATTGAAATTTCTTGGATGGTTCAAGAAGGAATTCAATTTAATGGCACAACTTATGGCTACCGTTCCTTGATCATTCCTGAAGTGTTTTCAACAGAAAAAATGAAGCAAACCCTCAAAGAGGGTTTACTGGTTGTAGAAATATCAAGTCAAAAAATGAATCAATACCTGCCGCCTGAAAATGGATTTAATGGTTTTACCACGGAAGATGGTGGGCATCATTCGATTTTAAGAATTCAGCTGGTCGATGCAAATATGGAAGCCATGAATATACCAGGGCGCATGACAAACTCCGGTTGGAAATCTATTTTCACTTTAAAAAAGCCAAATCCAGGTCTAATGAAAAGTTGCCATCAGCTTTTTGCACATTAATTTAAGCAAATTTAGCACAACCGTACAACGCCGTACAATTTGTACGTTTGTAAATTGCATTCTACTGGATTTATTTAAAAAATATTTATACTTATTAGTTACAACAATTTTACTTAAGGAGAATTTATGAAAGTCATTTTGATTTTTACCAGTCTACTATTTTTTTTCGCTTGCAAACCGTCGGTGCAAGTTGATGGAACCTCGGCTCTTGACATCATTCCCGAAGCCCCCAAGTCGACGAGCGAAAATGAAATGAAAACGCTAACCGAATGGGATGAATTAAAAAATTGGTATACCCTCACCCATTTTGATGGCACGGCTGTTGAACATCGCACGGCGACCGTTGAACGCGATCACGACTATAGTTTCTATAACGCTTTAACCAGCCAATACGTAAATACGTTAGTTTTTCCACTTTACAGTGCCGTGTACGTAGGTACGGATTCAGCCTATACTTTTGGCCCCATGGAACACTTGGGCACAAGTAAAATTACGACACTGAATGGAGTTAAGACCTATGCTTACTCATATCACGGCCCCATTCGTGCCAGTGGTCGCAATGTGACTTTGAATTTAGATCTTACGGTTGTGCAAGAAGGATTGAAATATTCAGTAAGTTACACGCTGGAAGTTCCGGGTATAATTACAAAAACTTGGCATCAATACGTAATGACACGTTAATTGAAATTCTTCGGGCGTGGCCCAGAATTGGGGCCTCGCTTATAAAGTAGTTTAGCTAAAAATTGAGTCAAAAACCCCGTCTCACGCAGAATAAACTGGACTTATTTTGTAAAAAGATAAAAATACGCTGATGGATAATGCCGTTACTTTAGATTTTATTAAGCCTCTTTTGGCTGAACTTAGTTCGGCTTTCTTAAATTTCCATCGTGAGCTTTTATTCTCGCAGGCGGCCCTTGTTGAAAAAAGTGAAGGTCGTCAGTATCAGCCTTATGAACTGCTTAATTTATCTTTGAATGACGAGCGTTTTGTGTGGTTGAAAAATTTTTCGGATTTAATTTTAAAAATTGATATTATTACCGATGATAAAGAAAATAAGCCTTACGATGCGCAAGCGATTGTGACCGAAATTAAAAACTTAATCACCGGCCAAAGCTCACCCGACTATAACCGCGCCATAAAAGCCGATACCACATTAATGTTAAGCCTAGGTGAAGTTCGTAAAGCATTAACAAAGCTTGAGACGGTTTTAAAAAACAAATGACCTAGCCCTGAAATTTCAACTGTTGCTTAAGAGTTTTACTAGCTTTTTAAGGTTTCGCCTTCTTGGGCACTTTCGTGATCAGCAATTGTAGCCGAACCAACAATTTTTTTAAGCCAAATACGTTCGATAATTGGGTATGAAGCGATTACGGGTAATACCGCAATCGCGCCAGCTATTCCGGCTAATAAGCCCGCCGCAATTAGTGAAACCAAGACTACAAAACTAGATACCCGTAGGCGGTGCCCGTACACCAACGGTACGATATAATAACTTTCGATGGCGTGATACACGAGATAAAGTACAAATACTAAAGCGGCGGTGGTGCCTGATACCGAGAATGCAAAAAGCATGGCCGGAATCACGGCTAAGAAAAAACCAAGCACCGGTAACACATCGAAAATTCCTGATAATGTTGCCAGTAATAAGGCACTCGGAACTTGTAAAAAACTTAAGACCGCGAAAACGTAAGCAAAAGATAATAACGAAGTAATGAACTGCCCGGCGACGTATGCAAAAATAATGTCGTATATTTCAGTAAACGTTTGGTTCAATTTTTTTTGTGTGTCGGTTGAAAAAAAAGCGCTGATCCAATTGATTACGCCTTCACCATACGCAATCAGGTAAACGGCAAAAACTAAAACTAGAAATAATTGGGTGAATGCTTCTAAGACTGAACTGCCGGCATTAAATATCGGCATCATGTCGGACGGCTTAGGAATCATCATTTTTTTATCAAGGCTTTGCTCAACCATAGGTTTAAGTGGATTTGTAGAATGCATGTGACTTAGTAATTGATCGCGATATTCAGGCCACTTGCCTAAAAAATTTGTGAGCTCGGTAAAAAGCTGTGGAATTATAAAAGCAATAATCGATAAGACCGAGGCGCCAAGTACAAATGCGATCAACACGATAGACCAATTTTTACTAAGACCTTTACTTTGCATCCATCTTGCGACGGGTGCCAATGAAACCGCTAACAGCGTCGCCAAAAATAAAATCATGAGCAGTGTACCTACGGTTTTTAAACAGCTTACGATTAAGATCACCGCTAAAATTCGAAATATGGTCTTCATCGGTAAATGAAGGGCATAATGTTGGAGTGATATTTCGGTTTTTTTATTATTGATCATGCCCTATCACACCGAAATATAAATGCGCTGGCAAGGCAAAAGCCAAGCTGAGCAGTTAAAATATTGAGGTTTTTTTAATGCAAGTCATTCCGTATTCTACAAAATAGCTAAGCTCACCGTATTTAGCATGTTCATTGCTAACCGACAGCATGACCCGCACGCGCGGCGACTTATCTGTAAGTGCGTGCCGTGGAATGACAAGCTCAAGATCGCGGACATATGAAAATTCAACCACCGCGCGACCCGTGTATTTAGCACCGCCGCTGAAACCATCCCATGGCTTTAAGGTGGTTTTAGTATTTATTAATTGCTGTTCAGTTAAACCGTTACCCTTTGCGCCAAAATTCATGCGCACTTCTTGGTTAGAGCCAATCAGCGCCGTAAAAGTAAGTGCTGATGGCCCTTCACTTTTACACTCTAATTTATGCGTGCGCGCTAACGTAGTTGATGCGGCTAATAAGGTAAAAAACAAAATTGAAATGCTGTTTAAACGCTTCATGAGGCGAAGTATAACCTGTGATTTAAAAACCACGCCTATACATACTTTTGACAGGTAAGCCTTACAATTCGGCCGGGCCCGTGAATCAAATATCGTCGCTGGTCGAATCAGTTGGAATAAGCGCTTCGTGCTCGAAAATTTTTTCGATGATTAGATCGGGGTCTACATCTTTTTTGAGTTCATTGACATCTTTGGGGTCTAATTCAAGTTGGATATTAAGGTGTTTAACGATCGAATCGGTCATGCGAATAAGCCGCGTAATTTCATGTTCGGATAAAAGACTCATTTGTAAATGCAGATCAGAGTTACGACGTTCAAGCGACTTCGTTCGGCGTTGGTTAATCAAGACGAAGATTGTTAAAAATAAGGTTTCAACGGTGGCGACTGTACCAAATAAACCAATGACTTGTTCCCACGACATAAATTTATTAATTATACAAAAAATGCCGGCAACAATAAACAGGCCGTAGAAAATAAGGTGCCCGATTAAAGTTTCCGTCATACCTAAACGTCCGGCCACATCATCTACAAGTTTTTGCTGCCAGGTTCGACGCTCGTCAGACTCTTTGCGCATGCGGTGAATGATTGCAATATTTCGATCAACTTGATTCATACTTATAGAACCTCATCCGATTCAAGCGCGCACGGATGTTTCGGATCATCACCTATTTCAATTTGTAAAGTGGCATGATGAATTTCAAATTTCTGGGTTAATTCTACTGAGACGTGGTGCAAGAATGAGTCACCGGGATGCCCTAAAGGCATTACTAGGTGCGCGGTTAAAGCATTTTCGGTGGTGCTAACGCCCCAAATATGAAGATCGTGAACTTTGGCAACGCCCTTTTTATTTTTCAAAAAATTTAAAACTTCGCTGCGTTTGATTCCTTCGGGCACGGCCTGCATTGCTAAGCGCATCGATTCGCGCAGCAAGCTCCAGGTACCGCGCAAGATAACTAAACTAACCACTACGCTGACTAAAGGATCAATCCAGTTATAACCCGTCCACATCATTAAAAATCCGGCCGCCACTACGCCAAGTGAGACCAAGGCATC
Organism: Bdellovibrio sp.; assembly: GCA_014378765.1. Taxonomy (GTDB): domain Bacteria; phylum Bdellovibrionota; class Bdellovibrionia; order Bdellovibrionales; family Bdellovibrionaceae; genus Pseudobdellovibrio. The sequence continues at coordinate 9,700 of JACMNA010000028.1, read as the reverse complement.
GGCCATCATGTGCAGGTATGCGCTCTTAATATTTAAATCATTTTTATGTCCGGCCGAAAAAAGATAGGCGGTGATTCCGTTTATCAAGATACCGATGGCGGCAACCGTAATCATAATGTTTGTTGAAACGGCGGGTGGATTTTGAAAGCGATGCAGAGCTTCCCATAAGACGGCCCCCACGGCGGCCATTAAAAAAACTGCATTGCCTAACGCCGCAAATATCGACGAACTTCGTAAGCCAAAGGTAAATGTATCGGTCGGCTTTTTTCGTACCAACACGCTGGCAATCCACGCGATGACCAGACCCAAAACATCACTTAAATTATGACCCGCATCGGCCAATAACGCGAGCGAGTTCGAAAAAAATCCGAAACTACCCTCGATAATCACAAAAATTAAATTAAGCGTAATACCAATGGCAAAGGCTTTATTGAAATTAGCCGGCACCTGGTGATGGTGACCGTGCGAATGACCGTGATCTTGAGAGTGGTTGTGATGATGCGTGTTGTCCAATATAGTTCCTTATCTCTATTTAAATTAAATCTCAAAAATAAGTTGCTGTCATTGGTTTGCTATTTAAAAATAACTTATGTCGAACCTAGAACGAAATAAAAAGTTAGTGACCGAATTTTATCAATTAATGTTTAATGACGGCCGGCCGGCCGAGGCCGTAGACCGTTACGTCGGCGACACCTACATTCAGCATAATCCGGCCGTGGCCACTGGTAAAGACGCTTTTATTCGCTATTTTAATCAGATGGCAAAAGAATATCCTGGCAAACGCGTGCACTTTAAGCGCCTTATTGCCGATGAAAATTTCGTGGTTGTTCATTGTTTACAAGAGTGGCCCGAAAATGATAACTGGGCCGGCATTGATATTTTTAGGCTAGATGATAACGGGAAAATTCTTGAGCATTGGGATGTTCTTCAGCGCGTACCGCTTAATTTGGCTCATTCAAATACGATGTTTTAATTATGATGAAAATAAAATTTGGGTTGTTAACAGTGTTGTTCAGTACTTTTGCCGCGTTCGCCGAGCCCGTCTCGCCGATAATTGGCCTGGGCCAAGAAAACTTTGATTTTTCAGTTAGCGATATTGGGCAAAGCCGCCCGGCCCTTAACTTTGAACCTAATATGGCCGGCGTAAGTCGTTTAGGAATTAATGCGTTCGGCTTTGGTATTGGCTATTCATTTCGTGGTTCGAATGACAGTTTGGATCCACGCAAAGGCACCACCACTTTTTATGATTTGCAATTGGGATATCATACGCGCAAGTGGGGGCTTGATAGCTTTTACCAAACCTATCAAGGATTTTATACTGGTAATACGGTGGCGCTTCAGACTTTTCCGGATTTGAAATTTAAACATTATGGGCTAATGGGCCGCTGGGCACTTTCGGATACAGATTTTTCGGTGGGCGGTCTACTTGACCAATCTAATGAAATTAGAAAATCAGCCGGAAAATTTTATGTGATTGGCGGCGTTCGTCATCATTCAATGGAAACCTCAACCTCTTTACTGCAACAAGAAAATGCGAATATCAATCGCGAGGTTGAAAATTTAAGAAAAATAGAAGTGACCTCGATCAACGGTGGTTTCGGCTACGGCCACTACTTTATTAGCCAAAGCAAATTTTTTGTCGGAGCACTATCGGAGCACTATTAGATGTTTTGGGTACATACGGCATTTATGCCTACGAAGATCAGCAGCAAGAAAAAACTAATTCAAGCTATGGAACCTTAAGCTCTAACTTTACTTTTGGATTGGGCTACGCCGGCGAAAAATATAAATCCGGAATAAGCGTTACCGCCGACACGACCACACTAAGGGCGCCTAACTATGCTTTTGTTAAGCCAAGCGCTCAGCGTGCGCTGATCTATTTCCGCGTTCAGTTTTAACTCTGTGGATTTGCAATCGCATCAATATCATTCGCAGGCTGAAAGTCTCCCATCGCTTGGCTGGTAAATTGGTAAATGGGTTGACCTTGCGGATTAATAACTAAGACGCCGCCCAGTTGCCATATATTTCCGGAACCGGCCGCGTGCAGCTGGTCTTTATGTTTCAGGGCGAGCATTAAGAATTCGGCGCGTGAATGCATTTTTCCAGGCGAAATCCAAAACCCGCGTTTGAAACCCGCCGCCTTGAATGAATCTAATTTGGGGTCCGTAAAAAAAGAGGCGTCTTGGATTCCTAATTTTTCTTTGAAACCTTTGATGTAGTTAGATTCTCCATTTCCGATAAAATGAATGCGCGCGCCATTTTTTTGATAAGCTTCTTTTTTTTCCCAGACTTCAAACGCGTGTAAGCGACAAGCTTCGCAGGCATAGTGGCGTAAGAATATTAGTATCGCCGTCTGCCTTTGCCATAACGACCGAACTGAAACTTTGCTATCATCTTCTTTGGTTAAAAGACACTTGGAAAGGTCTTCTATATTTACTATTAATTTTCGATTCGATACATTAAGCATTGTTTAATTTAAACAAATTATTTTATGAGGTTCAACTAGCCCTGTACCAAAAAAATGCGCGAAGGTTTTTAGTCTTCGCGCATCCAAACATTCTACTCAACCTTTGATGGGGACGACCTTCTCGGGTGGCTCACGAACCTCGGGTTGCTTCCTTAGCTGGGGATCGGCCGGGGTGACTTCATCGTCACGCTTTTTTTCCGGTTGATCTTCAGATTTTTTATCGTCGCTTATATTTAAATTTTTATTCATATGGCTCCTTACGGGGCTTGTTCGCCGCGTGGTGATGGCGCGTCTTCGCTCGTTTTATTTTTTCCACCTTCGGCCGTCACGACTCCTGATCGACCGGCGCCAATATCGGTGTAAGCACCCGTTGGTGAGCCTTTTACATCGGGCTTAGCCATGTCTACGGCTTTGCCGCTTTCATCGGTGTATCCAGACTCTTTCGCATCTTTGGCATTCATGGTTCCGTAATCCATTGCTTGCGACGAGTTAATAGTCGATTGCGGTGTATTTGTTTTTGGTGATTGCATACCTAAATTTTGCTTATCTGTTTGCTGACTCATTTGCTTCTCCCTCTTGATTGCTGCTGTTTCATGCCCTGTGTAAAAGCAAGCGGGGTGCCACGCGGCCTAAAAATGACAGCGAAATGACGGCTAGTACAAAGTGGGGGTCAGAAAATATTCCCTAGATTTTTTAAGGGCTTAGTCGAATGTGGGTCAGTTGATTTCACGCCTGCTTACAAAGCGGTCTCGCTGAATGTCTAACTTTAAATAAACAAAATAGCTACGTTTGACTTACATATTATTTACATATAACCATTAAAGAGGGTTCATTCATTTTTGAGGGGGATTTATGTCAACGGCTGAGCGTCTTCACGGATTAAGACTGCTTCTAGGCGGCCAGCAATTAGCGCCGTCCACGAAACAGTTTTGGAGCGCGCCGCAGTTAGAGCCGGGCATTCCTCGGGGCGTGGTGGTGGAACTTTTAGGGCCCTGCAAAACCGAATGGGTGATTCAGTTTCTAGCGATGCATCCGGAGTTTAAAATTTTTTGGGCCGAGCGTGACCAAAGTATTTTACCAACGGCTTTACGCCAGCGCGGTCTTGATTTAACGAAAATTACTTTTGGCACCTTCGGAAAAAATTTAGTGCAACCCTTACGGCGCATTATTCAAAGCCAAAGTTTTGAGGTGATTTTAGCGCCGAATCTGTTTGAGGAGATTAAAGTTTTTCAGGCCTTTCAATTATTTACTGAAAAAGCAAACAGCACACTTTTTTTATTTGGTGAAAATGAGCCCTCACCCGCTTGGCCGATTTCACTACAGCTTGATATTCATAAGCTTAATATTCACAAAGGTGACCATAATAAATTTGCTATCGAAGTTCTTAAACAAAAACATGGAAAGTAAAGTGATCTATGCGCGTGGCGTGTTTGTATTTCAAAAATCTGACGCCACTGCTGCAAGTCGCCGAACTGTGTTTGCGCTTTAGCCCGCAAATCTGTTTAGGAAAATCCGCCGTCTTTATTGAAATTGGTAAATGCCACCGTTTGTATTCGGAAGAAGGTTTTATTTTACGCGTGCGGGTGACGTTACGCCGATTGGGTTTTGAGGCGCAGATTGCCGTGGGGAGTGATATCACTGATGCTTTCGTAAGGGCCAAGTACGCAACCGATGATACCGATCAACTGCCGTTAGTGGCGCTAGTCGACTGGGCTGACCCGTTTGAAAAAGAAGTAGTCTTGCAAAAAAACGTTCATAAAATGATCGAGGCCTTTTCGCGACTGGGAGTAAAGAATTTAAAACAATTTAAATCTATTCCGCTGGCTGAATTAGTCAGCCGCTTTGGCTCGATTAGTATTTTATGTATGCAACGCCTGCGCGGTGAAGTCGCGATGCCGTGGCCGTACTGGAAGCCCGAAGAAATTATTATCGAGCGTAGTGAATTCCCCTACTTTGAATTTTACGGCGAGCTTGAGCCTTTACTGTTTAAATTAAAAGAACAGTTTGATCGCATTTTTCAGCGCGTGTGGGCCAGAAACTTACGCGTGCAGAAAATGCAAGTACGAATTTTTTGCGAGACGAATTCACAGTCTCCTAGCCCATTTCGGCATTTTGAATTTGATTTTCTAACGCCGCAAAGTACGACGAAGGCCACGCTGAATATCGTGAAAGAACGCCTGGCGCGTGATTTTGAAAAAACTCCGGTGATAACACCCATCGAAGCGCTAGAAACAAAAGTGTTAACCACCACGCCCGGTAGCATCGGGCAAAAAAATTTACTGCACAACCATGAAGAGCAGCTGGAACAATTTCACGCGCTGATGGGGCAACTGGCCGAAGTGCACGGTAGAGAAAATATTTTTCACGCGGCGCTGACCGAAGACCGTCGGCCCGAGCGTTCGTGGAAGAAAATTGAAAACACGTTAGCCCTTGATGAAAAAAAACTGGCGCTGAAAATAAATTTAACCCCGATAGATCCCGCCACTAAAGTTCCCTTGCGCCCGACGCACCTAGTGCGGCCCGAAAAAATTGAAATCACCCTAGGTTTTGTTTTGATTCGCCAGAAAAAATTTAAAATCCTGATGCGCTCCGAATTTGTCGAGCGCATCACTGGGGGCTGGAGTGAAGGCATCGAAGCGCAGTCACGCTCTTTCGAACGTAATTACTATCAGTACGAGTTAGAGGGTGCGCCCACCATTAGCGTATTTGAAACTCCTGATAAAAAGTTTTATCTGCACGGCTATTACGGATAGGTGGCTTAGATGTTCATCGAGCTGAAATGCAAATCTAATTTTTCTTTCTTAAGAGGCGCCACCGAAGCGCCCGAATATATTTTGCGGGCGGCTGAATTAGGAATGTCGTCGATTGGCATTACGGACGTGAACGGGGTTTACGGTTTACCACGCGCTTACGAATGCATTCTTAAAAAAGCGCCGCACGTGAAACTGATTTGCGGAGCTGAAATTACGGTGAAGGATCACCCGCCTTTAACGCTGATTGCGCAAACTCGCAAGGCTTACGGACTATTATGCCGAATCATTACGAAGGTGCACGCTGATAAAGAAAAAGGTGAAGGCTTTTTAACTTTGGCCGAGCTTTCCGACTTCATGGAAAATTTTGAGGGTGCGAATAATTTAGTGTGCTTGCCGGAAGTAGAAAAAACAACGAACTTAACTTTCTTAAAAGAACTGTTTGGAAAAAATATTTATTTACCGCTGTGTCGCTACTTAGACGGCCTCGACCGCGCGCGCACCGATTTCACCGTGGGGCTTTCAGCAAAACACGCGATCGAAATAATTGCTACGAACGATGTGCACTATCATGATTTATCGCGCAGACCGTTACAAGATGCTCTAACTTGCATTCGCGAAGGCGTCACGATTGATACCGCGGGCTTACATTTGTTTGGCAATGAAGAGCGTTACTTAAAATCAGATTTACAAATGCGCGCGCTTTTTACTGATCTGCCACGTGCGATTGAATTGACGCAAGAAATTGCCGATCAGTGCGTGTTTAATTTATCCGAATTAAAATACACCTACCCGCACGAATTTATTCCGCCCGGGCACTCGGCGAAAAGTTATTTGTACGAATTAGTTTTTCGGGGTGCTAGTGTTACTTATAAAGGACTTATTCCGCCTAAAGTCGACGCGCAAATTCGGCGCGAACTTGAGTTTTTCGCCAAACGCGGCGATGAACATTATTTTCTAACCGTGCAAGACATTGTGCAGTTTGCAAAAGACAGTAACATACTTTGCCAAGGGAGGGGCTCGGCCGCGAACTCGATCGTGTGCTATGTTTTAGGAATCACCAGCGTTGACCCCATCGAGATGAATTTATTATTTGATCGCTTTATGAATGACGGCCGCGAAGAACCACCCGATATTGACGTCGACTTCGAGCACGACCGCCGCGAGGAAGTGATTCAGTATATCTATAACCGTTTTGGGCGCGAGCGCGCCGCGATGGTGGCCGCCGTGCGTACATACCGCTCGCGCAGTGCCTTTTTAGAATTAAGTAAAGCGTTGGGCATTGAAGTCGGTACGATTTCAGCTTCGGAGTTAGAAATAAAATTTGATGAGCTGGCGAAAGAAAAAAAATCGCGAAGGTATTTAATTGATGGCCTGACCGAAACCTTAAAAGGTTTTCCGCGTCATTTATCGATTCATTCGGGCGGTTTTGTTTTATCGAATGACCCTCTGGTTGAAATGGTTCCGATCGAACCCGCCCGCATGGAAGGCCGCACCATCATTCAATGGGATAAAGATGATTTAGAAACCTTAGGCCTTATGAAAGTCGATATTTTATCGATTGGATTTTTAACCGCGCTTCATAAGGCCACGGATCTGGCCGGCATTAGTTGGCGTGATATTCCGGCGAATGATAAGCCTACTTACCAAATGATTTCGCGCGCTGAAACGCACGGTACTTTTCAAATTGAATCGCGCGCCCAAATTAATATGCTAGTGCAAACTAGGCCGCAAAATTATTACGACCTGGTGGTCGAAGTAGCACTCGTGCGGCCGAGTCCTTCGAAGGGCGGCATGGTGCAGCCGTATTTAAAAGGGTTACAAGAAGCGCGTGCCGGTCGTCCTTTTAAAATTGGTAATGCCGCTTTAGAAAGTATTTTGGGCCGCACGTACGGCGTGCCGATTTTCCAAGAGCAGATCATGCAAATCTCGATGGACATTGCGGGTTTTAACGCCGCCCAGGCTGATCAACTGCGCCGGTCACTGGCGCGCTCACGCTCGGCCGATAGCGTGGATGTGATGGGTAAAAAACTTTACAACGCGCTGGTCTCGCAAAATGTTCCCGAAAAATTTGCCGATGATTTATTTAATTACATTCAAGGTTACGCGCACTACGGATTTCCGGAGTCACACGCGGCTTCGTACGCATCACTCGCCTATAAATCGGCGTATATGAAATGCCATCACCCGTCCGAGCTTTTAATTGGACTGATTAATTCGCAGCCTATGGGTTTTTATCCGATTGATACTTTAATTAACGAGGCCAAACGAAACGGCGTCATCGTGTTACCGATTGATCCGAATATTTCGGTTTGGGACGCGACGCTAGAAGCCCCAAAAACAATTCGCATGGGTTTTTGCAACGTGCGCCACGCGCGTGAAGCCGAGGTGCAAGAGATGATTGCGCAGCGTGAACAGCGCAGATTTATTTCGGTGGAAGATTTTATTCACCGCACTTCATTTAGTAAAGATGTATTACAGAATTTATCTTTGTTAGATTCATTTAAAGAATTCGGCTTTGACCGGCGTCATTCGTTTTGGAAATCGATTGAATTTAAATCGCTGTGCCAACAAAAAGACAGCGCGCAGTTATCATTATTTGACGAGCATACGCGGTTTTCTGAACCGGCCGCGCTTTTTAATAAGATGTCGCTGCTGGAAGAAATTAGAACCGATTACAACTTAACCGGATACTCACTGCACGGAAATTTTATGAAGGCCTTACGCGTGGAGCTACCGCATTTACCACCGCTGACGTCGGTGCAAATAAAGCGCCTACCGCGTGACCGACGCATTCGTTACGCGGGCATCTTAACCGTGATACAGCGCCCGCCCCCAGCTAAGGGCACGGCATTTATTACCCTTGAAGATGAATTCGGCTGCATCGATACCGTTTTTAAAAGTGAAACTTTTGAAAAATACGAAGAGATCATTCGCCGCTCGCGCTTTTTAATTATGGAAGGTAAAATTCAAAAGCGCGGCCTGGGCACTTCGGTGTTAGTTGATTACGTTGAAACCTTTTCGCACAAAACGGAAAGGCGTGAAGTTTCACCGCAAGGCAGCCCGCGCGGAGGTCGACTGGATTGGAGTTAATATTTTAATTTGTCTCAGCTCGAGAATAACTCGACCAAGGTCTTTAGACAAATCTGAAACAAACCGATACAATAAGTAACGGGGGTTATCAATGCAGCCTATTAATATTGGTCGTAAGCCGATTGTTCTTTTATCTGTGGTTGTGGGCGCACTCGCGCTAACAGTCTTTTTTCAAAACTGTTCACCTCAAGGTTTTAATTCAGCCGGATTGCAGACAGGTGTATCAGCAATACCAGGTGCCTCATCAAATATGTCCTCAACTATGGTTGTAGGACGCTCCGTTGCTTCCACGACATTAACGGATCCATCAAACGCGAATTTCAGTACCTCAAGCGCTCCCGGATTAGCAGTAGCTACTCCCGGAATGAATGCGTGCAGCTATTCTTGGGTAGTCGGAAGATATTCTTTACGAAACGCTGGCGGTAGCGATGGCCTGCCAATCTGCAACGAAAGCTCAGCATTGAAAGGATACGAATATCATCCATCATCGCCAAGATGCGTACGTCCTGTAGTGAATTGTGATCCGAACGATCCAGCTCCCTTAGCGGCACTCACTCGCATAACTTATTCTAAAAAGGATAACTACCTAGTACCATCGCATTTTTTTCAAGTGAACGAAGAAATTGGTATTATGATTAATGATCCCCATCACGCCGACTATGGAATTTGCATTGAAGTCTCTGGCGAAAACAAAAATTGTAATGACTCAACTAAATATGAAACCGTAACCAAAGGCAATTACGTTGATCAACTAGGCTTTAGATACAGCTACGGTGGAACAGCCTATGGAGCTAATGGCGGCGCAGTCTATTCTAGTATGGGGTATAAAATTCCAGCCAGTGCTGCGGGCAAAACATTTCGCGTTTTTTGGTTTAATAAAACATTAGGTGTGCGCTCTTATCCCTACCACTTTACTGTGGCGAGTGGCCCGGGCATTCCAGAACCTGCTAAAGTAATTAGCTGTGGCTGGGGAAGCAATAGCTTTGTCGCAGGACCGTGCGCAGGCAACCGTAAGGTTTGCAACGAATCAACCGTTGGAACAACTGAAATCATTTCTTGCGGAAAAGATGTGGTATCAACTTGTACTTGTAAATAAATAATTTGCAGAAAAAAAACCCAAACCTAAACCGCTTGGGTTTTTTTAATCGCCGTCAACGAACTTCCCAGTGAGGCCGTGATCACCAATGCAATGGCAAAAAGTTGCAGCAAAGTTAAATCTTCTTTTAAGAATAAATATCCCGATAGCGCCGCGAACACTGGCTCTAAGCTCATTAAAATACTAAACGTACTGCGAGATAATCCCTTAAGTGCAATCATCTCCAGCGAGTAAGGCAATGCACTTGATAGAAAGGCAATCGCCAGACCCGTTAGTAAAATCGGCCCCGTTAGT
>JACMNA010000027.1 GCA_014378765.1 Bdellovibrio sp. | reverse complement strand
ATGAACACACCGCAAAACTTATCTCAAAAAAACTCACAACGAATTCATCATCAATTAGTTGCAATTCTTTTTGTTGGTTTTCTAACGGCTTGTAGCAATTCAAAAACTAATCCCATCTTAACTAATCAGCCTTCGAATATGATCGTACTTAGCTCAGATAAATTGTTGGCACAGTGTGGCCGCTCGTCAGATACTAACTTCACTTTAAATACGGCGATTGCTCGCGATTCCGCGGGGGCTTTAGCACCGGATTGGATTAAAATTAAGACTGCGGCCCTATCACAAACAAATCTAACAGCCGGCAACGTTATCAAATTTTTTAAATGGCGCGCGAATGGCGCAACAAGCGAGTTAGACCAAACGCCTTTAACTTTTTACACCTATACTTATTCAAATTCACAAACTACTTCGGCGGCGTTGACTCAATTAGCAACTAGCCAAATTAACCAAACGACCGGACTTTATGTTCAGTTGAATGATAATGCGGGAGTCTTTCAAGTTATTAAGGCCGTCGTCTACGATTCGACGGGCAAAGTTGTTTCACAAATTAATACTTTGATTCCGGTGTTCTATGCCAAGCCCACTGATTATCAATTGAACGCCGATGGCACGCCGCGCGTGGCCCTTCTACAACAATTACATCCGCTAGCTGCGACTAATGTGACTGGTTGGAGCGAAGATCAATTCACGCAAACTTTCAATGGCTTTTGTTTTTAATTAACAAACAAGCTGCTTCGCGCGACTAGTGACTAGACTCTGTCGCCACTTCTTCGGCCTCGAGGTTTTCGCCCTGTCGATAGCGATCGACTAACGAGATATCATTGGTCGGAAATGAAAATAATAACGAATTCACCTGCGATTCTGTCTCTTCTTCGGTGATCACAATATAGTGTAAATCGGTAATTCCCATATCTTCAAATTCTTTTATAAATGCGACCAATACGTGCCCTTCGGTATCGACCTTGCGCCAAATTTCGTCGGGAGAATCAATAGTTGAATCACGGCATTCAGTATAAGTTTGAAATTGATCGGTCGGAATATCTTTATCACCGCGAATTTTCAACATTGATTCTAAAAGACCGATGGCTAAGTGATCACCCTCAAGTAATGAATCACCCTCAAGCGCCGCAAATTGAATTGTTTCTAATTTACGATGAAAAATAATTTCGTTTTCTCTAAAAAGTTCGACCAATTCAGGATCGCGGGTCGGAAAGTGAAAAAAGACGAACGTGGGAAAGTTATCGTCACTAGAAATATAAACCATCGCCACGTAAAAAAATGTATGCTGAATGGTTTCAAATTTTTTGATCATCGTATGCACAGATAAGTCTTCAAAGGTCGAATCGTCTAACCAAATCTCATCGGGGTCATCTAATGTTTCTTCAAGTAATGACTCGTGCTCAACCTGTTCCGTCAGCGCAAAATCGTTTTTAGGGTTGTAATGTTTTTGAAATTTATTTTCGAATTCTTTAATCGGCACCGAGAAATATCCAAATAAAGTTTTATCATTTTCAAAGATTAAACCTTGCTTTTCGTCGATAATAATTAATTCTTTTTCTTGCACTTTTTTCTGGGCTTTGTGCCCCGCTCGCGCCTTACGTTTTGGAGGCAAAGCCTTTCGCATTTTAATTTTGATTGTTTTATTTTTGCGACCGACTTTAATGTTTTTGTTCAATTTGCTAGCAACTTTACTCACATCATTCTCCTATGCCTAAATACTAGATGAAAACTTCAAAACACGCACGAGGCATTCGTAATGACTGGTTTAGTCATAGCGCGCGCGAGTATTGCAAAAATAAAACGGAGCGCTACGCTGAAAGACAGTACGGGAGAATTTTTGTCTAAAGTAGAAGTTTATCTGGATGAAAAACAAGTCAGTAATTTGAAGTCAATTCTGACTCATTCCGAACATGGTATTCACGTACTTTTCGAAAATACTCTTATTGCCGAAGTCTTCAAGCAGCCGTATTCCGAAGAAAACTTTTTTGAAGTTGAAAATCTGAAACGTATTCAAGACGATTTGATTAAACTTCTGCAATTTAAAACTCTGAATGATAAAAAAGATTTTATAAACACTTTAGACCAAGAATCTCAGCACCGTATCGTTCGCGCCTATTTCTATATCATAGAAAATAATTTACGCTCGCACCAGAAACACCCGCACTGAGCCCACGGGCTTATCAAGACTGACCCCTCGCCAAACTGGACCTTTTAGGAATTTCAAAAAAAGCCGATAAGTCCCATAAGATGCGAAAGCTTAATTTAAAAATATTAGTCCTTACTTTTTTTGCCGTAAACTTGCTAAGCAAAAACGCAAAAGCTGAATACCGCACCTTCACGCTATTACTAACAAATACAAAAACCAAGAGCGCTAAGCACATTCAAACGACCTTAGACCCCAACCAATATAAAACGATCTATCCTTTGGCGCCCGATGAAAAACTGACTTACGTCCAGACTTGGCGCTGTAAGGGTCGCACTGACTTTTTTAAAGCGCGCTGTGATCAACCAACTAAAGCCCAGAATTAAATCATATTTCTTTTTTTAGCCAATCTAACTTATTGATTTGATACACTAACATCATATGGCTGAATCAATAAAACCAACATCTCCGAAGACGTATTTACGACAAATTCAACAAGAGCAGGCGCAAAAAAAACGCGATCTAATGGCCGCGCAAAAAGAAGAACTGAAATCTTTACGCCAGCATTTCACCGAGCAATCAATGCGCGTCGACGCCGAATCAGCGGCCGCCATTAATCACATCAAATCAGGCGGAGTCGATAACTCGATCGAAGCCCGTGCCGAGCGCGGCGGTCAGGCGAAACTGGCCGCGGCCCAGCGCGAAGCCGAAGTGAAAGAACTGCGCGCGGGTCAGTTCAAACCACAATCACCGGCTTCGCGGGCCATTGAAACAGACCCAAACAATGAAACTGAAACCGTTGGCGATAAACAGCAAATTTATAATCGCAAAGCTCAAACTTCGGCCGCGCCCAAACAAACTATTCAGCAAAACTATGAAACTAAAGAGACTGATGATTTTTACCGCGTACAAAACCGCGGCAGCCGCATATCTGAAAATCAACAAGGTTACGTGATTGAGGCCTACGCTCCCGAACATGAAAAAGATAATTTGCGGGTATCGATCCACCGTAACCGCGCCGTCGTGTCGGGCCAAAGAAAATTTGGTGACCAGGCCGACGATGGAACTAAAATTATGCGTACGAATAACTTTCAAACTTTCCGCGAAGAGTTTAAATTCGACCGCCCCGTCAGCAACGAGGGCATGACTCGCGAAAGAGTAGGCGATTATGTGCGATTCACAATTCCTAAGTTAGAGGCGATGGAAAATCCGGAAATTGACGAGACATAATTTAGAGATCAAAGCCTTAAATTACTCGGTGATATGTTGAAATATTTCTTTCATGACAAATTCACGACGCTGAATCATGGTTTCAAGCTGTTGCAACTGAGAACTCACTTGTTCAAATAAATTAAGACGTACCGCCGTTTGATCAGCCATTTCATGATACACAACCACGTCACTAAACTCGATTGCTGCCGTACCAGAAATTTCTGGCTCAGATATATTTAGATTCAAATTTTTTTCTACGTGTTTCATGTCTTTCATACGGTCCCTACTATTCAATTTCTTTTAAACTTATTACAACTTATATTTCAACTATGTGCATTCTATGCAATCAGTCTACTTAGTCCTACTATTTGTATTCACAACTTACCGACTCTTGATCTGATTCTGACAGATGAACTCGGTTATCGTACGGCCGTAAATGAGTCGCCATCACCGTTGGTCCATCACGATGTCTGAGACCTAAGAAGTGTCCCATCTCGTGAAGAATTAAGGCTTCGAAACTGTAACCATCCGTCGGGGCTTTGCCGGCCGTTTTGAGCCGTGAAGAACCAACGAGCACTTGCGTATTTTGATCATAGTAACTGAAGTCTGCAGCGTTGATACGGATATCCGCTTCTTGAATTTCGTCACCCGCCCAGTAGACAGATGTTCTTCCTTGTTCAGATGATTTATCTGACTCCCATTCTGACAAAAAGTAAATAGCATTTTTTTGATCGCGCGGAGAATTTTTTATTTGAGAAGAATCTTCAGAGATTTCAAATACTTTGCGCCCAATCTGGGTTTCCCAGGTTTGAGCAGCGCGCAATATAGCTGGTTTCAAATTGGCTGGCACACTGGAGTCTAGATAAACCATGACGGGTTTTTTACCCTTCCACGCGATTCTTTGACCGTAGACATTTTGGACAAAGCCGCAGTCATTCTGTTTCTTAGGGGAACACGACGTCGCCACAAATGCGATCGCAAATCCTAACCCTAAAATTAAAAACGACTTCGCTTTTTTCATCTACTATTAGTCTTTTCAAAACCCACTCCAGCTATTAAAAGTCAGATCGCATTTATTCATTCCTATTGGCTCAATCTGGACCAATTTTTTTATATAACCTTTTCACGCTAACACCCCTGACAAACTTTTGGTTATAGGTGCTATTAGGCGTACCTAAGAGGTATTTCGCACCGCTATTGGACAGATGTTTCTAATTTACAGTGCTAAGATGGCCCCTTCATCTGCATCTTATTGAAATGATTAAGGTCCGAAAGTTGGCAAGCCAGTTGCTATGTATCAAAGTAAGACAAGCCATCACTCCTCCACGATCGTGGAACCCTATGAGTGATACCAACACATCACAACTTCCTTCGCTGGAAGGGGCAAAAACCCCGGCCTCCAGCCGCGCGCGAGGTGAAAGTGAAATGATCTGTCATTAGTTTACAACAACTCAACGTCTCGTAATGATTGGGTCACGATTTGACAAGTGGGCGCATCATAAATTTCGCGGCAAGTTTGGCTTAACTGCGCGGCCGCCCCACGCAAGGTTTCATTTTCATGCAGTCGATGCGTGAGAGTTAAAAAATAAAGTTTCGCTAACTTCGCATCCGCCTCGCGCGGATTCAATTTTAAAATACTTTGAAAATAAATATCAATCAAATAAGCCGCGTGACTCCAGATCGTAGAGTTCGCGTGCACTTCGCAATAATCGTTATCTTCTGTGCACGTCATGTTTGCGCAAAGACGCTTAGAATACTGGTGAATATCTGGCTTCGCTAAAGATCGTAACGTGACGTCACTGTTACCGCGCTTTGGTTTGATAAATAAATTGCGCCCGATGGCCCAATCTTCGGTTGTGTCGTTCGCGCGCGAAACTAAAATTCCAAAAATATCGGCGAAGCCTTCGTTCAACGCTCCCGACTCGCCTTCCATTTTAAGTCCGGCGGTTTGAGAAATAATACCGTGAGTGAATTCGTGTGCCGAGATATCAAGAGCGCGCGTATAGTCCCAGGTTTTTTCGTTAATGTTGCCATCGCCGTACATTATGACCTTCATGTCATCGTCCCAGTAGGCGTTATCGAGATCGACGCCGACATGCACGACACTAATGATCGCTAATTTTTGCATGTTCTTACCCGAATCAAGTCCATTCTGATTCAAAACATCGCGGTAAAATTTTAAGGTCACATCACTATTTCGCTGCGCCCGTCGGGCTGATTCGTCGGATCCAGCCAAAAAAGTTCGTCCATCGTAAACCAATTGGCAATTTTGCGGATAAATTTTATCGGGCACTCCGTCGGCCGAAAGAACTTGGCATTTTTTTGAGGCGTCAAAGCTAACATCATTATTTGCAATGACTCCGTTTTGAATTTTGTCTTTGGCGTTAAAAACATAAATCGGAGTTGGCCCAGATTCAAAGCGATGATGCAAAGACTGCTGGCCCACTTGTTGACCAGACTGGGCATCAATCACGTAAAGAATGGCGGTTGCACCCAAGGGGGCTCGTTCGTAAATATTGTAGACAGGTACTAAACGATTTTTTTTATTCAAAGCTAACCGGTACTCAATCCGACTTTTCTTTATATTTAAAATAAGTTCATCAACCGGAACTAATTGGTCCCACTTGATATCGGAAGCTAACGCATAAATATTTTTTTGCAAATAAGGCTTCAAATGATTACCCAAAGAGTGCCAGCGCACATCTCCGCCCACGACCGACCAATTTTGAATTTTTAGATGGTTAAGCTTTTGACGATACATCTGCTTGAAAATCACCGATCGGTAATCTGCGTGCGTCCGCACTTCAGGGTCGCCTAAAAAAAATCCGCTTTGGCGGAAGAATTTCATTAATTTTTTATCTTTGTCTACGGAAACTTGTGCGCGTTTTAAAATTGCTACGGTTTTACGATCGAACTGGGGCAATGCTTGCGCAGGACATAAGCTTGAAAATAAAAACAAAAATGCGGCTAGGTAAAACAGTATTTTCACAGGCCTTACCGACTACCGCGCGGTTTAATTGTTGTCACTCGAGTAAAACATTTTTTTTCGGGAGCCTGTCAAATTAGCACCGCAAGAAAAATCGGTATGACAATGGACTTTAATGTAATAATTATTAGTTGCATAGTAATTGCCTTTGCAGTTAATGCAAAGAATTCCGGTGCACGCGCTCGCGAATTTCACTGACCTGCTCGACGTTAAAGTGATAGGGCTTGCCACACATCTGGCAAATAATTTCGGGCTCTTCGCTTTTATCAATCATATCTTGTAAATCAGCTTCCCCTAAAATTTCCAGGGCCGCAATTACGCGGTCTTCATCGCACGGGCAATGGTATTTTACTTCGTGATCGTGCTCGACCTGACTGAAGGGAATACCTTCCATGTATGGTTTCACTAAATCGATTGGCTCACCGCCATCACGCAAAATTTTTGATACACTGGGCTTTAAATGATCCGCATTTTTTTGGAGGCGCTCGACCACCGCTTCATCAACTCCGGGCATAACTTCGATGATGACTCCGCCGGCCTTTACGACTTTTCCTAACTGATCGATGTAAATTCCGAGCGCCACTATAGATCTAATTTGGTGGGACTGATGAAGATAGTGAGCAATATCTTCGCCGATTTCGCCGCTAACAATTTCGACCGTGCCGTTAAAAGGTTGTTTTTGAAAAGGCTGGTGGCGCGCGACGGTTAATGTTCCGTGGCCCAAGGCTTCGGCTAGTTTAAGCCCGCCTTCGTAGCTTGGTGGCTGGTACTGCGGGTTCGGCGTATAAGCGCGCACGTGGCCTTCATAATCGGCTTCGGCGTAAATACTTTTTAGCGCACCGTTACCACGAAATAATAGGCCCACTTGCTGCTTATCTTTTAGCTGACTTGCTAAAAGTAAAGCACCGACCATGGCTTTTCCAACTCCTGAGGTGGCTAGCGGAAAGGCGTTATGCAGCTTTTGCATTTCTTTGACAACTTCCGTGGCGTCGACGGCAGCAATTCGGATTGTAAAGTCATCAGAGACGAAGCGGTTTACTTTGGCCATAGAGTTAAATTAACAAATCTGTTGGGTGCACTCAAGAATTAAGGTATTCTGACTAACCTATGAAATTTGTATTAGTCAGACACGCCCAAAAAGGGATCACTCCTTTCGAAGATCCCGAACTTAATCCAGAAGGTTTTCATCAAGCTCGTGTATTAAATGCGCTTGTGAAACAAAACGAACTGCCCGCTCCAACGCACGCCTGGGCTTCGCCCAAAATCAGAACGACTCAAACCCTAAAGTCCATGTGCGAAGAGCAAAAAGTTGAAGTTCAAATTAACGAACTTTTAGATCTCCGCTTGAACAACGAAAGCGTCGGCGATTTTCACCACCGCATCCAAAAATTTTTAGATGCGTTTGAAAAACAAAGTGCAAAGACTATCAATCAAACACACTATATTTGCACTCACTACGACTGGATCGAAGAAGCAATGAGTTTAATAAAATGCGATAAAGACTTGAAGTCATTTGAATTTTCGCATTGGTCTCCAGCGCAGTTTGTGATTTTTGAAATTCTTGATGGCACGTGGACCCTGATTCGAAAAGGTTCTCCCACGATGACCAAAGGCATGAAGCTGTGAATGCAAAGTTGATTCGGAATATTTGGGCCGTGGGCAGAAATTATGCAGATCATGCCCGCGAAATGAAAGCTGAAATTCCGAAATCACCAATGATCTTTTTAAAGGCCGGAAGCTGTGTCGAAACTGGTTCAAAGATCAAAATCCCCGCTTGGTCAAAAGATGTGCACCACGAATTAGAATTAGCTTATTGGATCGACGAAAACCTCAAACTTAGCCATGTTTCTTTGGCTCTGGATTTGACCGCGCGTGATGCCCAAGCGGAGGCGAAAGCAAAAGGCCAACCGTGGACGTCAGCGAAATCTTTTACAGGGGCCTGCCCGCTTGGATCATGGGTGAGTTTAGCCGATATCGACACACAAGAAGAATTACAATTTCAACTGATTAAAAATAACGAGATCGTTCAATCGGGTTATGCCCGTGACATGATTTTTAATCCCGAAATACTTCTACAGCACATTAAAAATCATTTTCCGGTGATGCCTTCGGATCTGCTTTTAACGGGCACTCCGGCAGGCGTAGCGTCCCTTAAATCAGGCGACGTTTTGCAAGCCAGATTGACGGCCGCAAACCGCGAGCTTTTAACTTGCCATTGGGACGTTGAATAAAGGAGACTCCTTCAGGCTTTGAGTTATTTCAGGCAGTGAAGGAGCTTTATGAGCGATCAAAACACGCAATCAAAAATTATCAACTTGGGCGAAGAAATTCTAAAAAGAATGGAATCGCAATCAAAGGTCTCGTTATTTTCAAAAGATTTTTGGTATGGGTCTATCATGGACTGGAGCATGAAAAATGAAAAGTTTAAAATTAACATGTTTCGTTTTGTTGACGTGCTTCCCGCTTTAAAATCGGGCGATGATGTCGCCACCCACTTAAAAGAATATTTTTCAGAAGGTGGTAAGACTGAATTACCCGCGGTTTTTAACGTGGGACTTGGTTTAGGCTCATTAGCTCCGGGGCTAATGGCCGGCGCGATTAAAAAAAATGTAACTTCGATGGCGAAAATGTTTATCACGGGCGAAAATCCGCAAGATGCGCTGAACGTTTTAAAAAAAGCGCGCAAAAATAATTTAACTTTCACGGTTGATATTTTAGGTGAAGCAACTTTGTCAGAAAAAGAAGCTCTTGATTACCAACGCCGCTATTTAGAACTCATCGAGTGGCTAGCAAAAGACGCCGCCATCTGGGATGAGAATCCATTACTTGATCGCGATGCCGACGGACCTATTCCAAAAATCAACGTGTCGATTAAAATGACCGCGCTGTATTCACAAATTAATGATAAGGCGTGGGAAGAAACAAAAACGATTTTAAAAGATCGCATTCGCCCGTTGTTTAAACGCGGAATGGAACTAGGCGTATTTATAAATTTAGATATGGAACACTACGCGGTTAAGCATATGACCGTAGAAGTTTTTAAAGAACTTGTTGCTGAAACAGAATTAAAAAATTACCGCTTTTTCGGCTGCGTGGTGCAGGCTTACCTACGTGATTCATTTCAAGATATTAAAGAGCTTACTGAATTTGCACGCAGTCGCGGAACGCCATTTACAATTCGATTAGTGAAGGGCGCTTATTGGGATTCAGAAACCATCGAAGCGCAGCAGCGTGATTGGCCAATCCCCGTCTACACGATTAAGGCCGAAAGCGACGCAAACTATGAAGCGTGCGCAAATTTTCTTTTAGAGAATTACAAACACATTCGCGTGGCTTTAGCTTCGCACAACGTGCGAACGCTAGCCGCGGCTTTAGTGAAGGCACAGCAGTTGGGGCTACCAAAGAACGCATTTGAAATTCAGATGCTTTACGGAATGGCCGAGCCGATTAAAAAAACTTTTGCTGAAATGGGTTACCGTGTGCGCGAGTACGCCCCGGTCGGAGAATTAATTCCGGGTATGGCGTATTTAGTTCGTCGCTTATTAGAAAATACTTCAAATGAATCTTGGCTCCGTGGAAAATTTGCAGAAAGTAAAACTCCGGCGGAATTATTAAAAGATCCTTCGGTGGGGTTAACACCAACTAGCCCCGTAGTTCAGAAAAAAGCTAATTTATTTCATAACGAACCGTTATTAGATTTTGCAATTGAAGATGTGCGCAAAAATACTTTGCGCGCGTTAAATGAATTAGCGGCGACACTACCGCGTACGGTTCATCCCGTGATCGATGGCAAAGCAATGAGGTGCGAAAAAATATTTAATCGAGTGAACCCTTCGAATACCGCAAAAGTTGTGGCTGAAGTTCACATGGCAACGCCGGCGATGGCGGAAATTGCTATTCAAGGCGCGCACAAAGCTTATTCTACTTGGCGCAAAGTTAGCCCGAATGATCGCGCCGCCATTTTAGATAAAGCCGCTAACTTAATGGCGCAAAATAAATATAAGTTAATGGCAACGCAAATTTTAGAAGTCGGTAAACCTTGGGCCGAAGCTGATGGCGACGTGGCGGAAGCAATCGACTTTTTACGTTACTACGCTCGAAACATGCGCGAATTGCAAAAACCACTTCGCGTGGGCCATGCACCAGGCGAGATCAGTCAGTACATTTATAAACCGCGTGGAGTGGTGACTGTGATTGCGCCATGGAACTTTCCGCTCGCGATTCTAACCGGCCAAGTGGCCGCGGCCCTCGTTACTGGTAACACCGTCGTCATGAAGCCGGCCGAACAAAGTTCTTTAGTTGCCCAAGGCTTGATGGATATTTTAAAACAAGCGGGCGTGCCAACCTCGGTCGTTCAATTCTTGCCGGGCTACGGCGAAGAAGTGGGTGATTTCTTAGTAAAACACAAGCACACGACAACGATTGCCTTTACGGGTTCAAAAACCGTGGGTCTGTTGATTGCGCGTAATGCGGCGGTCGTACAAGTCGGCCAGCAGCACGTCAAACGTTGCATCATCGAAATGGGCGGTAAAAACGGCCTGATCATCGATAACGACGCCGACTTAGATGAAGCCGTAGACTCAGTACTTTACTCAGCGTTTGGTTTTTCAGGCCAGAAATGTTCAGCCGCTTCTCGAGTAATTGTTCTGCAAGACGTTTATGATAAATTTGTAGATCGCTTAGTGGAAGCCGCGGGCTCATTGCAAATTTCATCGGCCGAAAATCCCAAAGGATATTTAGGACCAGTTGTCGATGAAGAGGCTTACACGCGCTTATTAAAAGTAATTGATGATGCCAGCCAAAAATATAAAATACTTTATAAAGGGCAGGTTCCTACAGGGGGCTATTTCGTACCAATCACAATTATCGGGGGCGCCGATGGTAACAGCGACGTGGCTCAGAATGAATTTTTTGGTCCGGTGATGACCGTAATTAAAGCGAAAGATTTAGATCACGCAATTGAAATTGCAAACTCAACTGAGTACGCTTTAACCGGCGGATTATTTTCGCGCTCGCCGGCGAATATTGAAAAAGTAAAAAATGAATTAGAAGTGGGTAACCTTTATATAAACCGCGGCATCACAGGCGCGATGGTTGATCGACATCCATTCGGTGGATTTAAAATGTCGGGTATCGGTTCAAAGACCGGTGGACCTGATTACTTAAAACAATTTACCGAGCCGATCGTAGTCACCGAAAATACGATGCGCCGAGGATTTGCGCCGGAAGAAACTGAAACGCAAGGAATGTAAAAAAAAAGCTCCTCGGTCGGTGAGAGGAGCTTTCAATAGCGAAATTTGAATATACTTTTTTATTCTCTTCGAATTAAAAACGGTACGATAATCCGGCCATGGCGCCATTGTTCGTTGGAATAATAAAGGCACCAACTTTTTCATCAACTGGCGTAGCCCCCGTCCATACGTCTACTACTTCCCAGATGTGAAAACCTAAAAATACTAAGTATCCCGCCGTCACGATTGATTTCTGTGAATTTGAACACTGCTTATCCGAATTATTTTCATTATCTTTTGCGCACTGAGCGGCCGCCGGAGTTAAAATTAATAAACCCGCTACTTCACCCGCCGTGAAAATCCAACCTTTGTCGGCATAGCGACCTTGAACGCCGTGACCGATACCAAAACCAAGCGTACTACCTAAAATACCGCCGGTGATGTATTTGCCAGTTGTTACGGGAACTTTGGCTTCGCCCGTCCAGCTGGTATCAGCCGCGTGGGCCGCAGTTGCCATTAAAGTTAATCCGAAAATAATTACGATGATGTTTTTCATAACAGGCTCCTTTAAGTTTTATAAAACTAGGATCACCTTCTAAATTTTGCCTTCGTCCGTCAAATCATTTTCTAGTAAGACGCCCGTTCGAATGAAATATTTTTTAAGCTTTTCTTCTGTCAAATAAATTATACCTAAAATTAGACCAACAAACACGCCACCAATGTGGGCGGACACGGCAATGGCCGATTGCAGTCCCGCGGGTTCCCACAAGACCGCTATAAAATCAGACATAATATAAAAAGGGAAAATAAAGAAAGCCGGCAGATAAATTACGCCGTAGCCACGGGGGACGGGCGCTAGCAAATAGCTCCACGGAATTAACTTGTTATTTTTAATCAGCATTAAGAAAGCCATCAAAGCCGAGGCCGAGGCACTACCGCCGACCATCGCCATATTTCCGGCGCCTTCAAAGAGCAAATAACTAAGCCCGCCACCAAAGCCGCCCAGCAAATAAATACTTACCAGCCAAAAAAATCCGACTTCAAGTTCAAGGTAAGAAATAATTAAAAAAATAAAAAGCACATTACCCACTAAGTGAATAATCGAAGCGTGCGTGAATTGGTAAGTGACCCAAGCCCAGGGTGAAGTCTCGAGGGCCCCTAAGCCCAGCTGGTATTGCGAAGAGGCATAGTATTCTTCTTGAAATTTTAAAAGCATCGCTCGATTTTTTTCGATTTGAACTTGATCGCCCGTAAACGGAAAAGTTCGTACCTTTTTCCAAAAACGATGGTCCCGCAGCGCTTCTAATGCGGGGACGGGCGTCCCTTTTCTTTCAATTGGATCAAGTGTCTGTTGGTGCATTTCTGATATTGATACTGCAAAATTTTTATCTTTGAGGCCTTGCCCCAGTGAAACCGAAGGCCACTTAGTGAAGAAAAAACTTGTTCCGGCAAATACTAAAATATTTAAAACCACGAATGTCCAGGATAGGCTGAAGTGGGGTCGTTTAATTAAATTGCTAAACTGGCCCGGTACGATCATAGCTCTTGCATCCACTTCTCAGCTAGCTTCGCATCGAATATTTTTTCAGCTGCGTCATCCGCCGAAGCCGGGCTTCGACTTTTAGATGATTTTTCTTTTAACATTTCAGTCAGCAAGTACTTTTTTACCAGGCGTTGCGAATCGAACTCTTGCAGCGCTTGAAAATTGGCAAAAGTGTCTGATTTTTTCTTTAAAATAAGACCCAGTTCATATTTAAAAGTTTTTGCTAAAAGACCGTGACGATTACTTAAGGCCGCATAAAGCTGGTTAAATTTTTGCGTTGAAAAACTATGGGCTAATTGACATCCAAAAGTTTTGTCATCAAAACTGCTATTTTCTTCTTCGCGACAAGCCTGGTTTAAATAAGTGGCTTCGCTTTCTGCATCCGGCTCCGTCAAAGATTTCGCGAAGTACGCTAAACTAATTTGGCCACTTTTCATTTTCCACAGCGCAAAATCGGCTTCTTTATCTAAACACTCATCTGAAAGTTGATTAGTTAAATTCATAGCGACAGCGGTTTGCAGACGCGCCGTAATTGGAATTTCACCTAACTCTTCACAGAAGAACTTTTCTTGATCTAATTTTTGAAAGCTAGCCACCCGGTGAACAATTTTTCCGTACTGAATACAAAGCACGCCGGCGAATAAAAAACTTACGAATAAAATTAAAGTTGCAAGCAACGAGCGCCAGTACTTCGGTTCATTTTCAAAAGAAAATGTATCGATCGACGACATCAAGCTAACCACCCGTGTTTCGGCTAACCGATCGTAGAAGGCTTTACCTTCAGTGTGCCCCAGCATCGCAAGCCACGGTAAACCTAAAAATAGCGGACTTATTGCAAACCCCACTTGTCGAAGAAGCGCGCGCCAAAAAATAAAGTGTGCGGGCCCTTCGAATTGAATTTTTATTTTTAAAAAATATTGTCCGGGAGTCGCCTGCCAAAAGTAAATAAATAGAGCTTGCAGCACGCAGAAGCTAAAACCAACACTGATGGCCACAATCACCATCAGTAAATCTTGTTCGGGCGCACTTGGGTTTTGTCGCCAGTAAAGAATGGCATCTTTAAAAAAAATGTAAATCGCAAAGCTAATAAAAGGTGAAAGTACCATGTAATCAATCAAAACCGAAAAAAATCGGTCTAACAGGGCCGGAGCAGAAAATTTTTCGTTTGATTCACTTGAATTTTGATTGCTGATATCTTGATAAACCATATAGATTTATCGGTTTTTTCATTGGAAAACCCGAGATGAATAGCCCCGAGTTAAAAAAAATTATTGAATTTCGATATTCAGCACTCGACCTTGGTCGTCGCGCTCGATTTTTAAAAGTCCAACGCTATCGCCGGCCTTATTTTTTAATTGCACCGATTCATTACGGGCATCTACGTTAGTCACGGCATACGAATCGTAAGTTTTTAATAACGTTCCGTATTCGTTCATAAAGGATTCGGTTTTAAGTTCTAACGGCGCTTGATTTTGCAAAAGAGAAATTTTTTGAATTTGACCTTGCTCTAATTTCGCTTCGTAGCGACCTTCGAACACTTCAAATAATAGACGATCTTGCAAATTAGGTTTAGATCCTAATAGCGTTTTAGCTTTTGCATCTTTAGACACGGTTTGCGCTAATTCGTGTTCCCATTTAATTTGATTGGGTTCAAAACGTTCACCAAAACTGGCCACCGCACGGTCTTGATCAGAGCGTCCGGTCTTAACGATTACTTCGTTAACAAACACAGCTCCAAGAACCACGGCACACATTGAAAGAATGGTAATATTTTTTTGCGTCATAGAACTAGTATGACAGAAGTATCCCTAAAAAACGAGACGGCTCGATCAATGTCGAGCCGCAGCGAGTGATGCAGCCGGAGCCGCAGCGAGTGGCGTTATAAACACCGTATCTAATATCCTATCGATCTGTTTCGATATGAAGCGCTTAATGCTAAAATTAAGCCGCTACTTTACGACGACGAGCCTGGGAAGGGTCGATGTGATACTGTTTTACTTTACGATATAAAGTGGCGCGACCAATTCCTAAAGCTTTAGCGGCTTCAGTTAAATTACCCTTGAATTGACCGATGGCCGCTTCAATGGCTTTCGCTTCCATGTCTTCCATTTTCTGAACTTTGCCTTCTGGCGGCTGTCCGGGAAATGATACTAGGTTATTCATCATTGGCTCCGAAGTTAATGGGTGTGAGCCAGATGATAAAGCTGGAACTCCATTCACTAATTGCGAACGAAAAAATGGATTGTCTAATCCTTCTCTCCATTGTTGGCCTTGATAATTGAAAAAGCTAACGTCTTGACCTTCGCAAGATTTTTTAACTTGATCGACAACTTCTGGATTCTCACTAACGATGTATACAAATGAACGAGCCATGGGGCTTCCTCCTAATAGTTAAATGAATCAAACGACTCACAATGAATGTATCGGTTTGATCTAAAAAAAGATGAGGGGTTGTTTAAAAAAAAATGAAAATAGTTTTAAAATGGGAAATGTGTATCGATCTGAATCGATTAGAACAAATAAACCCAACCTAAGCCCAGTTGATCGGGCTCTATAACGGGATAAAAAACTGAAGCGTGAGACGATTTTTCAATCTCACT
Source organism: Bdellovibrio sp. (assembly GCA_014378765.1). Lineage (GTDB taxonomy): Bacteria > Bdellovibrionota > Bdellovibrionia > Bdellovibrionales > Bdellovibrionaceae > Pseudobdellovibrio. The sequence continues at coordinate 2,909 of JACMNA010000027.1, read as the reverse complement.
AGTAGAGTAATCATTGGCGCGCGCAATAATGAAACCTAGGAAAGCGCCGCCCACAATGTCACTCGTCCAATGGGCATCATCCGCTAAACGTGATAAGCCGGTGAACACCGCTAAAGGATACGCCAGCACGGCGGCTTTCCAGCCGTATTCATATGTTAAGCTTGTGGCCGTTACAGACGCCGTTGTGGTGTGACCCGACGGAAAAGAATGATGACTATCGCTATTACCGGGACGCGACCGGCCGAAAGCGACTTTTAAAGTGTAAACACTGATCGTGCCCCACACGAGCGCGCGGCCGTGTGAAACCCAATGGTCAGAATCATCATCGAAAAAATATTGGGCGCCAACAATTAAAACGCCCGCTCCGCCCGACCCTAACAGATCACCAATATTCGACTGGTCTTTGTTCATACGCTGGTTGTTCTTCCAAGCGTCACGCATCGGATCGTCGTAAGGCTTCGCCAGCAAAACCGAAGTAGCGCCCGCACCAAGCAATATTAATGAAGTTTGATCGGTTACATTTTTCGTGAACGGGTAAACGTGTTTTTCAGCGAAGGTCGCCTTAGCTTGGGCAAAATGAAAGTAAAATAAAGTAGAGATGACTAAAATAAAAAAGCGCATAATTGAAATAAATTATGCGCTTTCTAAAAGACAATTGTCTATATTTAAAAAATAACTATCAAACTAACTATCTACGACCCGATTTAATCTTTATCTGTAATTTAGAGATTAAATGTACGGCCATTTTTTCTTGAACCTTGCACATTTTTAATTCGTCACGGCGGTATGAACGCTGCGACGGAGTTAAAGTTCCGGTTTCAAGTTCCATTTCGTAATCTAATTTGCTTGAGCGAATGCCTTCAAGTTCTTTAGTTTGTTGTTTGAAAAGTTTTGTAACACCCGATACCGGCGCAACTTCAATCCACTCTTCTTTTTGACGGTACCAAGAAACCATACGTAAAAAACGCGCTTTATTCTTTGCTAAAGTAAATTGCGGAAACGTGGTTTCATTTAAATCTAAAATATTATCAACGGCATCAAAATCGAAATCATTTTCTTCGTCGAAATTAAACCCATTCATTTGCGCTAATTTTTCTAACTCAATCGCCGCTTCGGCTTCTTCACGCGCCCGTGCCGATGCCCCCGTTAATGATTCATCGCCATCGTCGTCGGAATCGTTATCTTCGCGAAGGTCTTTTTCTTCCACTTTTGCCTTGGTAGCAGATTCTTGTGGTGCAATTGTATTTTCAATAGATGAAGCCTCAGTGTTTGGCATAGATTTACCCCCGTAAATGTTCGCAACCTGACCCTTATACCCCAGATAGGTGGATGTCGCAATATGTCGAACAGCATTTAATCAGAGATGGTGTAATAAAGTGAACTAGAACGTTGCTAAAGCGATGTAAGAGAAGGTAATCGCCTAGCTGATTATTAGAGCATTTGCTCTTCGGAGTAGATTTAAATTCTAATCCTTAAAATTTTATTTTTTTCTTTTTTTTGAATAAGCCCCATTCAGCGGGAATATCAACGGTGTCATCCGCTAACGATGGGCCCGTTAATTTTGAGAGACCCATCGAGCGCACCGAACGACCTCGTAGCCATCGCAGCATATCTACGAAGTAGTTCTTATAACAATCTACACAGGCCGGAAGATCTAATCCTAAATCAACTCTTGGATAAGCGCCCGAGCGAAGATTGAATTTTTCGGCCGGGGTAATATAAAAGCGCATCATGCCGTCGTGATTCTCACCGGCAAAAAACGTAGACCATTTTTTCAAACTGACTGGCTGCGGAAAATAATTATCAACGACCATCCAACCTAGTTCGGAGGTGAACGCTACGGTGGCCACGTGAAACTGCCATCCACCTTCTGAAGATGTCATTTTACCAACCGCCCAAATTTTTAAGACTGATTCGTTTTGAAGGCCCATCATTTTTAAAACAAGATGTACAAATGTTGAGCGCCCAAAACAATACCCAATACGTGGGCCTCGCTCATTAACGTCGTCGTATTTTTCTACGCCGTCTTTTCCAACGATCGGATGATCTCCAAGCATGTTTTGAATCTTCACCAGCTGTTTATAAGGAACGGCTGAGGCGCCAACACCATCGGTTGAAGGAATGTAATTTTCTAATTTTTTTAGAGTCGCACGATTACGAGTTTTAATTTCTTTCAGCGATAGCGTTTCTTTTTCTGTCTCGTGAACTTGAGCTAAATTAGCCGGTATTTCCGTAAATGGCGAATGATCAACAAAAATTGATTTACACTGTTGACCACTGGCGTACGCTGTAAAGCTAAACGACAGTGCCAAAATTAGTAAGTAAATCGCTCTAAAAATCATAGCTAAAACCCCTCTTTAAGTCTGCTTTATAAAGAGAGCAAATTAAGCACCAATTTTTTAGGTCTTTACCAGTCTATAAGCTGCGTTCGATTTTTAGCAGTTTGACCTTCTTGTCAAGGCCCCCAGAATAGCCCCCCAGAGTGCCGTCGGCCGCAATCACTCGGTGGCACGGAATGAAGACGCACACAGGATTTTTACCGTTAGCGGTACCTACAGCGCGAAAGGCATTGACGTTTTTAACCGCTTTCGCAATGTCTTTATACGAGCGCGTTTCACCGTAAGGAATTTCAGCTAATTTTTGCCATACTTTTTTTTGAAAATCAGTTCCGACTAAATCAAGCGGCACCTTAAAACTTTTTCGATCACCCTTTAAATATTCAGACAGTTCTTGCGCGGCTAAGGCCACATTTTTAATGGGCTTGGTTGAACCTTTTAAATTTTTTAATAAAGGTACTGATTGCTTTGACCAGTAAACGCCCTGAAGACCAGCGCTTGAAGCAACCAAATAGAGCGAACCTAATATTGTGTTCATTTTCCACTGCACTGTTTGGTCTGCTTGATCTGTTT
>JACMNA010000026.1 GCA_014378765.1 Bdellovibrio sp. | reverse complement strand
GCATCGATTTAAAAAGCGATAAAATGGCTTTACAACGTCTGAAAGAGGCGGCGGAAAAAGCAAAGATCGAGCTTTCGACAGCGCAAGAGTCTGACATCAATTTACCGTTTATTACTGCCGATCAGTCGGGCCCTAAGCATTTACAAATTAAATTATCACGTTCTAAGTTTGAACAAATGACTGAGTCTTTGGTGAAGCGCTCAATTGAACCTTGTAAAAAAGCTTTAGCCGACTCTGGATACAAAACTTCAGAAATCGACGAAATCGTTTTAGTAGGTGGTTCAACGCGTATTCCGGCGATTCAACGCGCGGTAAAAGAATTTTTTGGTAAAGAGCCAAATCGTACCGTAAACCCCGATGAAGTTGTGGCCATTGGCGCCGCGGTTCAGGGAGGCGTTTTAGCCGGTGATGTTAAAGACGTTTTATTATTAGACGTGACTCCACTTTCACTAGGTATTGAAACTTTAGGTGGCGTGATGACGGCTTTGATCGAGCGTAATACGACAATTCCTTCAAAGAAGACGCAAGTTTTCTCGACGGCCGCTGATAACCAGCCGGGCGTTGATATTCACGTCTTGCAAGGTGAACGTAAGATGTCGACCGACAATAAGTCGTTGGGCCGATTCGAATTGACGGGTTTACCGGCATCACCACGCGGAGTTCCGCAAATTGAAGTGACCTTTGATATGGATGCGAACGGAATCTTAAGCGTATCGGCAAAAGATAATGCTTCGGGTAAGTCGCAAAATATTAAAATCACGGCGCAGTCGGGATTAAGCGAAGAAGAAATTAAAAAATTAGTAAAAGAAGCCGAAATGCAAGCTGAAGCCGATAAAGAAAAAGCCGAAGCCGTGCAAGCGCGTAATAACTTAGACAACTTAGTTTACCAAACTGAAAAGTTAATGAACGAAAGCGGGTCAAAGTTAGCGGCCGGTGATTTAGAAAATGCCAAAACGGTAGTGGCCGACGCCAAAAAAGTTTTAGAAAATAAAACGGCGGCGCAAGCAGAACTGAAAGCCGCTTTTGATAAGTTACAGACGACATCTCACAAGATGACCGAAGAAATTTACAAAGCTACGGGCGCACAGCCCGGCGTTGACGGACAGGGTGAAAATGCCGGCGCGGGCGAAGAGCCAGCGGGCGCTAGTGCCAAAGATAAAAAAGCCGACGACGTCATCGATGCTGATTTTAAAGATGTGAATTAATTCAAATTATCGAATGCCATCCAAATAGAAAATGGATAAAGCAAAAAAAAGAGAGGTGAAAGCCTCTCTTTTTTTATGTTTAATTTGCATTCGCAAAATTAAGTTTACTGGTAAACGCGCTTTAGCTCTGCCACGTGTGAGGGCTGCAATAAACCACCCCAAGCACACATCAAGTTATCGGGCTCGATCGTGTAGTAAACCATTTCACTTTTTGATTCATCGTAAAATTCTAAGTAACAATCCGGAAATCCTAGCACGTGGCCAAACTCATGGCGAATTGTCCACTGGGTGCTGTAATCATCAAGTGAATAATCTGGATCCATGGTTATAATATTCCAGGTCAGGCCAGAGACGTGCGGAGTAACGCCCTTTACAAATTCTAAATAGGGAGCGACATCATTTTTAGGTACGAAATTAATCAATAGCTGAAACCCTACGGCCTTCCATTCTTCTTCAACGTTGGTTTTAAACCAAGTAGCAATATTCGATAATGAGGGCATTACAAAATTTTGCGTTAATACAGCTCCGCTTTTATCCCAAGTTAAATCCGGACGCATCTTTTCGGCGCGAAAGTAATCGTTATAAGTAGATTGTGCCGTCGACAAATATTTTCGGTAAAGATTAAGTACTTGGTTTGACAAGGCGGCAGCTTGGGCCTCTTTTGCGCAATCTTCTTTTGATTTAAAAGAATTGTGGCACATACTAGCTAGCCAAGTTAAATATTTATCGCGTTCGGCCGGCTCAAGCGAATCAAAACGACCTAACTTTTCAACTGCGGTTGGATCTTTCATGAAAAAATAATAACCGCGAATATCTTTTACATCGGCATGTGAATAGTAATCTAAATATTTTTGACTACCAATCCATCGGATGGTCGCTTGATAAACTTTATTAACCAATCGAACATTAGTTAAGAATTCAATATCCGTCATCGGCGGAATTTCAACTAGTTCTTTGTTTTCTAAAAGGTACGGTCGCATGACTATGGGAAGCGAAGCTATAATCTCGCTGTACTTGGCTTTAAGCGATGCAACCGAAGTAGTGCGCGGACTTTCTGGCGGTACGGGATTTTTCGTCGTTCGGTCCGCCAAATTCAGGCGAGTTTCAAGAGTTCGATTTTTATTTACTAAATTCAGCCATTCTAAATTTCGTTGTCCTAAAACAATAATTGGCTGAAAATCAGTGCCGGCTAAGGCTGTTAAATTATTAGGCGTAGGTTCCTGACCGCCCGCGGGTAAAAGCGTTAAGGGTGGCAGTGCCGCTACAGGTTGTGACCGTGGTTGACATGAACTTAGCAGACCAATCGAACTAAGAATAACAGAAGCCAATAAAATATTTTTTAAAATGACCATAAAAGAAATCCCCCCTACGGATGAGGTAGCATAGCGCCCCTAAAAGACAAGTTCGTTATTAATTTTTGCTCAGGTGTTTACAAACGGGGGGCCTTGTCTCTACTATATTTCTTATGAGTGAAAATAAAGCCGACTGGCAGCAAATTTCAGAGCGTATTACTTGGGCTAAAAAGCCCACCAAAATTCAAAACACAACTTTCAATCGACCGGTCTCGATTAAATGGTACGAAGACGGCGAACTGAATGCCAGCGTTAATTGTATTGATCGGCACTTGGCCGAAGGAGCTGATCGCACGGCGCTGATTTGGGAAGGTGATGACCCCAACGAGCCTTCGAAAAAAATCACTTACGCAGAGTTATCGAAGCAAGTGGGCCTGATGGCTAACGTATTAAAAAAACACAAAGTTAAAAAAGGCGACCGAGTTATTATTTATTTACCGATGATCGTCGAAGCGGTCTACGCGATTTTAGCCTGCGCGCGAATTGGGGCCGTTCACTGCGTGGTGTTTGGTGGCTTTTCGCCGGATTCAATTGCCGATCGAATTGAAGACTGCGAATCAGAATTTATTATTACAGCGGATGAAGGATTACGCGCGGGTAAAAAAATAGAGTTAAAAAATAATGTTGATCTGGCAATAAATAAATTGTCCGAGCGAAATAAAAATCAGGTTCGTCGCGTGCTGGTCGTGCAACGTACGGGTAGCCCAATCGCTTTCAATCAAAATCGCGACATATGGTATCATGAAGAGATTAAGTTAGTCGACAGCGTTTGCGCGCCCGAAATAATGAACGCCGAAGATCCACTTTTTATTCTTTATACTTCCGGCTCAACCGGAAAACCAAAGGGCGTGCTGCACTCTACTGGTGGCTATTTAGTTTTCGCCAGTTACACGCACGAAAAAGTTTTCGGATATAAAAGGGGCGAAGTTTACTGGTGCACGGCCGACGTGGGTTGGATCACCGGCCATAGCTACATCGTCTACGGTCCACTAGCGAATGGCGCCACGACTTTGGTATTTGAAGGGGTTCCTAATTATCCAACGACTTCACGCTTTTGGGAGGTCATTGATAAACATCAAGTAAATATTTTTTATACGGCTCCAACGGCCATTCGTGCATTAATGCGCGACGGAGATGAGCCCGTCAAAAAAAGTTCACGCAAATCTTTACGCTTATTAGGCTCCGTCGGTGAGCCCATAAATCCCGAAGCATGGCTTTGGTACCACGATGTGGTTGGTGAAAAGCGCTGCCCGGTCGTTGATACTTGGTGGCAAACCGAAACGGGCGGAATTTTAATTTCAGCTTTATCGGAAGGAAAAGAAAAAACGACGCCTGAAAAACTAAAACCTGGTTCTGCCACTTGGCCCTTACCCGGAATTGAACTTGAATTACTAACGCCCGAAGGACAAGTTTTAAACGGCGCCGCCGAAGGCGTGTTAGCGATTAAAAATTCTTGGCCCGGGCAAATGCGCACCGTTTATAAAGATCACAAACGTTTCGAAGAAACTTATTTCTCAAGCTTTCCAGGATATTATTTTACCGGCGATGGCTGCCGTCGTGACGAAGACGGCTACTATTGGATCACCGGGCGTGTTGATGACGTCATCAACGTTTCGGGCCACCGTTTAGGCACGGCCGAAATAGAGTCGGCCTTTGTGGGTCACGGAGGCGTGTCGGAGGCTGCGGTTGTAGGGTACCCTCACGATATCAAGGGGCAGGGAATTTACGCCTACATTACTTTGAAAAATGGAATTAAACCAACCGAGGAATTAAAAAAAGAATTACTGCAGCTTGTGCGAAAGGCCATCGGGCCCATCGCCACGCCAGACGTGATTCAGTGGGCCCCGGGGTTGCCAAAAACGCGATCGGGAAAAATTATGCGTCGAATTTTAAGAAAAATTGCCGAGAATCAAATTGATAGTTTAGGCGACACCAGCACCTTAGCTGACCCAAGTGTGGTCCAAGATTTAGTCGATAATCGCGCGCAGAAATAAATTTATGAAATTACCAGGTGCGGTTAGGGCATTCGTTTTTAAATTTATCGTAACGGAGCGATTGTGCACAATGTTTATTAAGCGCATCGTCTCGCAGTCCATCACACATGGCATCTTGCGAAGAAAAAGTATGAGTCTCGGTTGAGCACCCATTTTCTTCAAGTGAATAGCTGACTTCAGTTTTTTTTTCAGATTTTGGAATGCAGCCGCTGATAGCAACCGTAAACAAAAGCAAAGCCGGTAATAAAAGGTTTTTCATTCGTGTCCTTCGTAATTTTTCAATATAACTATCACAAGAATTGTCACTTTGTAGTGATCATTGCTCAATTGGTGAAAACAATGCCGTAGTGTCAATAATCAGTACAGGAATACATTTCATTCTCATCATAAAGTTCAGAAAAAAAATAAAACGTATGATATTAAAAAGGTCAAAAGGGGAAATCACATGAAAAAATCATATTCACTTAACATATTCTTAAGCGCACTTTTAATCGTTATCGTTGTATCGCAAGTAGTCTTGTCGTAGACAAGCATTAAGACAGTGTCGTAGACAAGCACTAAGACAGTGACTTAGACAAGCATCAAGCTAGTATCGTAGGTAACGACTAGCTCCGCAGTTTCTTAAGTTCTTGGTTCATTTTTTTAACTTTACCAACCTGAGCTTTTTGAAACTGCAGGGTCTTTCGTAAAATTTTTTGTGAGTCCGTCGATAAAATTCGGGCCGCAAAAAGCCCGGCATTGTAGGCGTTATCAATCGCCATGGTGGCCACGGGCACTCCGCGCGGCATCTGCGCAATCGCAAGCAATGCATCTAATCCATTTAAAGAATTGACGATCACGGGCACGCCAATGACCGGTAGGGGCGTAAGGCTGGCAACCATTCCGGGTAAATGGGCCGCGGCACCCGCGCCGGCAATAATAACTTTTATTCCCTTGGTATGAGCCATTTTGGCAAATTCAACCATCGCTTCGGGCGTTCGGTGCGCCGATACGACTTGTGTGATAAATGGAATATCAAATTCAGTTAAAGCTTCTTCAGCTTTTTGCATTGTTTTATAATCGGTTTTGCTGCCCATGATAATCGCGACGAGTGGCCGCGTGACTGCTGAAATTTTCTTCTTTGCAGAAGTTGATTTTTTCTTCATAGCAGAATTCCTTTTCGTTCGAGCAAGGCCATTTTCAAAAGTTCTTTTTTATTTCGACCCGAGTAATTGATGTGGCCCATCTTACGGCGTGGCCGATTTTCTTGTTTATCGTACCAATGTAGAGCGCCGCTAGGATACTTTTTAACGGCCGGCTTGCGCGTTGAAGTACCTAATAAATTAACCATCACGAAGTCAGGGTGCCGCAGTTGCGGCGTCGGCAGTGACATGCCAAGAATACAACGTAAGTGCAATTCAAATTGATCAATACTTAAAGCATCTTGCGAGAAATGCCCGGTGTTATGAACACGCGGAGCCACCTCGTTAATGACTAATTTTTTGCCTAAATCAAACAACTCAAACGCAATGACGCCCACGTAATCAATCGCGGTAATAAAACTTTTAATTTTTACAGTTATTGCTTTTTCTTGTGGATGAGATGTTGGACCCGTTACGTAATCACATTGATTATTTTTTTGCACGGAATCAATCATCGGCAATACAACAATTTCACCTTTAGTATTGCGAGCAAAGATCAGTGATTTTTCGGATTTAAATTCAACGTAAGGCTCAATTATAAATTGCGACTCTAGGCCTTTAAATTGTTTTTTGAAATGGTCGAGCTCTAGTTTATTTTTAACGACGAAAGTTCCGTTACCGTCGTAGCCACCCATACGTCTTTTAAAAACAACTTTCTGCTTGAAGACTTTGAACGCCAATTCGATGTCGTCTTTGGAATTAATTTTGATATGATCCAACGTTGGTAAGTCATAATCGCAGAGCCACTCTTTTTGCCGGAGTCGATCTTGAATATTGCCTAAACACTTTAACGATGGATAAATTTTCTTTCCGGTAATTTGCTTCAGACTTTTTTTCAAAAGTTGCGCCGGAATAAATTCGCTTTCAAAAGTAATGTAATCAGACAAACGAATCAGTGCGCGAATATCTTGCTCAGAAGTAATTTCACCTTGAATCCACCGCGTGGCTGACGCAACGGCGGGGTCTGAGCGCTTACTTGCAAGCACGATGGTCCGTAACCCCATCTGACGGGCCTTCATAACTAGCATTTGCGCTAATTGGCCGCCGCCCAGCACGCCCACGGTTTTTGGATGAATTGGCATAAGCCATAGTATCGCTTTAAATTTCAAAAAATAAAGTGTAAAAGAACGCTTGTGCGTAATGTAACTGACCTTAATTTTCCGCTTTGCTTAGCGCCGATGGTTGGACTGTCGCACGTAGCCTTGCGCCGCCTGATTTCAGACTATATGCCACAAAACGCATCAACTCACTGGCCCACTGAAATGTTAAATTCACGGCGCGTGCCGGGCGAGAATTTAAAAACCACGCCCGAAACCCTCCGCCGCGATGAAGAAGTGTATTTAGTACCGCAAATTTTAGGAAACGAAGAAATACCCATTCAAAAAGCCGTGCAACGCCTGGTGAACGAGTGGGGCGCCAGCGGCATCGACATTAATATGGGGTGCCCCGTGCAAAAAGCTTTAAAACACAATTACGGCGTCTCGCTGATGGGCGACGTCAATTACGCGGCTCAAGTTGTGGCGATGACTAAAAAAGTTTCGACGGTGCCCGTATCGGTGAAGCTGCGCGCCGTCGGTAGCGAAAAATCGGTGCCGCAGTTAATTACTTTCGTACAACAACTTGTTGATAGCGGCGCCGACTGGATCACGCTGCATCCGCGTACGGCCGCGCAAAAACGACGTGGGCAATCGGACTGGTCTCAAATTGCCGAACTAAAAAAAGCCGTGAAAATTCCTATCATTGGAAACGGTGATATTCAAACGGCCGATGACGTCGTTTTGATGATCAACGAAACGGGGGCCGATAAAGTGATGGCGGGCCGAGCGTTAGCCGCGCGGCCCTGGATGATGTGGCAGCTCGGTGAAAAGTTGGGGTTTGCTTCGGCCGCTCACTTGCACGGCCGGCGCGCGCCGCATACGCCAGTCGAAGAAGGGGCCGAATACGGTCGCAGTCTATTAAAATTAATTGAGTACAGCGAAGAAAGTTTTATGCAAGTGGCCGGAGCTTCTGAATCTTTAACTTTAAGAAAAATGCAATTTTATATTCGCACCACGCACGTTTGGCTTGAGTTTGGCCATACATTGATGGCGATGTGCAGTCGCGCGCAAAATTTAAGTGATTTAAAAATTCAGGTCGCGTGCTTTTTTGAACACGAACAAGCCATGTACCCACGAACCGAATTGAGGCAGTAATGAATGGAAAGAAATTTGTAATTGGATTTTTAATTGTAACGATTATTTGCGGGGCCGCCGCATTTCTCTTAATGAAGCGCGCGTTTGAAACACGCCCCCTTATTAAAATCGAAGAAGAAAAAAAGAACTAGCCCATTACTAAAGCGTCAAGTTTTCCATCGTCATCAAGCGCTTTTAAATCGTTGTAACCGCCAATTAATTTATCATTGATAAAAATCATCGGCACAGTTGCCCAGCCCGTTTCATTTTTTATTTTAGTAAGTTCCGCCATGTTGTTCGTTAAGTCTACGATTTCAACGCTCAAGCCGCGGCCTTCAAAAAAGTTTTGGGCGCGGTCACAGAACGGGCAGGGGTTTTTTTTAATCATTTTTATTTTTGCAGTTTGTTTCATTGTGAGCTCCTTGGTAATTTCATTACTAACTTAAACATTCGTTTTAATTCAAAAGATACTCGAGCCTGGACTTAAATTCGTGCGGTTTTGTTAACACTTTTACCTCTTCGAAAATATCTTTGAACTCGGGAATCGACAAGCACAATTGCTTCATCCAACCCTTGGTGCGCGCAACGGCAAATTGTTCATTCAAGTAGACTGCACTTGAGTCATAGAATGATGGTATTAAGGTTTTAACTTCTAAAAACGTCGTTTCGTTTAACGAGCGGTCACTAAAAGTGTCTTTGATTCGATTAAATAAATAAGGATCACGAAGTGCACCGCGCCCAATCATGTAATCGTTGGTTTGAGCGGTCGCGTAACATTTTAAAAAATCCGCGGTCGTCCAAATTTCGCCATTGGTAACGATTTGAATTTTTGTCACGGCTTTAATTTTGCTAATCCACTCCCAGTAAGCGGGTGGTTTATAGCCGTCAGTTTTGGTTCGACAATGCACGGTTAGCCACTGGGCTCCGGCCGCTTCAATGGCTTGAGCATTAGCCAGGCAGGCGTGTGGGTCGTCAAAGCCTAAACGAATTTTTGCGGTGACCGGAATATTTTTTGGCACGGCCGCTCTAACCGTTTGCACAATTTCAAAAAGACGGTCGGTTGATTTCAGCAAAGTCGCTCCGCCGTCGTGGCGATTCACTGTGGGCGCCGGGCAACCAAAATTAAGATCGATGCCTAAGGCTCCTAATTCTGCGGCCCGCGCGGCATTTTCGGCTAAAGGCCTGGCTTGTCCGCCTAAGAGCTGAATAAAAACTGGCGTTCCGGCGCGAGTTTTTGAATTCGTTTTTAGCTCCGGACAATTTTTATAAAAAACTGAAGGCGGCATCAGTTGGTCGGTAATTCGCAAAAATTCTGTTACGCACTGATCTATTCCGCCCACGGACGTTAATAAATCGCGCATGGCCCAGTCGGTAACACCTTCCATGGGAGCTAAAAATAATCGGGGTGTCGCGGGCGTGTTCATGTCGAAAGAAGGTACTTTAAAATAATCAAGAAATCGACAAAAAGTTAGATAGGCAGTAACTAATTGGGGCTTTATCGACTTAGATGCCTTCGGCAACATGGTTTTAACGATAAATAACAAAGTCGATTAGAAAGTTTACGAACTTGATAATATGGTTTATGACGTTAAGCGCGTTACATTAATTAGCAAAAATGAAGTCGTTATAAGTTATTCCGCACAAGATCTTTCTGATGCCAATGATCAGAAATTAAAGGAAGTGGATCGTTCGTTAAAAATCACCGTATTGCAAAATGGCAACGGCACATTGGGAACTTCAGTTAACGTTGAAGATGTAAAGTAAATCAAGTCCAATTCGAATTGCATCGAAATAAGAAAATATGAGCTGCAATTCGAGGTTAACCTTTTTTCTTTTTTTCTGTTTCATCTAGACCACAGATCAAATCAAAATCGCTTTTTTGCACGGGTTGAATTGAAAGGCGGGAGCCTTTTTTAATAACAATCATTTCCTTTAAGCGCTCATCAACCTTAATTTGATTAAGGCTAATTAAATTTTTAAATTTAGCTTTGAATTGAACTTGCGTGCAAAACCAATTTGGTTTTTCTTTTGTGGCCTTTGGGTCGTAGACGCTTGATTTTTTATCAAACTGGCTGTTGTCGGCTACGGCTAAATGCGATACAAACGCAAGTCCGGCAACTCCCGGTGGTTGCGCATTCGAATGATAAAATAAAACACCATCGCCCACTTGCATATCTTTCACCATGTAGTTGCGCGCTTGATAATTTCTTACGCCTTCCCACCATGTCGTTTGATCTTTTTTTAGGTGATCAATTGAATAAGTATCAGGCTCAGATTTCATGAGCCAAAATTTTTGCGCCATTTTTTAATCCTTTAAGAAAATTATCATGCCATTGCGTCGTTAGATTGTCGCTGGCTATTTAATGTCTGAACAAAAGGCTTAAAGTTAATTTACTTAATGCTTGGCTGCCTGAATTTTGTTACAATTTTCAAATGAAAAAAAAATCCAAATGTTATACATTGATCACCGGGGCATCCGCCGGGATTGGTCGCGCCACAGCATTGATGGCCGCGGCAAAAAACCACAACTTAATTTTGACCGCTCGTAGGCTAGATCGATTGCAAGCGCTTCAACTAGAATGCCTTAAGGCTGGCGCAACTGACGTGCAGATTTTTGAAGTCGATGTGCGAAATCGCGCATCGGTTGAAGCTTTAGCCCAGCAAATGAAAGCCCAAAATATTAAACTCAAGAATTTAATTAATAACGCAGGACTGGCAAAAGGGACCGAACTTTTTCAAAACGCCGATCTTAATAATTTCAATGAAATGATTGATACGAATGTGAAGGGCTTACTGAATGTGACTCGCATTATGTTGCCATTTTTAATTGAAACCCGCGGCCACATTATCAACTTAGGTTCGGTGGCCGGTAGGCTCGTGTATGAGGGCGGCTCAGTCTACTGTGCCTCTAAATTCGCGGTTCGCGCGCTAACCGAAGGTCTGCGAATGGACTTAAAAGGCACCGGTATTCGCGTCACCAACATCGCACCCGGCATGGTGAATACAGATTTCAGTCTTGTTCGCTTAGGAAATCAGCAAAAAGCAGACTCTGTCTATTCCGATATGATGCCGCTTTCGGCCAATGATATTGCAGAAACTATTTTATGGTGTGTCGAAAGACCTGCACATGTTAACATTCAAGAACTTGTCATTTATCCGACTGACCAGGCTACTGTGGGCCAAGTTGTGCGCGGAGAAAAAAGTATTAAAAATTTGACAGAGTTTGATAAAAGTTTTGAGGAGTAATTGATGTCAGAGTTTCGAATTGAAAAAGATACGATGGGCGACGTGAATGTACCAAAGGATGCCCTCTGGGGTGCACAAACGCAGCGTTCAACGGAAAATTTCAAAATCGGTGGAGACCGTTTTCCACGCGAAATGATTCGGGCTTTAGGCGTTTTAAAAAAATGCGCCGCCATGACTAATTCTGATTTAGGTTTATTAGATAAGAAAAAAACAATCATGATCGTGAAAGCCGCTGACGAAGTGATTAGTGGTGCCCTTGATCAGCATTTTCCATTAGTAGTTTGGCAAACTGGTTCAGGCACGCAAACGAATATGAACTCAAATGAAGTTATTGCGAATCGCGCGATGACGATGATGGGTCTACCACTGCCATCGAAAGATATTCATCCGAATGATGATGTGAATAAAGGGCAAAGCTCTAATGATACTTTTCCAACTGCGATGCATATTGCGGTGGCTGAGCGGGTACACGGGCGATTATTACCGATGCTAGAAAAATTGCAAAAAGCACTCGATCAAAAATCTGTGGAATTTAAATCCATCGTAAAGATTGGTCGCACGCATTTGATGGACGCAACGCCCTTAACTTTGGGCCAAGAATTTTCAGGCTATGCGACTCAACTAAAAAATTCAATTCAACGTGTGAAAAATACTTTACCCCATTTGCACGAACTAGCTTTGGGCGGCACGGCGGTTGGTACGGGACTGAACACCCACAAAGATTTTGCGGTGAAGGCGGCGGCGGCGATTGCGGCCGAAACTAAAATTCCATTTGTAACGGCGCCAAATAAATTTGAAGCCTTAGCTTCGCACGATGCTTTAGTTGAAGTGCACGGCGCTTTAAAAACAATCGCGGTGTCGTTAATGAAAGTTGCAAATGATATTCGTTTACTAGGCAGCGGGCCGCGCTGTGGTTTCGGCGAATTGAATTTACCTGAGAATGAGCCTGGCTCTTCAATCATGCCTGGTAAAGTAAATCCCACGCAAAGTGAAGCTATGACGATGGTGTGCGCGCAAGTGCTTGGCAATGATGTGGCCGTCAACGTAGGCGGCGCGATGGGGCACTTTGAATTAAATGTATTTAAACCGGTCATCGTCTTTAATTGTTTGAATTCAATTCGCTTAATTGCTGACGCGTGCGAAAGCTTTACCGATCATTGTGTAATTGGAATTGTGGCGAACACCGCACAGATTAAGAAACATTTAGATAATTCTTTGATGTTAGTGACGGCATTGAATCCATATATTGGGTATGATAATGCGGCGAAGATTGCTAAGACCGCACATAAAAACGGTACGACATTAAAAGAAGAGGCCGTTAACTTGGGTCTTTTAACCGCCGAAAAATTTGATCAGGTGGTTAAGCCTGAAACTATGATCGGACCGCTTGGTTAATGCCAACTAGTAAAGATGTCCTGCTAGCGCGAGCGACGTGGTTAAATTCGGAAGATATTCGTCCGTACGTTTTTGTGCGTCCAGAAAATAAAATTGATCAGCCGGGTACGCGCCATAAATTAGATTGGTTTACGCAAGAACCTATTTATAAAAATCCGCTCGATGTGAAGGAGCTTGCGTTTGCAAACGCGATTTATCAAATTGAGTGGAAGGCGTTTGGTCACCAAGACTTAGCAATCCCGCGTTGGGTTTTTTATGATTGCGCGGCGATGCCAGGATTTATTGCGGGCTACGCTGGCCGAACTAAAAAAATGCCCAAAAAGATATTAGATTTATTAAATTACTCGGATGAAAATGAATGGTGCCCGTTATCTTTATTTATAATTATTCCTACTATGCATAAGGGCGAATGGGTGGCCTACGACCTTTGCTCGGTGAATTCACTTTTACCCAAAGAAGAGCAGTTTTATGGTTTAGGTTTTATGTCGAAGGCTTTTGCGCTATGGTACGCCAATGTGGCGCAGTGTTCGGGTATGACCCAGTGGGGAAGCCCCTCGTTGAAACTGCACGCCAATTACGGCCACATGGAAATGATCGGGTCGTATGCGCCCTTGCACACGCACGCAAAGACCATGACTTACCGGTGCGAAGTCAATACCGATTGTTGGGAGAAATTTTTCTCGAAAGAGGTCGACCTAGCCTTTTTAGAAAAATATGGCCCTACGCATTTGTCGATTGAACCTAATAGCGAAGCGTCGATGATTCACATTCAAGAAAAAATACAGAATAATGAAGGACCGTTTTATTTAAGCGCGGGCGAAATCGCCCATCGTGGATTACGGGACCCGCTAACTATTTACAAACTTAAACAAGGATAGTTTATGACCACAGCCGTTTTACCTCCAGTCGCAAAATCGTTTCACACTTTTTGTAAAAAATGTGATGCTGATCGTTACCATATTGTTTTAACCCATACGTCTTCAACTTCAGCTAAAATTGAATGCGAAGTTTGTCACAGCAAGAAAACCTATACCTTACCGAAAGCAGGATCATCTATGGCTAAAAAGAAAACCGCAACTGGCGCCGCTAAAGTTCCACGCGCTAGAAAAAATTCACACGCCGATGAATTCAATGCTTTGATGTTGAACCGCGGGGCCGAGAAAGGAATTCCTTTCAGCATTAAAACCAAATTTCAAAACGATCAAAAATCGAGCATACAAAATTTGGCACTGGCTTTATTAGGACCGTACAGCCTGACCGCGTTGACGTGATGTTTTCAGATGAAGTTAAAACCTTGATGCATAACAAAGTTTAGTCGACTTATTATCTAATGAGTTGGCTGACCGGATTAAATCCTGAACAATGTGCGGCCGTTTCACATAACGAAGGGCCGCTTTTAATTTTAGCCGGGGCCGGTTCTGGTAAGACCACCGTGCTTGTCTCGCGCACGGGAAGGCTGATTGACGAACGCATCGCAAAGGCTAATGAAATTGTCGTTCTGACTTTTACCAACAAATCAGCCCGCGAATTAAAACATCGAGTGCAAGTAAAAGTTGGCGACCGAGCCAAAGGGCTGTGGGCCGGAACTTTTCACTCGTTTGGCCTGCAACTCTTAAGAAAAAATTATAAAAAAATTGGACTCAGTTCTCACTTCGGGGTCCTTGATCAATCCGACACGCAGGCCGTTGTTAAAGAGTTACTGAAAGAAGTTAAAAATTCTACGAAAGAAAAATTCGACGCCGACAAATTAATAAATCTAATTAATTTGTTACGGGCCGGGAAAAGTATTCCGGTCGGCTACTTAGATGAATATCACGAGCTAGCCGAAGTCTTAAAACCCAAGTACGAGGCCAAATTAAAAACTTTGGGCGTGACTGATTTTGAAGGGTTGTTGCTTGAACCGCTCAAATTATTTAAGAATCATCCCGAAGTTCTAACGGGTTTACAAAGTCAGTTCTCGCAAATTATGGTTGATGAATTTCAAGATACCAATATTGAACAAATGAAATTAATTCGTTCGCTAGCTGACCGGCACCAAAATTTAACCGTGGTGGGTGATGATGACCAATCGATTTACGGTTGGCGTGGGGCCGAGATCTCGAACATTCTTAATTTTCCGCATGATTTTAAAAATTGTAAAGTCATTAAGCTAGAGCGAAATTACCGGTCTACTTCAACGATTTTAGATTTAGGCAACGAAGTCATTGCTAAAAATAAAAAGCGGCATGGTAAAGTGCTGATTTCAACTAAGTCAGGTCAGAAGAGCGATAAACCCGAAGTGTTTGTTTTAGAGAATGAAGATGAAGAAGCCGATTTTGTCGTGCGTGAAATTAAAATGCTGGGCACGCAAGGGTTTCTTTTTTCGGACGTAGCCGTGCTTTACCGATCAAATACGCAAGGGGGCTTTATTGAAAGCTCACTTCGTCGGGCCCAGATTCCCTACGCTATTTCGGGCGGCACTTCCATTTTCGATCGCAAAGAAGCTAAAGATTGGCTGGCATATATTAAACAATCTATTTGGCCAGATGAAGTCAGTCTTCGTCGTATCATTAATACGCCACCGCGCGGAATTGGCGAACAAACCATCGAAAAAATTTCTGAATTTGCCGAAGCGAACGGTCAAGATTTTCAAACGGCTTGTAAAAACTGGCGCGAGGCGGGCATCAATGAAAAGCAGGGCGAAACGATCGACTCATTTTTACGTTGGCTGTGGGTGTTTCCGCAACGACTGCTTGATGACACGACTTTAGGAAATACTTACTCCGAGCGTTTTGAAAAACTGGTGCGCGAATCAGGTTACCGCGATCATCTTTCAAAGATGTCGACCGAAGGCTTGATGTTTGAAAAAAAATGGCAAGTGATTGAAATCGTCGGCCGCATTTTAGAGTCGTTTATTAATAAGCGCTCCCCTGAAATTGATACGCTAAAAGATTTCATCGATGCGATGTTATTACGTGATGATCCCAATGAAGATGACAAAAAAAATCAAGTGCAACTGATGACTTTTCACGCCAGCAAAGGTTTAGAATTTCCGGCCGTAATTTTAGCCGGTATCGAAGAAGATTTGCTTCCGCATAAGCGCTTAGGCGGCGACCTCGATGAAGAGCGCCGGTTATTTTACGTGGGTATCACGCGGGCGCAGAAAAAATTAATTTTAACTTACTGTCGACAGCGAAAAAAAATGGGCGTGATCAAGGGCGTATTTGCTTCACGCTTTTTACGCGAAGTGAATGAAGATCTCTATACAAATTTCGAACATGGTGCGCGACCCGTTACAGGCGAAGCGCGCGAATCTTTAGTAGGCGATTTTTTAAAGAAATTAAATCAACCGCGAACATAAGGGGGATCTATGTATACCGTTAAAAAACTTCCGGCCGGCGACGTGTTACTTACTGAAGGAACCATTCAGCCTAATATTTTTATTTTAAAGTCAGGCAAATTGGTCGCGATGAAGTCAGACGGACGCGATGTAAAAACCATGGGTGAAATTTCTCCCGGAGCTTTTATTGGTGAAATGGCTTACTTGGGTAGACATAAAGTTCATCAGGCCACGGTGATCGCGGTCGATGATTCTGAGCTGATTGAAATTCATGGCGATAGTTTTTTGCAAACATTAGCCGAAAATCCCATTTGGTTGAAAGCCTTACTACGCACTTTAGTAAATCGATTAGAAGAATCAAACGAGAAAAAGCTGCAGTAGCTGCTAAAATTATTTTATCACTAAAATTGACTATTTTTTTACGGGCGTCGGCGGATTCTTTGGTTCTTTAAAAAATGGATCTAAGTTATACATATTTTTGTAAATGTATTTTTTATTTTCAAATTCAAACTCAATCATTTCGGCGTGCAGGTGCGATCTCGAAATTCCATACTTATCGGCAATACCTTTATTATATTTTGATTCGTTATAACGGTTGTCGCCCACAATCGGGTACCCAGCAATGGCCGCGTGTTTTCTGATTTGGTGCTGACGGCCCGTTAAAAGCTCAGCTTTAATTTCGGTAAAGTATGCGTTCGTGCGAACGACTTCAACCAGCGTTGTACAAGGTAAGCGATCAACGCTAAGGCCCTTGGGGTTTTTGCGTCCTTCGGCTTGATCAGTGAGGGGCGCGGCCCACGTCACAGTTTTTTCTGTCTTTTTCCAAGGGCCTCGTAAAAGGGCGCGGTACTGTTTTGTGCCTTCTTCGAGGCTTTCTGCCAATTGCTGGTGGTATTCGGGTTTTTTTGCCACGATGACTAAGCCTGAAGTTTCTTGGTCAAGCCGGTTCACGAAGTGGATTGGTTTTTTCATTTTCTGCAGGTACTCGACCAATGAAGGTGATTGATTGTGCACACTGAAGCCAGGCGGCTTAATCAGAACAATAAAAAATTCGTTTTCCTCAAGGATTTGAATCATGCTAGTCTTATTGCACAGAGGTTTACATGATTCAACATATTGACAGCGATGATGAACAAAAAACAAACGACCAGAGCGAAACCACTAGCAAAAAAAAAGCTAGCAAAGTAAAGATTAAATTTCCGTTTAGTGATTTGCTGCGCGCCCAAGTTCCCAAAGCATTTGCGGTCGCCGAAAAAGTCGCAACCGACTGGAAAAACGAAGGCAATTTTACCGAATTAGGTTTAAAAAGCCCGCTGGCCGACGCCGTCGCCACGCAAGCGTTACAAAAAGCCAAAGAAGTTGAAAAAAAATTAGAAGAAAAAGGCGTATTCACGTTAGCTAAAATGGGCGTCGAAATGGCCAAATCGCAGCTTGAGCAATTTAAAAAGAAGAAATAAACATGACTAATCGCGAATCTCGAATTTTAGAAATTATGCAGCAGCTGAAGCCCACAAAGCTTGAATTAAAAAACGATTCGGCCAAGCACGCTGGCCACGTCGAACACTTGGGAAGCGCCGGCTTCACCGGTGAAACACATTACAAGTTAGTAATCGAAAGCCCTTTGTTTGAAGGGCAGTCACGTATCGACCGCCAACGAATGGTCATGAATTTATTAAAAGAAGAATTTGCCACAGGCTTACACGCCTTCGAAATTAAAGCGAAGGCACCGAGCGAAATGGTTTAGTTATTTTGGGGTCGAAAATTTATCTTCTTTGTAGTCAGGCCCCGAAGATTTAAGTAATAAAGTTCCATCTCCGGCCAAGTCTTGAATGACGTCAAGTTGGATCGATTCTGCACTAAAGAATGATGACGACGCCGTAGGTGCAGTCGTGTAAATCATATTTTTGCCGAACAAACCAAGCTTGTTGGTCTTTATGACGATGAATCCAATCAGCCCAATCTTAGTATACGACGCATTCATCAGCATTAATTTATCGCTATTTAAAATTAAAATGTGAGCGTGTTCTAATTTTAATTCGTTACAAAGCACGATCATATTGGCTTCAATTTCTAAAACTCCGTTCGCATTTGCGGTTGGAGTTGCAATCACCCGAGAACTATTTCTTAACGCCAGGTTTGCTACGCGTTTTGCATCACAACCAATGGCCACTAAAGTATTTTCGTTAATAAAATTACGGACGGCATCGGCATCTTCAACGTGCTCTTTCAATTTTGGTAAATATTCTTTATTGACGGTAGCGCGTCCACCACTAAAACCTACGCCGCCTTCTTGCTCGATCTTAATTCTTGAATCAAGCGTTGAATCCTTAACGACTACGCCCGCCACTCGTATTGCGCCCGGCTGTCCGCCTCGACTTTGCACCGCAAAAGTTAAATCAAGATCAACCTGCGGTTCGCGGTAATGAACCTCCGTATTTACTTTTTTGGTCGTTACGGGTAGGCATCCAGAATAAAAAAGTACTGGTAATAGTATGGTTAAGCTCAATTGTTTAATTTTCAATTCCGTTCTATTTTAATTTTCACTTACATTGTCGTTACTACTAATATTTGCCGGTGGTGTATTTCGTGCCGGTCGATCTTAAAACTAACGTTCCGTCAGTTTCACTTATTTCATTATAAACGATCAAAGTAATATCTGGAGCCTGCACGCTCGAAACGGTTAATTTAATTCCCTTAGTTTCAATCTTATTTTTGCCGTTCATGGTTAAGGAATTAGTTAAAATCTCAATTCCACCGTAAATTCCATAAAGCGCAAGTGTTGCTTTCGTCATGATAACGTGATGACTTTGCACAACTAATTGCGAGACGTTGAAAGTTGTTTTACCGCAAAACATGACGGTGTTCGATCTAAGGGTTAATGTGTCGTCAACTGTATCAGGCACTTTTTCAATTTTGAGATTATTGTTTTGTGCGTACTCTTGAACTTCAGTGGCCGCGCAGCCAATGGCCAGCAATGAATTGGCGTGCGACTGCTCATTCAAATCAGTTGTCGGTGAAACTTGCGCCATAATTTCTGGAGTCGAACTTTTTTTAAGAGGAGCAGGGCTTCCATTAATTCCGTTTCCACCGTTTAATTCAATCATGATGCGTTTTTGTAGTAAGGGCACGGCTGCGCCTCCGACCGTAACTTTACCGGGCTGTCCGCCTTCGTTCTCATTTGTAACGACTTCAGCTGCTTTAGGATCACGCGCCGTATGAACTGGAAAGCATCCCGACGTAACTAACGATACGCAAACTGGAATAAAAATATAATTGATTGATCGCACTTATTACCCCCAAGGTAAAATCAGATCCACGCAATAAAACATCAGATCTGAATCCGATTGGAACCTACCACAAAAAACAACAATTCTATTTTATTTCAAAATTCAAAAACATTTTTACAGTCTCGTCAAAAAATTAGACACCCGGTTGAGCTTCGGCTTCAAATTCGATCATCATCTTGATTCCGTCTGGCAAAAGATCTTTATCATCCATAGTTTCCATGTAGCCTCCATATAAAAGTGGGAGGTAATGGGTAGGATTTAAATTTAAATCAGCATGTTGAGGTTCGACTGGCATCCATACATTTTTACGGACTTCAATTTCGTTCCAAGCGTGGCCTCCGGCGCCGGCGGCCGAAAGGTAATAACCCGTTACTAATCGAGTAGGGATTCCTACTCCACGGGCTAGGGCGGTAAATAAATTTGCGAAGTGCTGGCAAACCCCGGTTTTACGCTCTAGAACCTCCGCGGTGGTCAAAGCGTGAACGGTACCGCCATTCACGGAGTCATAGTCGTAAGTAATGGTCTCGGTCACTAATTTCCCCACGAGTCTTGCCATTTGCAAACGATTTAGCGACTTATTTCGTTTAAGTTCTGCAATCATCGCCTGCACTTGGGGATTCGAAATTTGCACGTTAGCAGTCTCTTGCAGAAATGGGTTATTCTTTTGGTCAGTGATTTTTGTAATAAGTGAATCTGAAAGTTGATCTTTTCCTGTCGATGGTTGACTGGTCAGTTGATAATTAAATTTTAAACTATCGACTGCATTTTTATCATTCGATTGAGAATCAATTTTCCAGTAGCTATCAAAGCTAGGGTAGTCTAGTTGACGACTTAGGTGAAAGTGCACTTGTAATGGCGATGAAAGTTCATCAAGTTCTTTACCAATTTTAAAACTACGTGCAGTTTGTGAATTGCCGCGAGTTAATAATGTCTGGTTAAAGGCTGAAGCATCAACATTCCAAGACTCATCACCCGTGCCGAAACGTGAAAATGTAAATTTTGATGCTCGCGAATAACCAACGGCAATGGATCCTACGTTTTGTATATTGAATGCTAATTGGTGAAATTGATCGATGCGGTTTACCAAAGGATCGTAATGTTCGAAGTCTTTTGCAAACTCAATATTTATTTTTAAAAAATAGGGGGAATAGTCTACCGGCATGAAAAAGCCTTGAGCTAAGCGCTCTGATGTCAAAAAGGCTTTTAAGGCTGACCAACCACCTTGTTGTAGATTCGCTCCGTCGACTTCCGTTAAATGCAAGCCATCTTGTGGAATGTCAGCAGTAACATCAAGTGTTCGAAACGATCCGGCCTTGCTATCCGCGAATTCTTCAATACTTAATATACTTAATTTTTTAGAGTCTAAAGTGGTTTTTTTAGAGAACTTTGATCGTGCGAGTGATAGCTTGCAGGCAGAATCCACCTTAAATTGTTGCTCAAAGGAAATGTCTACATGCAAATGTTCAGTTTTTTTGTAACTTAACTTGATATTAAACAAAGAGGCCGATTCGGTGTCAGGGGTATTAACTTCGACATCATAAACTTCGTGGTAACCGTTTTTTTCGCGGTTACGGGTTAAATTCATCGACGTAGCCTTATTTTTTTTTAAATTAAAAGATAAGCCATATTTTGCAGCTTCAGAGTCTTGGATAGGCGAGAATGAAATATCTTTTACAGCTGCGGCCAAGGCTTGATTTCTGACTCCTTCAAACGAAAATTCGCCTTCGTGCATTCGTTCTTTTAAGTTTTCTAGACAATTTTGTTCAAGGGTTTTAAGCGCTGTAACGGTAGGTGGCGGCGCTATAGTTTTTGGTGTCGAATCTGAACTTGCTGGTACGCAACTCGTAAATGTAAATAGAATTGAAACAATAATTAAATAGGCAACTATTTTTGTAATTCGATTTCCCATAACACCGCCATTTTTTTAATAATCGGATTGTAGCATTCTTCAATCTAATTAAGGCTTTAATGTATTCGCTATTAGATTCTCAGCTGCGAAGGTAAATAAAATTCACAATAGTATAAAACTTTGACATAAAAAATCTACCCCCTGGAATATCTGACCTTCCTTAGCCTCGCATAGCTATGTGACCGATACCCCCTGGCGACGGCATGGCTCCTAACAAAGCTTAAAACTGGCTCAGCTTGTCTTTTAATTGGCCGATGATGGTTTTTATTTTTTCGAATTGTTCT
>JACMNA010000025.1 GCA_014378765.1 Bdellovibrio sp. | reverse complement strand
CGCGCGGCTTAAAGAACTTAAAATCTTTTATTCTCCGGCAGCTAGAATACGATCCCACTAACAAAAATAAAAAACGCGTCGCAGAGAATACCGGGTATTGGACTTTAGCCTACCGTACGTGGCGCATTGATTTCACTTACGCTGAAACCACCATTGGCGTCTTACAAATTTATTCGGGATATACCGCTGTAGAACTAAAGGCCGCTGACGACGCCTACGCCGATAAAAAATTGCATCAACTTTTTTGTTCCGAATTTGCTTGATCGGCATTGCCAAGTCGCTTTGTATACATCGGTAGAAAAAACAAAAGTCGCACAACTCCCGCAATAACAAACATCAATGTATAATTATTATTATAGGCATACTTAAGTAGGTAGGCGCCTAATATGGTACCTAGAACTTGTGTTGGCAAACCTACCATATTATAAATTGTGACCGCCTCAATTTTTTCATGCGGATTTACTTTTTTAAATATCGCCAACGAAATTCCAACATCCCACGCGGCCCAACCCATACCTGATACAAAGTGCAATAAGGCCAGACTGAAATTCGATTCACAAAACGTCCACAGAGCCGGTAATGGAGCTGCGACTAAACCACCCCAAAAATACATTTGGTGTGGCGACCATTTTTTTTTCATTTTGTCTAACAACATCGTGGTTGTGATTTTACCAATGAATAACGCCCCCATCACCCACATGTAGGTTAGATAATCAAGGCCTCTAACCGACAGTAAGTAGCCACTTACAAACGGCGCCGACAGAAACAAAGCCGTATTAAATAATGAGTAGTTAGAAAAAAAACTTTTTTGTTGTTTTAAAAAGGCCAACGCTTTTTTAAAATTAAGGTCATAGCGCGAATTGGAAGGAGGTTGTTTAAAGAATAAATAAAACGATATAAACTTAAAGTGGTATGAAATTAAAAATAAGATAATAAATAAAAACGTTGTCGAAAAATTAAATAATTTAAAGTGCAACGTTAATCCACCACTGACTAAACCTAGTAAAATTCCCCACTGAATAGTTCGAGTTCGACGCGAAAAATACTCATCACTGCGTTTATGGGGAATCAGCTCGTGAATCCACTTATTCCAGCTAGGCAAAGCCGAAAAATTACCGAACCAATAAAGCGAGTAAATGAATAGCAGTGGATAAAAAGGTTCAGACATCAAATTCACCTTCAGCATGCCGACCACCGCTAGAGCGGCCAATGCTACACACTGAATGGCGCATGCAATTAACACCCAATTAGAAACTACAAATCGGTGAAAGATGCGACGAAAGAAAAATGGCGAGATGCCCGCAAATATAAGTGGGAGTGAAGAAAGCAGACCCGATTCGACAACCGTGGACCCTAGATGAAGAGCGTAGGCAATAAAGTAAGTTTCGCCAAGTCCAACGGTAAAACTTGTAAAAAAAGCCTCGTAAAGGCTTAATTTATACGTTCTTTCCGGCGACGTTATGAACAGCTGCTTAGGGGATAGTAGACTCACCTATTTAGTCTAGCGGTTACTCGGATAATGTCGATTCAATTTTTTTATTTATTAACAACCACTTGAGCGCCTCTTTAGAAAGCGAAGCCTTATCAATTTTTTCTTCTTCACCGATTAACTTAAGCTCAGCTTCCGCGGCGGCCGTTGCCGATTTTTTTTCAACGTAGGCAAAATCAATCGAAACTCCTGGATTTGAAAATAAATGCGCCGCCGCTAATCGAATGGGGTTAGAAAAATAGTAAAGCGGTAATTCAACGCGCGCTTTTTCACCATCTGTCGACTTTTTGTCCGTCGCAATATTAACGCCGCTGTGAGTGAATGCATAGTATTTAAAACGATTTAATAATACGCTTGCGTACTCTAGCATAAATTCGGAGTCTGCCCACTTGGCTTTTTCTTCAGCGGGGCCTTGCCCGTAGGTTTCAGCAAACGAAAAGTTTTCTCCGCTAAGGGCTTTCACTTCATTTAAGATGAGCTCGTCTTGAAATTGTTGTGCGAAAAGCGCAACTTGCTCGCGCATGATTTCTTTTTCTGATTCACTAAAGCTATAAGATGAACCGTCACGCAATGTTCCGGAATTATAATATGGATTCTGTAATAATTCGGTAAAACGTTTTTCTAATTGAGCGGCGTAATCTTGTGGGACTGCCTTAAGTATATCGGATAACCCGCCTAAGCGCTGCACTTCACTCTGTAAATAAGCAGCGTCTTTTAATTCCATCACAGCGTTCTTTGGAGCCATGATCGGTAAAAAAGGCGAACGCACGGCTATAAATTTAACGTTAGTTTTAAATAACGAAACCAATTTGGCTAAATCGTTGCCGGCCGCAGCCGCTAACTTTTTTGGATCCAAATTAACTTCGGATACTGGCGCTAATACTTGCCCCGCGGCATCGCCTAGTTTCGATTTTGAAACGTAAAGATTTATAATCCGAGCCGCCATTGTATCTAAATTAAATTGGTACATATCCGCCGCACTCGATACGACCGAGCGTCCGGCATCATTCATATTGCAATCGGCGTAAGTAGCTAAGTGATAGTCCGTGCAGAAAGGCGCGCGACCCGTTTCTGGAAGGGCTATTCCTTGGTAAAGAAAGCGCATCGCCATATCATCGTAAACTAATGCTTTGGTATCAGGGCGTTGTAACATGTCGCCGTTGATTGCGCTTTCTTCAAAGCGAGAGTATTCCATGACTGAACTTGAAGTAACGATGCCCTCAGGGGCTTTCATATTTTTATAATAACTTAAAATTAATTCTGGACGTTCTTTTGTGTCGTAATTAGCAATGAGATTACCCGCAAAGTTATGCCGTAAGCCTAACACGTGACCCATTTCGTGCGCGATCACTTCGTAAACGTAGTCACGCATCGCTTTATCAAGAGCTTCGGGCTTAATTGCAGTCAAATCAACGTGGCCTAATTCTTTATAAACATTGCGTTCGCAAACACGTGCGGTTTTAAAACCTTTTAGTCCCACGCGGGCTTGGCCCGAATGCTCCTGATCTCCCGCAATCAGACGAACGCGTTTAGCGACGCTAGCTTCGGTAAAGGCCGTCGGCAGAAAGATTTGGGCGCTAGTGACTTCGCCCGAACGCGGGTCAATGTGCGCGTCGGCGAAAGCATACCCGGCCGCATCGAATTCAGCCCATTGAATAATATTATAATTGTAAGTGGGCGCAGTGATTGATTTCTCGGTCAACTGAATGACTTGTAATTTATTGGCGCCTAATACCTTATTCCAATAAAGTATTCCGGCCCGCACTAGATCACGGTATTTTTCGGGCGTGTTTGCCGATATTGCAAAAACAATTGGTTTTGCATCATGCCATTTCATGGCGTAAATGCGAGGGCTACCATCTTTTAACAATAGTGGATTTGCTTCGAAAAAACCTACTTTATTTACGCCCTGTGATAATACCGGCTTAAAAGTTGGATCTGGTAAATAGGGCTTAATTTGGTAACGAACTTCAACGTTTTGCGCTGACACATTTTGTTTTTCACTAACTGATTCAACTTGTGCAATTTGGCGAATGAATAGCGCTTCACCCTGCATTTTGATTTCATCTAAATAACTTAAGGTCACTTTGGTTAGCGGTAATTTAAATTCAGGGCCATGGTAATCGGGATCATCCGAAGTAAAAAAATCGCTAGTGGTGAAAATGCGTTTCATGCCCGAGTTAAAATCGATAACGACTGAGTCGCCTTTGTCTTTTAACACTTCGAACTGCGCAATCAGTAAATTCTGCGGAATGTTGTCTAAGCCCACGTTGAAATTTTTTGTAACATCTAGCAAATAAACCGAATTATTTTTTAAAACAAAGCTCACAACTCGGCTTTGTAGATTAGAAAACATCGGCGTAGGAACTTGCATAAGAATATTAGATGAAAATAAAAATTCTTTACCTAACGCAGACTTCTTTATTTCAACCTGAGCTTGATCAACCGCTAAATCATGATCGACCTTCGCTTGAGCTTCAACGGCGAATGAGTCCGCAATAAGGGCCGAGGCTTTTCGTTCAGGAAGTGGGTCAATTCCGGCCCGCTCTATACTTTGATTGCTTTGAGTACAACCGACGGTGAAAACAGTTAATAGAATCGCTAATGAAGAAAACGACGATTTAAAAGAAAATTGATTTAGCATAAAAAAACCCCTCAGTTTATAAGCTGAGGGGTTTGTACATTTTTATGCCTTGAATAGCAATTTTAAATCGTGAATACAGTTAGAAAAAACTGTGCAATTATTTCAATGCAATCAATTGCGCAATCAGTAAACTCACAACCGACATCACCTTAATTAAGATGGCAATGCCTGGGCCGGAAGTATCTTTGAACGGGTCACCGACGGTATCACCGACAACCGCTGCTTTATGCGCGTCAGAGCCTTTTTTATGTCCTGGTAATCCACCCTTTTCGATAAACTTTTTAGCGTTGTCCCAAGCACCGCCTGCGTTCGCCATAAATAAACTCATTGCGGCGCCTACGGCTAAACCTCCGGCTAACAAACCCGCTAGAGCTTGAGGACCCATTATAAATCCTACAAGCACGGGTGCTACGACCGCGATCATACCGGGTAAAATCATTTCATATAAAGCGGCCGTTGTTGCAATATCTACAATTTTTGCGGGCTGAGGTTCAGCCTTACCTTGAAGTAATCCCGGAATTTCACGAAACTGCCGCGCAATTTCGACCACAATCTTACCGGCCGCACGGCCTACAGAAGTCATTGTTGTGGCGCCGACTAAGAATGGTAGAATTGAACCTAGTAAAATACCAATTAATACCCCTGAAGATGTTAAATCCAACTGCATTGGCGCTAAACCTGCAACCTCGCGCACGTGATTTACTTCCATATTGAACGCGCTAAATAATGCAAGCACGGTTAAAATTGCCGACCCGATCGCAAAACCTTTTCCGATGGCGGCCGTCGTATTTCCTACGGCATCTAATTCATCGGTGATTTCGCGAACACGTGGATCTAAACCAGACATTTCAGAAATTCCACCCGCGTTATCGGCGATGGGTCCGTAAGCATCAACCGTCATAACTACGGCCGTTCCTGCTAACATTCCTACGGCCGCTAAAGCGATCCCGTAAAGTCCTAAGCATTGATCGGCAATGTAAGCGGCCGCAACGACGATTAAAGTGGGTAGAGCGACTGACTCCATTCCAACCGCTAAACCTCGAATGACGGCCGTGCCGGCGCCGGTCTTTGCGGCTTCGGCCACTAAGCGAATCGGCCGCATGGCCGTGTAATACTCGGTCACTAAGCCAATCAAAGCGCCCCCGAAGGCTCCGGCCGCAAGTGCCCAAGTTACATTCTGTGAAATATTAAGTATTGGTAAAACGAAAAAACAAATCGCCGTTAAAAGCACCGGCGGCAGCATTAAAGAAGAACGTAAAACCGTTGCGGGCTTAGAATTTTTTAAAGCACGCGCCATAAAAATAACGAAAATTGAAATGACCATTCCTAATGCCGAAAGTACTAACGGTAAAGTCACGGCCGTCCAACGTAAATTTTCTGGCGTAGAATCATAACTCGCGACAAAAATTCCTGGCAATAATTTAACCTTTATTGTTAAGGCGATAGCCATCGCCGAAACGATGGCCGCGACCATTGATTCATAAATATCAGCTCCCATGCCGGCTACGTCACCCACATTGTCACCAACGTTATCGGCAATTACGCCCGGGTTACGAGGATCGTCTTCAGGAATATTTTCTACAACTTTACCTGCGATATCGGCGCCCACATCAGCCGCCTTCGTGTAAATACCACCGCCAATACGTGCAAAAAGTGCGATCGACGAAGCCCCTACCGCGAACGCGTGCAGAATTGTTCCAACGTTTGCATCACCTTGGTAGAAATAATAAAGTGTACCTAAGCCGATCAGTCCTAAACCCGCTACGCAAAGGCCCATCACCGCGCCACCGTCTAGCGCAATTAATAAAGCATTACCTTTAGTTGAAGACGCCGCGGCCTGAGTCGTACGAACATTGGCGTAAGTCGCCGCTTTCATTCCGATGAAACCAGCCAGTAAAGAAAGAACGGCACCAAGTACAAACCAGACGGCCGCTAAAGTTCCTAGAGCATAAGCAAGTAAAGCTGCAACAACCACGCAGTAGACTGCTAAAACTTTATATTCGCGCACCAAAAAAGCCATCGCGCCTTCGCGAATGTATCCGGCAATTCGGTTCATCGTTTCATTTCCGGTTGGCTGAGCCTTCATTCTGAAATAAAGAACAAGCGCAATCAGTAAACCCACGACTCCGGCAATAATTGGAGAAATCAGATAACTAGAATTCATAAAAACCGACTCCTTATGTTGATTATTAAAACTTAGAGTTTCCATGAACTTAAGTCAATTTTGAGTCGCAAAAAAATTGGAGTTATCTTTTTTTTTTCATTTTTTGCTTATTGCAACGGCAAGAGAGCCCGCGAAGACATAGCTTAAACTAGTTAGGACGTTTAGAGTTTGAGCTTTTCTGAACAGTGTAATTAGTTGAGCGCTGAAAGATTCAAATAAAAACGCAACCTCAGTAAAGTTCGAAATATGATTTTAGTGCGATTAAAAAATCGTTTATCCAGTTTGGTAAATCTCACCGACGTGGGCTTTACCAAACTTTTCAGCTTAATCCCAACATTTTGTGCGCTAATTCCACAATTTGATCTACGTTGACCGTGTTAATATCAAAGGGTTGATCTTGGTGAAAAGGCGCCATCACGATCGCAGTTTCGGTATGATAATAAGGAGACCAGATCACCGAATTTTTTTCTAATAACGAATCTTCGCGGTAAACGGCAATTATTTTTTTCTGTAGAGCTGAGCCTAAGTGCACCCAAGCGGTGTCTGGAGTAATCAGTAAATCCGCAAAGTGCACGAGTGCGCAATTTTCAAATAACCCCGGGTTATTTTCAAAACACACCCAGCGGGGATCGTTCAACTCACTGATCCAAGTTTTAATTACATTAAGATCGCCAGCGTTGCCAATGCTGACTACCACTACTTTTGAATTTTGAAGCAAGCCTTTTACCAATTTAAATGTAGTGTCTTTTTTAAAGTTTCTTAGACGGGCTCCGGCAAAACAGTTTAAGGCAATGATCTTACGTTCACCTTTTTTTAAATTATTAATTTGAGTCGCCGCCGCTTTTAATAAATCATCGTCGACTTTGAGTTCATAGTGTAATTTAGCTTCTTGAATATCAAGATGAAGTAAGGTTCGTCGGTAACGCTCGGTCACATGGTGGTCATGAAAGTTAAAATCGATATGATCTGAGAAAAGTGAATAATCTCTATTAAGAAAACTTAATTTTTTATAACTCTTTAACAAACTCGTTAAAAAAAGTACCCGCGGCGTAAGAATGTGCGAGGTATTGATAATATACTTAAAACTTCGGTCGTTTAATTTAAAAAAAGTTCGCCAAGTAGAAACAATTCCCTTTTTTGCGATTATTATTTCATCGATAAACGCCAAGGGCCGATAGATTTGTGCCGTTAAAGGCCCAGCGACCACCATCAATTTATTTTTTGGATGCGAACGTTTTAATTCTCGCAAAAACCCGGTCGCGGTAACGCTATCGCCAACCTTGTCATCTAAACGTAACACCAATATTGGTTCGTCGCCGATAGGTCCCTTCGTAAATCGTGAGATACGATTTAGAAAAAAAGCCATCAGGGCCAATACCCCCGACCGCGAAGCATCGATCCGCTTGTGGTTTAGGTTTCGAATTAATTGGTCGGCCTTTTTAAAATTCATGTCTAGTTATGTTTCATTCTCATTTGCAATTGAAGGTTTAATTTCTAGGGCAATTACTAAAGCCCAGACAAGTATTAATAAGCTTCTTATTTTTGCGTATTCAAATGTAACATCCGTTAAGCACGCTAGTAAAAATTCAAATTGGGCCCAAAAGCAGGCAAACAATAACGAATATCTAAAAGGAGTTTGCATTCGATTTGTACTACGCAACAAAAGCCAATTTTTTTTTAGAAAGAAATAAATAAAACATATAAAAAAGAATAAACCAAAGACGCCCGTGCCGGCCAATACGTTAATAAATTGGTTGTGCGCGTGACTCTTTATATAATTCTCGGGCATTGCAAGCTCATCCCAGTACTCACCGATTCTTCGGGTGTTTTCAGTGTAACCCAATCCTAAAAAGGGGTGATCGAAAAATATTTTGTAATTGGTCATCAGCAAATTTTCGCGTTCGTCACTTTGCTTTCGGCTACCGGTTTCAGTCACCGTTTCGCGAAATGCGGGCCACGTATAATAGGCAGCGGTAAAGACTAATAAACTCGTCATAACTAATAAAGCGGCCTTTCGAAAGCTCAGCAGCAGCAACATTAAAAACGAACTAACAAAAATGGCTAGCCATATGCCGCGGGTAAACGTTAAAAATATGCTTAAGCCCCACAGTCCATAGGCCATCGCGGCAAGCACTTTCATACGTACCGTTAATTTTCTAAAATAAAAGTAAAGCAGGGCGCTAAAGAAAACAAAAACCACGGCATTACCGTGCGCATGATACGTGGCACTTGAGACCATACCGATCACTCGTCCTAGTAAGTTTGTTTTAGCAATGGGATCATACTGCGTGAAATAGGTTGAAATAGCGTAGATATTCGGTGCTAAAAAGAGTCCACTAAACCAGTAAAGCATCGGCATCGGCTTTAATCGCGCCCGTTGAAATGCATAAATAAGTAAATAAAAATTTGCGATCCATACGAACTTCTTAAGCGCAAAACCGACTTCGACGCCGGGGGCCGCCACAAATATAAATCCAAGAATAATGACTAATAAATAACCTGCGAAAGCCCATTCAATTCCTATCCACGGAACTTGGGCGTTGGTTACCACTGCATTTGAATTAACTGATTGGCGTTTTTTATAAAGTTCAAATAGAAACCCAGAAAACAATACGACTAACGCTACATCAAGCAAGGTCTGTGAAGTAACGGCGCCTAGGGGTACAAAAAATAACCACCCCGCCCAAAAACGAGAACTCATTGGTCGCCTTGAGCCGGAGTTAAGATGCGAAGGCTAGTAAAATACTGCGAATTAATTAATGAACTTAACTTTACAATCGATTTTTTATCTGACTCTTTGGCGAACTGGATTATTTCCGAAATACATTCATTAAATTCAGAAACGGAGAATTGCGATGGTAATGCGTCGCCCTTGGGCATGACTAATATATCAGGATGCTCCGTATTAAGTTCGTTACCCGCAATATAGAGTTCTTCAAACATTTTTTCGCCGGGTCGTAGTCCCGTAAATTTAATTTGTACGTCTTCGGCGGCCTGACCCATCAATTCAATTAAACTTTCGGCAATATCGACAATTTTTACTGGTTCGCCCATTTTAAGAACGTTGATATCGCCCGGTTTTGATATGGACGCCGCCTTAAGTACTAACGATACGGCTTCATCAATTAACATAAAATAGCGGGTCATGTCTTTATGAGTAATCGTTAGAGCTTGTTTACTTTCAATTTGTTTTTTTAGCATTGGTATTAAACTGCCGCTACTGCCTAGCACATTGCCGAAGCGCACCGAGCAGTAAATGCTTTTAGTATTGAGCGCTGCAATCGAAGTTAAAATTTCGCAGATCCGTTTAGTAGCTCCCATGATACCGGCCGGATTCACCGCTTTATCGCTTGAAACTAGCACAAACGTTTTCACGTTATACTTTTCACAGCACTGCAAAACGTTCTTTGTACCTTCAATATTATTAATGATCGCGGAAAATGGGTTGGCCTCAACCAAGTGTACATGTTTGTACGCGGCTGCATGAAAAACAATCTCGGGGCGGTAAGTTTCAAAAATATGCTTCAAACAGTTCATATCGCGAACATCCACTAAGGCCGGTACTATTTTTTCGGAATAGACGTCTGATTCTTTTAATTCTTGATCGATCGTGTAGAGATTAAATTCGGAGTGGTCTAAATTAATAAGACGCGACGGCGAAAAAGATAAAACTTGGCGTACAATTTCGCTCCCGATCGAACCACCCGCGCCAGTAACTAAGACACATTTTCCGCGAATCATGTCGCGAGTTGATGCAATATCAATTGCGTGCGGGGGCCTTCGTAGTAAATCTTTTAGTTCAATCTCACGCAGTTCTGATTTGTAATTTTGGGTTGGGTCACTAATTAATAACAGCGGTTTAATTCCAAAAGGAGCGCACTTAGAAAGCAAATTCTTTAAAAAGTCTGCACTCGGATTTGGAATGCCCACGACAATTTGTTTTATTTCATAATCACGAACAATGGCCTCAACTGAATCAAGTCCGCCAAAAACGCGATAGCCCGAAATGCTTTTTCCAATTTTATTTTGATCATCATCTAAAAAACCAATGACGCAGAGTTTGAGTTCGCGGTCGCTTACCAATCGCTTAAGTATACCCTGGCCCGAGGCCCCGGCTCCGTATATTAATGTTTTCGCTCCAAATTTTTTTAACATCTTACTATTTCGGTATTCATGATAAAGGCGGCGCGATAAACGCACGCTGGTTAAAAATATCAGTAATAAAAATCCGTCAATAAAATAGATTGAGCGCGGTACAAAGCCAATTTGAAATAAGTACGTTAGCGAAACAATGACTAAAGATGAACAGACAATTGCCTTTGCCAGCCGAAAAGCATCAACCGCACTGACGTAACGCCAAATAATATTATATGTTTCAAAATAAACAAAGAAAGCCGTGCGTGCAAAAATTACGATTGGTAGAATGCGGTACAGGTCCGGCAAGAATTGCTTTGCTTCATCGGGATTAACCCGTAAAAATAAGCTCAAGTAGAATGTAATAACACTTAAGGTAAGGTCGGTTAAAAAATGGCGAATGTTAATCTTCTTAAGCATAAACTTCCTTTAGTGCTGAATTCCGTCAGTTTTAAGCACTTTAATGGCCGTTAAAAATAAAATTTTTATATCAAAAATTAAAGAATTATTTTGCAAATACTGATAATCAAAATCAACTTTGGTGGGAATTGGTAAATCATCGCGGCCATTCACTTGCGCCCAACCCGTAATACCCGGTTTTAATTTTTCAATCCCTTTGCTGGTTCGAAGACTGACGAGATCATCTTGATTAAACAGGGCTGGTCTTGGCCCCACTAAGCTCATGTCGCCAACCATCACCGACCACGCTTGGGGTAGTTCATCTAAACTAGTTTTTCTTAAAAATCGGCCGATGGGGGTTAAATAGCTTTGCGAGTTTTGTAAGAGGTGCGTGGCAACTTGCGGCGTTTCAATCAACATCGTTCTAAATTTGGGCATGTAAAATATTTTATTATATTGGCCAATTCGCCGTGACCAGTGCAGTGCTGGCCCTTTCGAGGTTAGTCTGACGCAAATCGCAATGATTATCAAAGGACCTAAAAAGATCACGAATAATAAAAAGGAAATTAGAAAATCAAAAATTCTTTTGATCACTTCGATTTTAACCATACCGTTCTATTAATATAATCAACGTAACTTAAAATAATCTTAACTACCTTTTCTGAAACCAAACTGACGTTGTAATCAGGCACTAGCGAAGGCTTTTTCATTTTGGTAGCGGTTTCAACCGCATGAATGACAGCCTTCGATTTCAAACCTGACATAATCAGAATGCCTTGATCCATACCTTCAGGCCGCTCGTGGGCTTGCCGAATCATAACGGCCGGAATTGATAATAAAGACGCTTCTTCGGTGATGGTGCCACTATCTGAAATGACGCAAAAAGAGTTCTTCTGAAGTTTAACGTAATCACTAAAGCCAAATGGTTTCAAAAACTCGATTAGGGCGTTAAATTCTTGCTTAGGTAAAGACTCTAATTTTTTTCGGGTGCGCGGATGGGTTGAGACCAGAATGCGCTGTTTATACTTGTCGGCCAGTTTGTTGAGGGTGTCTAAAAAATCTTTAAAGTTTTCTTCGCTATCAACATTTTCTTCTCGGTGCGCTGAAACTACAAAATACTGATTTGGTTTTAACTTTAATTCGTCCAGTATTTTTGATTTTTCGATCTTTGCACTGTAATACTCTAAGACTTCCTGCATGCATGAACCCGTCTTTATGACTTGTTCTGCCGGCAAGCCTTCCGCAATTAAATACCGTCGAGCGTGTTCGGTTAATGGCATATTGATATCACTTAAGTGATCAACAACCTTGCGGTTTAATTCTTCGGGCACTCGTTGATCAAAGCAGCGGTTTCCCGCCTCCATGTGAAATATCGGAATGCGTTTTTTCTTGGCCGGTATAACGGCCATGCAGGAATTCGTATCACCATAAAGTAAAATTGCATCCGGCTTTACCTGTTCAAGCAAGCGATCCGTTTTTACTAACACGTTAGCGATGGTTTCCATTGTCGTGTCGCCCGCCGACTCTAAGTAGTGATCGGGCTTTCGTATTTCTAGATCTTTAAAAAATAGTTCATTAAGTTCGTAGTCATAATTTTGCCCGGTATGAACCAAAATATGTTCGGTGTGCAGATCTAAGGCCGCAATCACGCGACTTAATTTTATAATTTCGGGGCGCGTTCCAACAATGGTCATCACTTTCATGAAATATCCTTATCTTAAAAGTTCGCCGTCCGACGTTTTGTTTTGAATATCTAATAAATTATTTGATTTCAGTAACTTCAAGGTTCCGGCGTAATCTAACACCACATCATCCGATGAGTACTCTTTCGATAAAATAGGTTTTTTGGCTTTGACGACATTTTGCGAAAGCTCTGGCAGCATCGATTGAATAACGTAGTAATCACCACGCTCGACCACGTAAGGTGCCTCTTCGTCAGAAACCATAATTTCATACATTTTTTCACCCGGACGAATGCCGGTATTTTTAATTTCAATTTTTCGATCGCCGATAAGCGCTTTGGCGACGTCAGTCATGTAGCTTGCTGGCGCCCGCGGAATAAAAATTTCTCCGGCTTTACCAGTCTGCAAAGCTGCAAATACGGTATCGACGGCTTGGTTCAGCGTTAGCAAAAAGCGAGTCATTTGCGGATCCGTAATTGTAACGGGGCCGCCATTACGAATTTGGTCGTGAAATAACGGAATCACCGATCCGCGCGAAGCCAGTACGTTTCCGTAGCGTACACATAAGAATCTGGTTTTTTTATTAAGAACGTTTCCGGAAATGAAAATTCGTTCTTGAATGGCTTTCGTCATGCCCATGGTGTTAACGGGCTTGCAGGCTTTATCGGTGCTAATTCCAATTACTGTTTGCACCGGAAAATTATGTTCTCGGATGGCGCGTACAATGTTTTCTGCACCCAGGCAGTTTGTCATAACGGCTTGATACGGAAAGTATTCGCAAGTAGGAACTTGCTTTAATGCGGCGGCATTAACAACAATATCGGCATCACGCACGGCCGAGACCACGTCGGCGTAATCACGCACGTCACCAATACGAAATTCTAACGTGTTTAAAAAGTTACGATAAATAATCTCATCGGTGCTTTGCATGCCGATATGATAGCTCATGCGCATATCGTGTTGTTTAGCTTCATCGCGCGAAAGTACGATTACTTTTTTTGGCTGCCCTAATTCATTAGATAAAATTCGACGCACAAAGGTTTTACCCATAGACCCCGTGCCACCAGTCACTAAAACAGTCTTATTTTCAAAATACATTAAGTCCTCGCCTCGTAAAAAGAATTATCGCTTTGTAAATCGCTTATCATTTCGTCCCAGGTTGGCTTTTTAAAACCCGTTTTTGCTACGTACAAGTCACAGTTTAAACTTTTGTCAGATTTTTTATTGCTGTCGTTGTTTAATTCGGCTTGATTATTGAGTTTCTGATTAATCAACTTAAGTAATTCATACTTAGAGATTTTCTCGGCCGCCACTTGATAGAGCCCCGTCAAGGTCGGAAATTTCTCAATAATGCGATTGACCTCATTAGCCACAAACCGAGTGGTAAGCCCCGTGTAATAAACTTTACCGTAACCATTTACCGCTTTGCCTTTTTGAGATAAAAACCATTCGACTAATTCGGTTTTACTTAAAATTTCTCGTCCGATAATTGAAAGGCGTAAGGTTAAACAATTAACGCCGCTGGCCTCGCCCAAAAATTTACTTTGCCCGTAATGGTCGCTAGCACTTGCAATCGAATTCTCAGAATAATTTCCAATTTTGCCATCAAATACACAGTCGGTACT
>JACMNA010000186.1 GCA_014378765.1 Bdellovibrio sp. | reverse complement strand
ACAACAATCGTTGAATGGTCGCGGTTGTGAATGTTTGTGCGAAACAAGGCCTGCTTAGAAAGTTCTAAGACCTGTGCTTGGTAATTGCGATGCGCATTACTAGTTAGATTCTCGCCTAAAACGTGAGTTGAATAGCCTTCCGATTGATCGTGCCATTCGCCCTTATCAGTTATTTTTAACAAGCCAACCCGCTCAAGGCGCTGAATGACTAGTTCGATGACTTCGGGCGGCTGGCCTAATTGTTCGGCGATCCATTTTTTATCGGTGCGAAAGTTTTCATGCTTCATTAGTTCAAGCAAGGCGTAATGTTGCCATTCAGAAATCAGCGTAATTTGGTCAAGGCGCAATTGATAGTGCTGCTCGATAGGAATCGCCATCATTTCATTTTTTTTGTCGTAAGGCTTTTTTGTTCCCGAAATGAAAACTTCAATTTTTTTAGGGCTCAACTGCAAGCGAACCCCAAGTTGTTGAATAAGTTCTTCGCTCACGGGACGCTGCTTTTTTAAGATTTTTGAAAGGCGCGAGCTGTCGATATTCAGAAACTTCGCGAACATGCGAAGACTATATTTAGAATTCTTCTTCTGACGAAGCGAAAATTCGTTATTTAAAAAATCGGAAAAGTCCGTTTGTTTGGCTAGCCCCATGTGCGTGTTTAGTAGCACAGTCAGTCGCCGATAGAAATACCCATAAATTAAATGGAATCAGTGGGTTACCCCATTCGAACAGGGCTTAGAATCTCTGTAATTAATACAGTCGATTTGGCAGTTGCGGGTGCGGGAAGACCGTCTGCTCTATAAAAAATTCTGAGTACAAAGTTTGTACGCACGGGGTTTTTAAAACTTGGGTTGGCGGTTAAAGAATTGCTTGGGGATAAATCGACTTTTGATTCTTCGGTGGTTTGTTTTTCTAATAAAATTCAGTTGCGTCGTCTAGCAACCTCTACCAAACTAGTGTAATGAAAACGATGAGTCGCTCTTACAGATTAACGGTCGTGCTAAGCATTTTGATTTCCGTTTTTGCAATAGATCAAGTTACTAAAAATTGGGCCGTTGAAACGTTACGCGCGCGCGCGCCGCATGTTTATTTAAATGGTTTTTTTCAATTTGTTTACGCCGAAAATCCTGGGGCCTTTTTAGGTCTTGGAGATAGTTGGTCACGTGAAATTCGTTTCATAGTTTTTGCGTTAGTGGTGTTAATTGGCTTGGGCGGTATGCTTTGGTATTTATTTACGCGTGAAAAATCTCGCACAAATCTTTTTGCTTACAGCTTAATTTTAGCGGGCGGATTTGGAAATTTATGGGACCGCGTTGCAAACGATCACGGTCACGTTATTGATTTTATGTTAATTGATATCTGGGGACCTTTGCGTACGGGAGTATTTAACGTGGCCGACATGGCGATTGTCGGCGGTGTTTTGTTAGCCTTGTACACTGAAGTTTCCTCTAAGAAAAAGCTTTCGAACCCACCAGCAGTTTGACAATCGTTTCAGTCACAGAATCGTTCAATCAATCGACAGCCGGTGCCCCTTCTGGTCACGGTTTTTCAGTCTCGTTTCCTTTGATTTAGTCGTGCCATCTTAAGACATATTTTCATTTATTGTCTCAATATGGTGAGTCATCTTTGGCCCACCGATTGCGATGTACATTGGTAGGAGCCTTGTATGAAAAAAATCTCGCTTTTACTTTTAACATTGTTGGCCTTTGCTTGCTCACCTAAAAAAGAGACGGGCGTGCGTGCAAACACGGCGGGGGCGGCTGGAATTACCGGCGTCGGCCCGGTGGTTACTTCAGTTTGTGCGCAAGCGGCGGCAATGGGTGGCGCCATCGTTGACGCGGCCCAAATTAAATATGAACCAAATGATGTTATGGGAACTTTTGAAGATCGTACCAAAGCTTTTTTAACGACAACAATTGCGCCAGAGCGAGTAGGATATATTAACCCACAAATTATTGCTGGTACGGGAGTTTCGTTTAAAGGCGTTATTAAACTAGAGGCAAGCGGCAACGTGGTTGGCGCGCAATCTAAGTTAACCATCGAAGTGCGTGATAGCGAGTATACTCGAAATCTTATTTATAACCGCGATGAAGTTCCAATTACAGTGGAATTTTTGTCGACTAATCCAGGAACGGTCATCTCGGGGCAGTTTAATGCTCAAACTGGAATTGCTTCAATAAACTTAAAAGATAATTACGGTGAAGTGCGCTTTGATGGTCGAATTGATGCACAGAATTTCAGCGGTACCGTAACGTTCATCAATTCAGTTTCGGTGAGTGGCGCACCGATGCGCGGTACAATTGGAAGTTTCTCAATTCCACGCTGTGCGCTTCTGCAGTAATTAGTAGTTGATAATACCCTATAAACCTTATTGAATTAGAGGAATGATCGGTCATCATTCCTCATTTTATTTTTTTGATGAGTCTTCGTTGGGTGTCGTTGCGGCGGGCGCTTCGGCCATTGATCGACCTTTTTTACATATCCATAGCTTGGAAGAAGCCGAAGCTTTCTTGCGAAGTTACGGCTACAAAGTAAATAATCCTGAAAACCTAGAGCGGCTTTGGTACTTTCATCGGCGGGCGCTCGTGTTAATGACCGAACGACTGAAGTTAAATGTTTCCGACATTCCGGCGCAAATAAAAAGCAAAGAAGAGTTAAAAGATATTCGCTATCTTTTAATTTACGCTTCCCAATTTGAAGATAAAAAATTGCAAAGGTGGTCATGTGCTTTTTTACGTTGCATGCACGTTTTTGTTCACGCCGAGACTGACTTGTTCAGTTCTTTCTCTGAAGAAATTCAGAAACAGATTTTAGGTCCATTTGAACAAGCCGTTTTTCAAGATGATAAACTTTATTTAAAATCATTTCAAAAAGAAGGGCACCCACGGGTTGAATTATTAGATTTTCACTCGAAGCCCTTTAAGACTTCAACCAGCACGGTCATTAAGTTACTAGCGCGCCCCGAAGCCTTAGCGATGAAAATCTTTGATAAGATTGGTGTGCGTTTTGTTACGAAAACTGTATTTGACTCTTTTCAAGTGATTCGGTTTTTAGTTGAAGAAAATATTATTAGCTTTCCGCAAATTATGCCCGACCAATCTTCAAATAACATGTACCCCGTGGAAGAGTTTTTAGCCGTATGTAATAAGCTTGTGAAAAAACACGGCGATACGCAAACCTTAACGCCCGAAAAAATTGACCGCTTGCTGGCGCAAAGGTTAAAATCAAGTCAATCGGCTTTTTTAGGTTTATTCCGTAAAGATAATCCGTTTTCGTCAGAAGATTTTAAATATATTAAATTTATTTCTCGGCAGCTGATCCAAATTAATTCAAACTCGGCGGGTGGTCGCACTTTTAATTTCTTTTATCCTTTCGAAGTGCAAATTATGAATGAAAGTTCATATAAAAAAATGCAGTCGGGTGAATCAGAGCATAATGCATATAAAGACCGGCAAGTGGAAGCGGCCATTAAAAGGCTTTTTCCCGAATGAAAATTGTAATTCAATTGGTCACACTGCTGCGTTCAATCTTGGCGACGTTATTATTTCCATTTACAATTTTATTTTTGGGCTCGGCCGCCATTGTTATGCATATTCTTTTTAGAAATAAAGATATTGACGATTCAATTATTAGATTTTGGGGCCGCATCTGCTGTCGCATGTCGGGTGTGTCCGTGCAGGTTCAAGGTTTAGAAAATATTCCCGACGGGGGTTGCGTCGTTTTATTTAATCACTCAAGCTTCTTTGATGTATTCGCGATCGCGGGTTACGTGCCGGGCGTGCGCTTCGGGGCGAAGGCTGAATTGTTTAAGGTGCCGATCTTTGGTTACGCGATGAAAGTGTTAGGAACCTTGCCAATCGCGCGCGGCAATCGCCAAGAAGTTTACAAAGTTTACGAAGAAGCCAAGTCACGGTTTGGGAATAAAGAAAAGTTTGCTTTAGCGCCCGAGGGCGGACGATTTTACGGCGAAGAATTGGCTCCATTTAAGGCAGGGCCTTTCATATTTGCAATGTCGGCGCAAGTTCCTTTGGTGCCGCTGATTATTATTGGCGCATACGAAACGCAGCCTAAGGGGCAAATACTTTTCAACAAGTCACACTGGCACCAAGATATTAGAATGCAAATCTTAGCGCCGATTCCGACCGCAGAAACCACGCGCGAAACCCGAAACGCCTTACAAGACGAAACTTACGAAAAAATGAATAAGGTGTGGAAACAGAATCAACCTGCGCGAAGGTAACTGCGCGTCGTAACTTTTAAAATCCGAATATCAGATTCAACTTCAAGTCTTCAGCTCGAAACCGCCCCAGAACCTGACCACTTAATTGCACTTCATAGCGGTTATTACGGGGGAGCTTTGGGTATGGGTCACAAGCAATTAGAGTTTGAAAAAGTGCACTGGAAATTTCGAGATCAGCATGGTGGAGTGTTACGGAATAAACGTCGGGGGCGGAAAGCGCGGCCGTTAACCACGAAGGCTCCGGTACACCTCGTGTTTAAAATAGACCGACGTAAAATCAAAAAAGGGTTTCGGTCACCGCATGGTTTTGCGATCTGTAATCAAGTTATTAAAAGATATGCGAAGCGATTCTTCATTAAAATAGATCAGCTGGCAATTGCCGGCGATCATATTCACCTTATCATCCGCATCTCGCGACGAAGCTTTGGGCAGTACTTTTTTAGAGTAGTAGCCGGTCAAATCGCGCAGCGGATGAAGAATGAGGGCTTGTGGGTGACCGATACCCCTTTTGTCTGGAAACTGAGGCCATTTACGAGAGTCATACGCGGGTGGAAGGCTTATAACGTCGCTAGGAATTATGTGATGTTGAATCACAAAGAAGCTGAGGGGGAAATCGCCTACCGCAAAGAGCGCCTCAGAGGTCTGTCGTCCGCGGAGTGGGAACTGCTGTGGAGTTGACGCTCCCAGCTTGCGCCCGCACTCGTGCCCGCACCCGCGCTAGCCCTTAAAGACTTTCCAGTCTTGGGCAAACAGCGGGCTTTCCATTTTAATTTTGCGGGAGCCCGTATCGATTTCGATTTTTAATCTAAACGGGGCAATGGTTTCGATTCGTTTAACTTGTAATTTTTTGGGGAAGAAACCGAATGAGTATTCGATGGCCGAGGCGATTTTTTCGATTTGAATGTAATTATCGAAATGGTGGCCGCCATCAGTGCTGCGGAAGTGACCTACGAATAATAACAGATCATTGAAATAATAAACGGGACCATTAAAATCTTCAAATTGCAAAAGACGTTTCCAGTGGAAACCATCGTCGGTCATGTAAACGCCGTGGGCTGATAACACGCCCTTCAGTGGATTTTTCGGATGAAAAGAGACGCTAGAAATTTCTTTTTTTAAAAGATCATCGATGGTGTATACGACTTCGGATTCAACGTTGCTTGGCTTCCACCACACGGTGCCGTGATCTTTAATCACGCTTTCGATCCACGTGGGTTTATCTTCGTTGACGATTTCAATTTGACTCCACAGGGGAATTTTTTGATTCGACGAGGCAATCAGGCCACGCTGGTCTGGCGTCACAATTCCGCGGACGTCGCCTAAATGAACTTTTTTATCATCGGCCGTGATCATAAAATCAAATTCTCGTTTTTTAACGATCTGCCACGATTTACCCGCATAGATCATCGTGGCCAAGTCAAATTTTGTGACCATTTCGGAAAGCCGTACGTATCCCACGTACGTTTTGTAATTTACTTCGACGAATCCATTTTTATATTTATTTGCAATCAAACGCTGACCTTGCGGTATAGTCGTTAACACCAAAGCTTCATCACTTGGCGATTTTTTTAAATAGGC
The DNA here is from genome assembly GCA_014378765.1 of Bdellovibrio sp. GTDB lineage: Bacteria > Bdellovibrionota > Bdellovibrionia > Bdellovibrionales > Bdellovibrionaceae > Pseudobdellovibrio. The sequence goes on along the minus strand of JACMNA010000186.1, from coordinate 8,916 downwards.
ATCCATCAAAGTAATCGCAACGCCCATGTCGTAAGGGTCGGAGGTTAAACTTTCTAACGGTTTCGACACCGTTTTTTTAAGTGTGGGATGCAACACTTCAATACTATGCACGCGAGCCTCATCGACTTTCAGACGATGCTTTGTCTGTTGATCAATCACGTATCGCGACAGGTGCAACGGAAAGATGGGCCTAATTTCATCGGTTTTAAAAAGTTGCGACTTCCATTTATAGAACTTTTCTTGCGTCCACTTGGTGTGAACCTTCATCTTCTGTAAAGTAACCAAACTTGTTGAGCCGGAAGGAAAAAGACTCTGGGGAGACTTAAAAAAAGGCATTTGCACGCTTGAAGTCGGTACCGTATCGGTCATGGCCTGGCTGGGAATTGCCGCCTGCGCCGGAAAGATCAAATAAGAAAGTATGACAAATAGCATCTATTCTATTTTCAGAGGGGAAAGACATGCAATCAAGGCTAGATCTTTGCTATGGTACAAGAAATATAGTTTTGACCTAAAAACACGACTTTCTAACGCGCAACAATGCGCTGACCGCACTAGGAGTGATAAACATGGAGATCGCCACAATTAAAAAAATTGGTGTCATCGGAGCAGGGCAAATGGGTAACGGCATCACGCAAGTGGCGGCCGCGCAAAATTTTGACGTGGTTATGTTTGATATCTCGGCCGGCTCTTTAGATAAAGGTCTAGGTACAATCGCAAGTAGCTGTGACCGACTTATAAAAAAAACAACAATGACTGAAGATCAAAAAAAATCTTTGCTAGCTAAAATTAAAACAACAACCGCGATGGCCGATTTAGCCACCTGTGATTTTGTCGTGGAAGCGGCGACCGAAAATATAGATTTGAAATTAAATATTTTTAAACAATTAGATGAAATTGTTAAAAAAGACGCGATCCTTACTTCAAACACCTCTTCCATTTCAATTACCAAAATTGCGGCGGTGACCAAGCGACCTGAATTGGTGGCGGGCATGCATTTCATGAACCCGGTTCCGCTTATGCAATTGGTTGAAGGTATTCGTGGATTACAAACTTCAGACGAAACTTTTAAAACTACGCGTGCCCTGGCGGAAAAGTTAGGAAAAGTTTTTGTCGAATCCACAAAAGACATGCCCGGATTTATCGTGAATCGTATTTTAATGCCGATGATCAACGAAGCCGTCTATACCCTGCACGAGGGGATTGCTTCGGTTGAATCAATCGATCAGGCCATGAAGTTGGGAACCAACCAACCGATGGGTCCATTGACCCTGGCCGATTTCATTGGCTTAGATACCTGTCTAGCGATCATGAATGTACTTCACGACGGCATGAGCGATTCGAAATACCGCCCGTGCCCGCTATTAGTAAAGTACGTCGAAGCCGGGTGGTTAGGTCGCAAATCGGGTCGTGGTTTCTACAATTACGCCAAGTAATTTTTAGTCTCTTAAAAGTTTTAAAAGGAAATGAAAAAAATGGCTTTTGAATTTGAAAATATTAAACTGGAAAGTAAAGATAACGGCGTATGGATTTTAACGGTGAGCCGTCCCGAAGCGCTGAATGCCCTTAACGCGCAAATTTTAAATGAAATGGGTGAAGCCATTCGACAAATTTCAGAAATGGATTTTGAAAACTCAAAGGCGCTCATCATTACCGGCGCAGGCGAAAAAGCATTTGTAGCCGGAGCCGACATCAAAGAGATGATGGATCTAAATCAAGATCAAGCCATGCAATTTGCGAAGCGCGGCCAAAGCGTTTTTCACGAAATTAATTTATTAAAAATTCCGGTGATTGCCGCGGTTAATGGTTTTGCGCTTGGCGGGGGCTTAGAACTGGCATTAGCCTGCGACTTTATTATAGCCAGCGAAAATGCTAAATTTGGATTACCCGAAGTAAGCCTCGGATTAATTCCGGGTTTTGGTGGCACCGTGCGGTGGGCGCGCGCCGTAGGAATTCGCCGCGCCCGCGAGCTTACCATGACGGGCGACATGCTTAACGCCCAACAGGCTTTGCAGATGGGGCTAGTGAATTACGTCGTGACGTTGCCTGAATTAATTCCGGCGGCGATGAAAAAAATTGAAATGATTTTAACGCGGTCACCATTAGCGGTTGCAGAAGCAAAGAAATCGATTAACCAAGCCTTCGATCTGGATACGGAAGCGGCCTTAGAAAACGAAGCGCAAATTTTTGGAACATTATTTACCGCGCAAGACGTGCGTGAAGGTACGCGTGCTTTTATTGAAAAAAGAAAACCAGTTTTTACGGGTGAGTAGTTTAGTTTTATAAGTTTGTATTTAAAGGAAAAAGTAACCATGTCACAGCCTAAAAACCCGATTCGCGTTGTAACGGCTGCATCTTTATTTGATGGCCACGATGCGAGCATTAATATTATTCGCCGCATTCTTCAAGACATGGGCGCGGAAGTTATTCACTTAGGCCATAACCGTTCCGTCCAAGATGTGGTGAAAGCCGTTCTGCAAGAAGGGGCGCAAGGCGTTTGTATTTCGTCGTATCAGGGCGGGCACATGGAGTACTTTAAATATCTTCGTGATTTATTAAATGAAGCCGGGGCCAGTTACGTAAAAATTTATGGTGGTGGGGGCGGCGTTATTGTCCATGATGAAAAGCGTGAGCTTGAAGCTTACGGCATCGCCCAAATATTTCATCCAGACGATGGCCGAAAACTAGGTCTTGAAGGCATGATTCGCATGATCGTCGAGGGTTGTGACTTCGATATTATTGAAGCGCAAAAGAAACATCAGAAAAAACAAATTTTTGCAGGCGATACAGTTCCTTCGGTCGAGTTAGGTTTGGCTTTAACCGCGATCGAGAATGGTCACTCGAATGTCAAACTAGATCAATTTGCGCTCACGAGCTTTGCCGCGCAAAAACAAGCACCACTTATCTTAGGTATAACTGGAACCGGCGGAGCCGGTAAGTCGTCTTTAATTGACGAATTGTCGCAGAGGTTTCTAAATTCATATCCCGGCAAAAAATTAGCGATCGTCTGCGTAGATCCTTCGAAGCGAAAAACCGGTGGCTCATTACTGGGTGACCGCATTCGCATGAACTCACTTTCGCGCCCCAATATTTACATGCGTTCAGTGGCCTCACGTGGGTCGGGTAAAGAAATCGCCAACACGCTACCTGATATTTTAAAATTTATGAAGCAGTTAGACTTTGATTTTATCATCGCCGAAACCTCAGGGATCGGGCAGGGCAACATGGCCATCACGGACGTTAGTGACTTATCGATGTACGTGATGACTTCGGACTTTGGCGCCCAATCACAATTAGAAAAAATCGATATGATTGATTTCGCCGATTTCGTGGCGGTAAATAAGGCCGACCGTCGGGGCGCCCAAGATGCCCTTCGCGATGTGACCAAACAATACAAACGCTCGCGTAAAATATTCGATCAAGAAGTAAACGTTCCGGTTTTCTTAACTCAAGCCAGTCAGTTTAATGATGGCGGCGTCAATCAGCTATTCTTTTCAGTTGCCGACACGCTCGTTAAAAAAGGGGCTCTTCCTCCGGTTGATGAAAGTTTCCGAAAAAATATTTTATCGGCCGATGAGCACGTGATCATCCCGGCCGAACGACAAAATTATTTAGCCGAAATAGTTTCTACGCACCGAAAATATAAGTTCCGGGTGCGCGATTTAGCCGAAAAAGCATCGAAGCTAGGGGCGTTACATAAGATTTCGAAAGATTTAGGCCTTGATGTCGCGACGATCGAAAAAAAATCCTTAGAATATAAAAAAGATTTTGAAGCGCAAGAAATCGAATCATTAAATAATTGGGACCAATTACAAAAAACTTACGCGGCTGATGAGTTAGTCTTTAAAGTGCGCGATAAAGAAATTCGCCAGAACATGGTTAGCACTTCCTTAAGTGGAACTAAAATACGAAAAGTAGTTTTACCAAAACTAAAAGATTGGGGCGACCGCTTTCAGTTCTTAAAATTAGAAAACGTACCCGGAGAATTTCCCTTCACCGGCGGCGTATTCCCATTAAAGCGCGCCGATGAAGACCCTAAGCGCATGTTTGCAGGTGAAGGCACGCCCGATCGCACCAATCGCCGGTTTCATTACTTATGCAAGGGCGAAAAAGCTCAACGCTTATCAACGGCTTTCGATTCCGTTACGCTTTACGGTCAAGACCCTAACCCGCGCCCCGATATTTTCGGCAAAGTGGGCGAGTCGGGCGTAAGCATTTGTACCCTCGACGACATGAAAAAACTTTACGCAGGTTTTGATCTTTGTTCACCGAACACTTCGGTCAGCATGACGATTAACGGCCCCGCGCCGATGATCTTAGCTTTTTTCTTTAACACTGCGATTGACCAGCAAATTGAGAAAAAAGAAAAAGAATTAGGACGAAAGCTTAATGAAACCGAATGGGCGAAAGTTTCTAAAGAAACTATCCAATTGGTACGCGGCACGGTGCAAGCTGATATTCTGAAAGAAGACCAAGGGCAGAACACCTGTATTTTCTCGATTAACTTCGCGTTAAAAATGATGGGCGACATTCAGTCTTATTTTACCGCCAATAATATTAAAAACTTTTACTCGGTCAGTATCTCGGGCTATCACATTGCCGAAGCAGGGGCGAACCCAATCAGTCAACTGGCTTTTACGCTGTCGAATGGTTTTACGTTCGTCGAATATTATTTATCACGTGGCCTTAGTATTGATGATTTCGCGCCGAATCTTTCGTTTTTTTTTAGCAATGGTTTAGACCCTGAATATGCCGTTTTGGGCCGCGTCGCGCGCCGAATTTGGGCGATCGCGATGAAAGAACTGTATAAAGGTAATGATCGCTCACAAAAATTGAAATACCATATTCAAACTTCGGGGCGATCGCTGCACGCGCAAGAAATTGATTTCAATGACATTCGAACAACCTTGCAAGCGCTGTTAGCGATTTACGATAACTGCAATTCGCTACACACGAACGCCTACGACGAAGCGATCACGACCCCAACGGAAGAATCGGTACGTCGAGCCATGGCGATCCAAATGATTATTAACCGCGAATTTGGAATGACGAAGAATGAAAATCCAACTCAAGGTAGCTACTTTTTAGAAGAATTAACTGAGTTAGTTGAAGAAGCGGTGCTTGAAGAATTTAAGCGTATTAACGAACGGGGCGGCGTACTAGGCGCAATGGAAACACAGTACCAGCGGTCAAAAATTCAAGAAGAGTCACTTTCCTACGAACACCAAAAACACGAAGGCACTTTGCCAATCATTGGCGTGAACACTTTTATAAATCCAAAAACGCAGGCGGCAGATTACGTGCCGCCGAAAATTGAATTAGCGCGTGCTTCACAGGAAGAAAAGAATTACCAACTAACCCAAGTGAATGAATTTCAAATTGTACATCGAACGCAAGCTACAATCGAAATTGCAAAGTTACAGAAAGTCGCCTTGAGTGGGGGTAATATATTCGAAGCTTTGTTAAGCGCTTCAAGACACTGCTCGCTTTATCAAATGTCGCAAGCCCTCTACGAAGTCGGCGGGCAGTATCGCCGGAATTTGTAGTTTATACTAGATACTTCAACAGGCTAAGTTAAACTCCAATGGAAGTGTTTACTATTCTACATATTTGATTTTAATCCGGTTAACAAAAAAGAAGCGGCGACGAGGGTACGTCTATTTTTCTCGCTGAATAAATAGAAATTGGCCGCATTTTCCATGATCATTTTTATACCCAAGCCTGCGCCGCCCGTGGTTTCAGTTGGCACAGATAAGTCGCTATTAAATTTTGAGCGTAAGTATTGAAACATTTCCGTCTTTGAAAGCGAACCAAAGGTGTCTTCGCAGCCAATGGTAATACGATCATCAGAGCAACAAGCGAACAAAGTGGCTGTCTTATCTGGCGGGTAAGAAATCTTTACTTGGCGATCAACGTTGAGATACATTCGGTCTCCGGCGCTATCAATCGGAGCATTATAAAGTGCATTGGTTATCAATTCGTCGGCCGTTTGAATGCACAAATCGCTTAAACTTCTGGTCTTTTGATTCTTAGCTAAGAAAGTTTCTAATTTTTTTAGCAATACGTTTTTTTCTGAGCTGTCTTGAAATTTTACCGTAAAGTTACGCTCTGTATCCGCAAATATTTGCACGTCGCTGAATCCTGCTAGGAAAAAAGGAATTGGATTTTGCACAAATTTAGCTGGACGGGCAATCATCAGGCATGAAGCAAGTAGCTCTTGGGGTAAATCTTCTCGATTTCTATTCACAAAGTGGCGAAAGCCATTAAAGAGAAAAGGTCTAATTGCGAACAGATCAACGCCTGAAGTTATTACGACCACTGATTCAGGTTTTTTTTCGAGTGCGATTAAATTAAGATCTTCGGGAAATCTTAGATACGTAGCTTTAGATAATATGGGCCCTAAAACGGCTTCACGCGACGCCGGCCAGAGGTGTGAAAAATCTTTCAGAATGGATCTCATTGTTGTCGAACTCCTAAAAATTTAAAGTAATTATTGGCCGTATCAAGTTCTAGCGGTTTCTGATCTTCGCCCAGAACAATTGGATGTTTGACCCAATTTTCGCCAAACTGTTCATCGCGTCGGTATAGCACATCTTTTCGAAAATCAGTATCTGGCGAATAAAACGGAACGTAGAATGAAGTTACCACCATATTGGACGTGAAAAATCCAAAAACAGAGTTAAAACTTTTAATAAACATAATTGGACATTCAAATAAAATTATTTTTGTCTTTATTGGCACAGCTTGTACCCACTGACACCAGCGGCGAATACCGTAAGAGTTGATCCCACTAACATTGCCAAGATCAATTTTTACCATAGAACATTCATCGATAGGAGGCAACTGGGCTGCCTCATCAAAATATCCTGAAATTTGAAAAGAGAGAATATCATTTTTTTTCTCGGACACGATACCAAATGTTTTCATTAAAAAATTTTACTTTAAAATAATAAAAAAACAAATGAATCCCAAAACTCCGGCCCGCTTTTACATATAACAAGGGCGAATGGTCTAGTTTAAGTTTTGATAACTTTTTAACAATTTAGTTTTTGAATTGTGATCAGGATTATTTTAGGCAATGAAGTAACCAAAATATTTTTAGCCAAATATCTGAATAGTTTTTTTACAAAGCTCGACCTGAAGTTTATAAAAATTGACTTAAGCCATTTCTAAAAACAAACTTGTGATTAACGCAGAAACAATACAGCAATTAAAGGAGTTAGTAATGAGCGCAACTATGACACCGTCAATGACACCAACGATGACACCAACAACGGGTAATATGGCAATGATGGGTAACATGCAAATGATTAATACCATGCCAATGATGATGGGTAAAATGAAGTGCACAATGACTGCAACTGGAATGATGTGGGAATTAATGCCTTTAGAAGGCATGTCTAAGGAAATGTTCATGGAATATTGCAAAGCGATGAGCAAAGCTACGATTAATATGCCGATGATGATGAATTGCGGTGGCCTGATGATGATGTGCATGCCAATGCTAACTTAATGTATGAGTTGTACAATCGAACAAGTAGGTTCTGCTAAAATTTTTTTCTTATTAACACGGCCTTAATGGCCGTGTTTCATTTTGATTCAACTGGTTTGCTAGCAGGTAAACAATTTCTCAAGACCGCCTTTAGGCTTGCCGATACCCAGATAGATGATTTCATAATCTACACAGGATTAGGCAAAAGTGGATATTTTAGACGTAAATTCTCATACCTTGTTGATGGCGAAGCTCAAATTTATTGAGGTGCGATCGTCTGCGTCTGACAAAGATATTTTTAATTTTTTGCATTGCCTACAAACCGATGACTGCGTTCACAGTTGGAATAACATTTCAATGACCAGTGCCCAAGGGGCATTAGAAAAGTTGAACAATTATGAAAATCGAATTCGAGATACTCAAATGTTCTTTTACTACGGACATACCTACCACAATACGGTTGAGATTATTGCTGCCGGTTGTATAGCTCACAAAATTTCACATAATTATAAGTACGAGGGCTATCCAGTTATTGCCCGGTGTTTTATCCGGCCAGAATTTCGAAATTTGCGTCTGTATTTTCCGATTTTGCAACATCGCTTTGAATATTGTATTTCTTTGTACGGTAAACGTCTGAAGGGAATTCACATGGGCACGCAAAACCCCCGTGTCTTTAATGTAGTTCAAAATAATCGATTTGGAATCTCTTTTTGTTATCTTGGCGACGAATATTTAAATCAAAAGGGTAGTAACGAACGAGTCCACGATTACTTGTGGTTTTCAAATAAACTCAAGCGAGAGCTGAGTGAGTTAAGAACCGGTTCGGCTCAAAAATGCGGAGCTTTGGATAAATTAAATAATCTAATTCTTCAAATGATCTCGAATAAATTTACCTCGTCCAGCTTCAGTTCGCTACTAAGTGCTATCTCGGACGTCGATCTGGCCCTGGGCGAATCTGTTTTAAACGCTAATACAGGACTTAGTGAAGTTGTCGATTTGCTTCGGGCTATACCCGTTATTGAAGAGACCGAGTCGCATGAATTGTTATTGCCATCAACCTTACGAAAAGCAGCGTAATAGAAGGAACACCATGAAGAAACTGTACAGCATTGACAACAGAGACTTAGATTACAAAGCATTTATTTACGTTGATTCCATTAGAAATGGGATGGCTTTCGGTGGTTGTCGTTTCGCACCAACGGTAACTGAAGAAGAAGTCACCCAATTGGCGCAGTGTATGTCTTTAAAGTTGGCTCCGCACGGTTTGCCTGTCGGCGGTGCTAAAGGTGGCTTAGCTGTTGACCCGAAGAATCCCAAAATTTTTGAAATTCTTGCCGACTTTGCGTCGCAAATGAAACCATTATTAAGTGAAACAGTTGTACTAGGAAAGGATTTGGGTGCATCAAATGAAATGATGGACCATATTT
>JACMNA010000185.1 GCA_014378765.1 Bdellovibrio sp. | reverse complement strand
CCAAAGGTTCAAGCGGTGCGCGTTGTCCATTATCTCCTGGGCCACTGGATGTGCCGACTGGATAAGTTGTATTACTAGCAGCAGATGCATTTGAAGATGCAGATTCACTTACAGCCACGCTGTAGCGTATTGGATTAGCAGCCGTTGGTGACGAAGCACTTTTAGATATTTGGGAAAACATTGAATTATTACTAAGTTTAGATGAAGTGGCTGCGCTGAAACCTTTTGGGCTGCAATTTTGAAAAATCGTCACTGTTGTCGCACCCAAAACAAATAATCCGATTACTGATCCGGTCATTTTTTTCATAATCAATTCCCCCAAAATCTATTTTGCAACGTGAAAGCCAACTTTAAACCGTTAGGTTTTACTTGAGTGTTCACAAAACTTAAGTCTTTTGATAAATCGTAGACTAAGTATGTTGCTAAACCAATAATCTAATTATGAAAATTTAAAAATTGTAAATAAACTAGTCGTTGCTAACTAGATCTTCGTATGGTTGTGAGACTTGTTAGGCTCCAACAAATTCAAAGCGTCTAATGTTTGAACAGGCAGAATTTACTGACCAATTCTTAACAGGCGAAAAAAAATTAACTTAATGGTGTAATGACCCCTTAACAAAGTAGGTATCGGATGAAAAACATTTTATTAATTTTTACTTTATCTTTAGCTACGACCTCTGTTGCGATGGCTAAAGCAGTCATTACGGCGTTAACTTTAACGGACAATATTGGCACTTGCGATCAAGCTATCACGGCCACTGAAGCGCATAAAATAAACGTCGATAAAGTGGCTCAGTACAAAAAACTGTTAAATGGAATGCAGCCTAAATCCGCGGGCCATGCACAAGTTTCAGCTTATTATGAATCATCACTTTTGCTTGAAACACTTTCTAAAAGACAAATCGCCAAAATCGAACAGAAATTAATGGCTGTTGCAACTATCGAAGAAAGTGGCGAGCAGTTTCCACCATTTTCATTTTACGGAGTTCATTTTTGTTACGCGATGAAAAAAACTAATAACAATGCGCCTGAAGCCGTGATCGAGCTATTAGGTAAAAAAAACTATTAATATCTATTTTTGACGAATGGGTTTCAATTTTCGATCGGGCGCCTTAAAGTCTTTACTACGAATTAATCGAACTTGTTCAATCAGACTTTTTGCACTGTTCTTAACTTCATCTTGAAAATCTTGATCTTTATCTAAGGCAGCGTGACTGGTTGCGTACGGTTCGTAATAACCGATATACCGGTCTAGCGATGAAGCTGCACCGGCTTGAATCAGATGCATGTCGTGCAACCAATCGACTAGAATTCTTTTTACGTTACCCGTGCCGGCGGCATCTCCATGAACGACGACTGAAAAAGCGCGGTTGGCCAGATGCTTAGGGTAATCCCAACCTGCTAATTCGATTTTTTTGGCTTTCTTTGGATCTTTGCCATTTGTCGAAGTTTGATCAGCATTTCCACCATCTGCGCAAACGAGGCGGTCCATCATTAATTTTAAAGTTGATGGAACTTGGTACCAGTGGACGGGCGTCACGATCATAATTCCGTGGGCACTGACCCATTTTTCGTAGATTTCACTCATCCAATCGTTGGTTTGTGATAGCGCATGGTTGGGGTAGCACGAGCAGGGCCAGTGGCACAAAGGCATAGCGGTTGATACGCATGACTTACATGGAAAAATATTTTTTCCGTATTCAGAAGTTAAACGGCTTAGATCTAATAATTCATGTTCATATTTTGCGGCCTTGATTTCTTTGACGGCTAACTGCGCTAGGCGATAGGTTTTAGACATTTCGCCCGGGCAAGTTTGGTCATTACGAGGGGACGCGCAAATAACTAGTATTTTTGAAGGCGTCTTCGAATTTTTTTGTATGAGCTCGGCCCGTTTTAATTTTCGGCTGGTTTCAAGCCATTCGATAGAAAGTTCAAAATCGGGTAGCATAAAAGAGGATCCTGCTTTTTTCTTTTCAGGTGATTTGTGGTAATCGATGTAATTAGTCCAACTTTGCTCGATTACTTTTTTTATTTCTACCTCAAGCCCTTTGAAGCTGGGATCAAAAAAGAGTTTTTCTCGGATGCTTTTCTCGAAGTCTTTACGGCTAAGCTCGACGTCAATCTGGCCTTTTCTAACATCCATACTTTACTCCTTCATGAATAGACTTGATGCGATCAATTGAAAAGTTACAAGTTAACGTCACCGAGGTCTAGTTGAAGCGAAAGAATTTAACTAGTTTTTAGCGATGCAATCAAAAAAAACCGATAATTGAGATATGAACGAGAAAATAGATTTGGACGGGGTGTCGAGCGATTTGAGCGGAAAAAAAGGGCTTTTCGAGCGCCTTCTTCGTCGCTTTAAAATTTTTATGCAACTTGTGGTTATGATTCCAATTTATTTCGCGAGGTTTTTGAGCGCGTCGCCCGTAAGTCGCTGAGCTGTCCAATCTGACATTAGTTTTGCGCCAAGTGATAAATAAAAATCGATGGCACTTTTATTCCAATCAAGCACCGACCACTCTAAACGACCGCAATCACGATCAACCGTTAGCTTTGCCAGATACGTTAGTAATGTCTTTCCGTAGCCCTTATTTCTAAATTCGGCGCGAACATAAAGGTCTTCAAGATAAATCCCAGGCTTTCCCAAAAATGTTGAATAAGTATGAAAAAATAAAGCCATGCCGACTTTTACTTGATCGACCTCTAAAAAAATAACTTCCGCATATTTTTTGCTACCAAAAAGTGAATCTCTAAGTCGATCTTCAGTGGCTTCAACTTCGTGTTCAAGTTTTTCAAAATGCGCAAGCTCTTTAATAAATTTTAGTATGTCCGGAATATCAACTTTTTCGGCAAAAACTATTTTTGGCTTCATTTCAGATCTTATACGTCAAAAATTAGTTTAAGTCATATGGATAGTTTGTCCTAAATTGAGACAAGCCGTTACAATACATCCAGTAAAATTAATTTTAATCCGACAAGTGAGTGGGGGAAATGCATGGCTCAATGGCGAAGAATTTTACCACTTTTAGTCGTTGGATGCGCATTTTTGTTTGTCTTCGAAAATTGTTCGCAAAATAAATTTAAATCCGCATCCGTACAAATGGGTTCATTTGCTTCGGTGAGTGATGCGGGAATAATTGCCGTGCCAACACCATCGGGTTTGCAAGACGTCGTTGCCGTGCCTACGGATACGGCCACCAATATTACGCCAGCATCACTTGCAATCGATCAATCAACGGCCGATTGTCCGGAAGCTCACTCGATTGGTTGGAAATGTTTAGTCACTAGCATTCACACGATCGAAGGCCTCGACTATAAGGTTGCACTCCGCTGGAATCGACCGGCGCAAACGGCCAGGGGCACAATGATTATGGCGGTAGGGGGTTCGGGTCTTGGTGAATCGCGCGAAGACGCACAATCAAAACAAATGATGGATGAGCTTGATCAATTAGACCAAATGCGAACGATTGAAATTAATTTTGTCGATGCCCCTTCTGCGGCCCCACCCTGGGGTGGCTATTTTAAATATGCGGGCGGTTACTATTCCGCGGGAGCCGCTTTGACGTCGGCGGTTAAATTTATATTTGAAAAACAAATCAATCGTGGCGGCTTCGTTAATTATTTAGGGGGCAGTAATGCGGGGACGGTCGCGGCCTACGCTATGGCGCATTTTGGAATGGATCGATATTTTGATCGCGTTGTTTTTCAGATGGGTCCATTTTTACCAAGCCTAACTTCAGCCTGTAATCCCACTACGGCCTCAAGCTTTTCAATAAATACCTATGATCAGCAGGTGCAAGTGGCAACGTTGATCAACACGTGGACTTTTGGTGACGCGGGAAAAAGTGTTTGCCAACACTCTACGCCTGATCGCATATCAAGTTTAGAAAACGGAAAAAAAGTTTATCCAAAAACGCATATTCATACCATTATCGGTGCCGATGAACCTACACGTGGCTTTGGGCCATGGATTGTCGCTTCAAATTTGGAATGGTTTAACGGTGTGACCGGCAAAAGTAAAATGCGAATCACTCGCGAAGGAATGGCGCACAATAACAGTTACGTGGACATGCGAAGATTTTTGAGGCTGGGCCCCAATGAAAATATTGAAGCGAATCAATTTACCATCGGACCTAATTAGTCTGATGGAACGCCTAATGAGGGTAATTCAATTCACTAGGATCGAGCTGTATCTGCAGATCTTTTCTAACTTATCGCGCTCGTGGGCTTTCGTGGCAACGCCTGCGAGCAGTGAAAATCCAGAATTTTTCACTGCTAGTCCCGATTTAGCGTTTTGATCACCGTCCGGGACTGATCGGAGAACCATGGCTTTTTTGCCCTTAGAAGGCCTCAAACTTTTATCACAACGCTAAAACCTGTTAGCCCGTATCGCCCGTAGTACTCGATCGTTACGAACTCAAGTACTTAATACCATTTTCTATGGTTGAGCCCATTTCACGCGATGTAGAAATGTTTTGTGAAATGGATTGTTATTCGCAAATGTCACATGATCACTTCTACATGATTAATAGTTTTTACTTTGGAACGCCCAATTTTCATTTTATGCGAGCCAAAGAAAATCAAACTTCAAGATTTAGTTTGCGGGTTCGTTCTTACGGCGAAACTCCAAAAGCCCCGTACTTTTTCGAAACGAAGCAAAAAATTGAAGAATTTAGTAAGAAAAAACGCGGCTACGTACCCATTGAAAATTGGAGCGAGCTTTTCACTGATCCGGGAAAGCCGCAAAACTTTACGCCTAACCAGCACGTACATTCACTTTTAGCTCTGGCTAATATATACAATGCGAAGCCCACTATTTTAACGCAGTATCGGCGTAAAGCGTACCTTTGATCGATCAATGAGATACTGCGAAGAATCTAATTATAACGTTCATCCGGTGGAGAGCCGTATGCTTAATTATGATCACGCAGGTACATTTGATCATCCGGGCATGAACGTCGTTTTAGAGTTAAAATGCGAAAGAAAAGTACCCGTTTGGATTGTTGACCTTATTAGGCGATTTGAACTGACTCGCGGTGGTTTTTCAAAGTTTGAAGGCAGCATGCTTGAGTATTTTTCGCTGCATGGTCTCGAAGAGTTTGCACACGGGCAAATTACGTCTTACTAAAGCCCGCGGTATTTTCCGCCATCAAGATTAATACTTGCGCCGGTTAACCACGTCGTGGTTTCTTGTGCTAAAAATAATGCTAAGTGCCCTACGTCATCTGTATTGCCAAGACATTTTAGGGGAATTTTAGCTTTCTCTTGGTCGGTCAGTAGCTGATCTGCCATTTCAACGGTCGTGTTATTTACCTGCGCTAAGTTTTCCGTATTCTTTTTCCATGAATCTGTTTTTGTCGGACCCAAATTAATAGCATTAACTAAAATATTGTCTTCGGCTAAAACATTCGAAAGATGTTTGTTTAAATTAAGCATTCCGGCTTTGGCCGCCGAATAATGGGGATTAAAATATCCGGGCATTATCGCACTGGTCGAACAAATATTGATGATACGTGCACGTGTCGATTTTTTTAATAAGGGAATCGCCCGCTTTGTTATTCTAACTACCGAAATTAAATTCAGTTCCAGAGAATTTTTCCAATCCTCTTCTGATAATTCAAGAAAACTTCCGAACTTTTCGGCCCCACCGGCATTATTAATAACAACATCTATTTTGCCAAACTGGTGCTCGATATTTTTAAATAAAGTTTCAACGTCATCAGATTTGGTGATGTCACATTGTAAATAAATTGGTTTAGAATTTAACGAATTTAAAGTACGGGTGGTTTCTTCATCCAACTTTGAACGCCCACAGCCGATAACGGTATACCCATTCTGAGCAAACTGCTTGATCAGTCCAAGTCCAAGTCCTTTTGAAGCGCCGGTGATAAGGCAAACGGGATTGTTATTGATTTGATTGTCCTTTTTTTTGATCGGCAAGGGCTTTATGAGCTACGTAAAATTGGTCTTGCAACGACATGCCCCCGTCTATAACGAGCAGCTGTCCGGTCATGTATAAGTTTTCATTTGAAAGTAAAAATTTTAATGGACCCACTAAGTCGCTGTCGTAGCCATTTCTTTGTAACGGGATACAACTTTCTGCAAGTTGTCTATACTCTGAATTACCCTCTGAAAAATAGCGTTCAGTGTGTCTATTTTGAACGATAAAGCCAGGTTCAAGCCCGTTCACTCTAATTTTTTTTGCGGCTAAATGCACGGCTAAATATCTGATCAAATGATTAAGGCCAGCTTTTGATGAATGGTAAGAAGCGCTTTCGTAGCCGATCAATTCTGAACTAATTGAAGAAACAAAAGTAATTGAGGAGCCTTCTCGAACTTGGTTAAAATAGGGGAGTAGTTTTTGCGTTGTAAAAAAAGCGCCTTTTAGATTTGTGGCAAAGTCTAAATCCCATTCAGACTCTGTCATTTTTTCTATTGAGGCTGCAATTTTCGCTCTGACACAATAGATTAAATGATCAATTTTTTCACTGCAAGTTTCTGCAAAAATGCTCTCTAAGGAAGAAACTTTTGTCACGTCGATCTGCTTAAAAGAAACTTTGCATTTTGGGTTTAGTTTATTTTTAGCTTCATCAGTTAGAGCAGATTTGTCGAATAGTAATAGCGAACTGTAGGAATTCGAAAGGCTTGTGGCCAGACTGAAGCCTAACCCCTGGCTGCAACCGACGATGGCAACAGTTTGTTCGATTAGTTCTTTCATTGGACCTCAGTTGCCTTGAAAATGTGCTTTTTTATTCTAAAATTGACTGCGTGAATTAGATTTTTTTTAATCCGTATTCTCAAATGAGGCAATAGATTTCTTGCCACGTCTAAAGCGAACCGATAGATTGGCTCAATGAATTTTGGAATATCTGGAAAAAAGGCATTAGTTACGGCGGCAAGCCGAGGGCTTGGTCGTTCTATAGCACAATCATTGGCTAATGAGGGCGTTCAAGTCGCCGTCACATCAAGAAATCGAGCAGAACTAGATAGTTTTCTAAAAGAAAATAGCGGATCTCATTATGCCATCGATTTAGATTTAAGCGCGACCGATGGGCCTAAAAAACTTGTCGATAATATGCTTAAGGATTTTGGTGCCCCCGATATCATCGTCCACAACATGGGCGGCACTATGGATGTTAACGACCCGTTTTGTTCAATTGAAGATTGGCGCAAAATTTATAGATTTAATCTTGAAGTGGCCATTGAGCTTAATATTGCTTTTGTTCCTTTAATGCAAAAGCGAAAATGGGGCCGCGTCGTTCATATCTCTTCCATTTCGGCGTTAGAAAATCAGGGTCCTCCGGCTTATTGCGCAATTAAGGCGGCTTTAACGGCTTACACAAGAAGCTTGGGCCGCTATGTATCTGCCGATGGAGTTTCGGTTTCAGCTGTTTTGCCTGGAGCCGTTTTTACCGAAGGTGGATACTGGGACACGGCCGTAAAAAACCGGCCAGAACACGTTGATAAATATTTAAAAGAACGAATGGCTATTCAGCGTTTTGGCACGCCCAATGAAATTGGCGATGTCGTGGCGTTTCTTTGCTCGCAGCAAAGCTCATTCATTGTTGGTTCATCTATACTCGTTGATGGCGGACAAGGGCGATGTTTCCAGCGAGAAGGCGAATAAGTTTAATAAATTATTTCTTAAAATAATGAAACAAGCATGTCAGAAGGAGATTAGATTTATGAGTATGATTGCGAAAGAACCCCAAAATCAAAGTCAGTTTGAAAACTATTCGAAAGAGGCTGAGCAACTTGGTCCTTACACAAGTCATATTTGGAAATCAGACCCAAGACATTTATCATTTCTTTTGGCTCGTTATAAGTTTTGTGCAAAAATGCTTGAAGGCAAGGCCTCAGTATTAGAAATAGGCTGCGGAGATGCGTTCGGAATGCCTGTTGTAACTCAGGTTGTTGGGCGGGTGCACGGACTCGACTTTGAACCGCTGCTTCTTGAAGACAATCGCAAAAGATTAAGAAACAGAAACTGCACTTTTCAGGTTTTAGATATTACCAAGGAAGCACCCACAGAACAGTTTGATGCTGCGTATTCATTAGACGTGCTGGAACATATTCCTAAAAATTCTGAAGCTCATTATTTTAACAACATCAAAAAGTCTTTAACTAAAACCGGCGTCTTTATTGTTGGAACTCCAAATATCACTGCAGAAAAATATGCAAGTGAGTACAGTCGCGAGGGACATATTAATTTAAAATCTCATGCCGATTTACGCGCGGATATGAATAAGCATTTTTCGAATGTATTTATGTTTTCAATGAATGACGAAGTGGTGCATACAGGCTACGGGCCTATGGCACATTATTTATTTGCAGTGGGTACAAATCCAATCGAAGGATAGTCATCATTTATTTCACTGGAGGGCCAGCTATGCAGACGGATCATATTAATAAGTACCGAACAAAATTGATTTCTGTAATCAATAAATTGGAACCATCTCAACTGACAAGCTTAGCGGAAGCCATTTCTGAAGCCTGGGAAAAAGGTCGACAAGTTTTCATCTGTGGTAATGGTGGAAGTGCGGGCAATGCCATTCACATTGCTAACGATTTCATTTATGGAATTGGCAAAGGCAAGAAGCCCGGGATGAGATTTCATGCCTTGCCGGCAAACAGTTCAATTATTACTTGTCTGGCCAATGATGAGGGTTACGAAAAAATATTTTCTCTCCAGTTAAAATCAATGGCTAACAAGGGCGACACTTTAATTGTATTATCTGGTAGCGGCAATTCTCCAAATATTGTTGAAGCGATTAAGATGGCAAAAGAAATCGGAATGAAATCTTTTGCTTTGCTAGGCTTCTCTGGTGGTAAAAGTTTAGCCTTAGCCGACCACAGCATTCACTTTGAAATTGATGACATGCAAATTTCTGAAGACCTTCAACTAATCGTTATGCACATGGTGGCGCAGTCTTTAATGGGCGGCAGCTCATATGCCTAATGACTTAGTATTCGTTATTGGCAGTAATTCTTTTTCTGGGGCCTATTTTGTAAATTCCGCCTTAAACGGTGGTTTTAAAGTCATTGGCACCAGTAGGTCACTTGAGCCTCATGAAGTTTTTTTGCCTTATCGTAAAAATAAAAATTTTTCTAATTTTAGTTTTTATCAGTTAGACCTGAATTCAGATATGAAACGGCTTCAATCTCTTATTGCTGAAGTTAAGCCTAGCTATGTTGTTAACTTTGCCGCGCAAAGCATGGTGGCGCAAAGCTGGGAAAATCCTGAGCACTGGTTTCAAACAAATACCTTGTCTAACGTAACCTTGCATAACTTTTTAAGAAAATGCGATTTTATAAAAAGATACATTCATATATCAACGCCTGAAGTTTATGGGTCATGCAACTCTGATATTGACGAAACGGCTCCGTTTAATCCGACGACGCCTTATGCGGTATCACGAGCGGCCGCCGACATGAGCCTTCTATCATTTTACAAAGCCTATAATTTTCCGGTGATCTTTACTCGCGCAGCGAACGTTTACGGGCCAGGCCAGCAGCTTTACCGCATTATTCCTAAAACCATTCTTTCGATTTTGAAGGGTACCAAATTACCGTTACATGGGGGCGGATCTTCGGTGCGCTCCTTTATTCATATTGATGATGTTTGCCGTGGGACATTGCAATTATTGACCAAGGGTCATAATGGCCATGCTTATCATTTTTCCACGAAAGATCAAATTTCAATAAAGCAGTTAGTTGAACAAATTTGTTTGCTAATGGATAAGAAATTTGAAGACGTAGCCGAAGTAGTCGGCGAGCGATTAGGTAAAGATTCGGCTTATTTGCTAGATAGCACGAAAGCAAAGACGGACCTTAATTGGAAACCAGAAATTTCGTTTGCGCAGGGCTTAGATGAAACAATTCGGTGGGTTGAAGAAAACTACAATGAATTAAAAAAGTTGCCTTGGGACTACATTCATCAAATTTAATTTTATTATTAAGACTTCAATGGAGATTAAATGGCGACAAAGAAAATTTTAGTAACGGGCGGGTTCGGATACGTAGGCAGTAGACTGACTCAATTACTTGTCGATAAAAACTACGATGTTCGCGTGCTTGATTTATGTCTTTACGGTCATGACGGCAAAAAAGCTTTGCGAGGCACGGTTGAGCATATACAGGGAGACATTCGTGATCCTGAAGTTGTTAAAGCAGCCGTAAAAGGCATCGACACAATTATTCACTTGGCCGCTATTTCCAATGATCCAACCGGTGATATCGATGAGGTCTTAACTAGGCAAGTAAATTTTGATGCCGTTGGTTTGCTAGTAACTATGGCGCAAAAGGCCGGCGTAAAACGTTTTATCAACGCATCTTCTAGCAGTGTTTTTGGAACGAAATCTGAAAACAATATTAAAGAAAACTTAGAACCAGAACCGATTACTTATTATTCTAAATACAAGATGTTATCAGAGTGGATCATCAATGGCGCTTCGTCTGAAAAGTTTTGTACCGTTAATATTCGACCCGCCACGGTTTGCGGTTATTCACCAAGGCAGCGTCTTGATTTAACCGTTAATAAATTAACAATGGATGCCTTATCAAAAGGTAAAATGACCATTCATGGCGGCGAACAACGCCGACCCAACGTGGGTATGGCCGATATGATAAATATATACCAAAAACTAATTGAGATCGACGGATCCTTAATCAATGGTCAAACGTTTAACTTTGGTTTCGAAAATTTAAAGGTAATTGAGATTGGAAAACGCATTCAAAATATTTTAGCCGATAAAAATGTGCAAATCGAAGTGACGCCTACAACTGACAACCGCGATTATCATATTTCATCTGAAAAAATTCTGAAACAATTGAATTATGAACCCCAAAGTAAAATTGAATTAGAAGTGGCTGAATTGAAGGCGCACTTTGATGCGGGTGAATTTTCAAACGTGGAAGATATTAAATACTACAATATGAAATCAATGAAATTAGATCGCTCGGATAAAGCGTATTCATATTTAACTTAAGTTAAGGATTTGTAATGGGACAAGAAATTGATTTATTAATTAACTACCCTCGGCCCGTCAGAAACGTTGAAGCGCGCGCGCAAGAAAAATCTGAAGAAGATCGCGCAATTGCCCGCCGTTTCGGAAAAGAATTTTTTGATGGTGACCGCAAGCAAGGTTACGGCGGCTTCAATTATATGCCACGCTTTTGGCAACCGGTGGTTCCGACCTTTCAAGAATTTTATAATTTAAATGGGCAAAGTTCTTTGCTTGATGTCGGTTGTGCCAAAGGCTTTATGCTTTATGATTTCGCGCAATTGGTCCCAGGAATTAAAGTCGGCGGCATTGATGTATCTGAATACGCAATTGCAAATGCGATGGAAAGCACTAAAAAGTTTGTACAAGTTGCAAATGCAACGTCATTGCCATTTGCGGATAAATCTTTTGATTTAGTTATTTCAATTAATACGGTTCATAATTTAGATCGCGCCGAATGCGCTAAAGCGTTGCAAGAAATTGAGAGGGTAGGCAAACGTAGCTATATTACGGTTGATGCTTACCGAAACGAAGAAGAAAAAAAACGTATGTACGCGTGGAACTTAACCGCAAAAACAATTATGTCAGTTGAAGAGTGGAAAGTATTTTTTAAAGAGATCGGTTTCACGGGCGACTATTTTTGGTTTATCCCTTAGGAATAGGCAGAATGAACACTTTGCAAAAAAAACTTCTCTACAGCATGAAAAAGATTCGCCAAGTTGAATTGGCGATTGCGGCTAAGTATTCTGAACAGCAAATGCGCTGCCCCGTGCACTTAAGTATTGGCCAAGAAGCTGTGGCTGCCGCAGTGGGAGCCTGTCTTGAAAAAACAGATTCAATTGTCAGTGGTCATCGGGCCCACGCGCATTACCTTGGTGTGAATGGATCTTTAAAAGGTATGATTGCAGAAATTTATGGAAAAGTGACGGGTTGCTCTAAGGGTAAGGGCGGCTCGATGCATTTGATCGATAAAAGCGTGGGCTTCATGGGCAGTACCGCCATCGTGGGCGGAACAATTCCGGTAGGTGTCGGGTTTGGCTTAGCGATAAAAAAATTAAAGCAGCAACACGTCGCCTGTGTATTTTTAGGCGATGGCGCGATTGAAGAAGGCGCATTTTATGAGTCTGCGAATTTTGCAGCGTTACATAAGCTTCCCGTTTTATTTATTTGTGAAAATAACGAGTTTTCGGTTTATTCGCCACTTGAAGTCAGACAGCCTAAGCAAAGATTAATTTCTGAAATGGTTGCCGGCATGGGAATCGAATCGGCGCAGTATGACGGTAATGACGTTGAACTTATCCATCAAGTTACCACCGCGGCGGTTCAAAAAATTAAAGCAGGTCAAGGTCCACAATTTTTAGAATTTGCAACCTGGAGATGGCTTGAACACTGTGGCCCCAACGAAGACGATGATCTAGATTACCGATGTCAAAAATCAAATAGTAAATGGCGTGACCGTGATCCGGTGCAAATTTTTGAAAAAAAATTAATGGACCAGAAATTAGTTTCTGAATCTGAAATCAAAGATTTGCACAACTCAATCGATATTGAAATCAAAGCGGCTTTTGAATTTGCCTTAACCTCGGCCTTTCCAACGCAAGAAGATTTATTTGAAGGTATCTATGGGTAACAGTCGTACAATGAAGTTTACTAATGCGATCAATGAAGCGTTAAGCATAGCCATGGAAGCTGATCCTGGAGTTATTGTTTACGGATTGGGTACGCCAGATCCTAAAGGCATTTTTGGAACCACTTTAGGTTTGCAAGAAAGATTCGGACCAGACCGAGTTTTTGATATGCCGACCGCAGAAAACGCTTTAACAGGTGTAGCCATCGGCGCGGCGCTGGGTGGCTTGAGACCCGTAATGAGTCATCAGCGATTAGATTTTTTTCTATTAGCCATGGACCAACTTGTTAACAACGCAGCGAAATGGAATTACATGTTCGGCGGAAATAATCCGGTGCCGATTACAATTCGTTTGATCATTGGCCGTGGTTGGGGCCAGGGGCCCACTCATTCACAAAGTTTACAATCTTGGTTTGCGCATATTCCCGGTTTAAAAGTGGTTTGTCCTTCAAGCGCCAAAGACGCGAAAGAACTATTACTTGCCAGCATATTCGATCCGAACCCGGTGGTTTTTTTAGAACACCGCTGGTTACACAATTCAGTTTCAGATGTACCGGCAGGCGACGTGCGGGGCGTGTTAGGTAAAGCCCATAAATTGACTGAAGGCGATGATGTTACAGTTATTGGCTATTCTGTACTTATTCCTGAAGCCCTGCGGGCCATTAACTATTTAAAAGAAAATCATAATATTAATGCCGAACTAATTGATTTGAAAACAATTAGCCCCTTAGATTGGGATACTATTTTTACGAGCGTTAAAAAAACGGGTCGTATCTTGGCAATGGACACATCTCATGAGCAATGCTCAGTAGCTTCGGAAGTCATATCTAGAGTCTCTCGCGACTGCTGGAGTTCGTTGAAGGCGGCCCCGCAGCTTTTGGCTTTACCTAATTGCCCTACGCCAACATCGCATGAGCTTACCAAAGATTATTATTTTGATGCGAGTGATATTGCTAAATCAATCATGCAGTTAATGAAGCATCAAACAAAAGATTTTGCGCACTTGAAAAGCCCTGGAGCGCATGACGTTCCGGGAACTTGGTTTAATGGCCCGTTTTAATTTTAAGTATTGAGGGGTTAAGTGGAAGCAGCACAGTGGACAAAAACAATCAATTGCAAGGTCTGTGGTAGCGAAAACCTAGATCAAATTATTGATATGCCAGGCCTTCCGTTAACCGGCATTTTTTCTAAGCAGCCTATTCTAAACTCTAAAGAACATAAGTTTGATCAAAGTTTTTTATTATGTAAGCAATGCTCGCATGGCCAATTAGGCCATATTTTATCGCCGGCCTTAATTTATAACGACACGTACACGCATCGAAGTGGGGCTAGTCCGATTTCGCTTAAAGGTAATGATTCTTTTTATAGTTATATTAAAAAAAAGATTGGCGACAAAAAATACAAAAGTATTTTAGAAATTGGCTGTAATGACCTGTATCTTTTAAAAAAACTAAGTCGCCACGCTGATGAAACATTAGGAATTGATCCGATCTGGAAAGATAAAGATCATAATTTAACTGAACATGTGCGGGTTCAGGGTAAATTTATTCATGAATTGAAAAGAAGCCAAGATTTTACCCAGCCACCAGACTTAGTTTATTCTTCACATACTTTCGAACATATCGATGAAATTTTTAATTCGTTAAAACAGCTATTTGAAATAACGGCCGATGAATGTGAATTTTTTATCGAAGTGCCAAGCCTAGATACATTAATTAAGACTTACCGCTTCGACCAAATATTTCATCAGCACATCAATTATTTTAGTGAAAAATCTATATTAACAATGGTTCAGCAATTGGGCGGTACTTACGTTGACCACGGTTATAATTATAATTATTGGGGCGGCACGCTTTACTTTATGTTTAAAAAAACAAAGCAAAAAGTATCAGCTTTAAATGCTGAAAAGTTTCAAAGCTCCACATCTGAAAAAGTTTTAAATCACTTTGAATTTTTTAAAAACCACATGCAGCAAATTCCTCAGGCTATAAAAGATCTCAACGAAGTGGCTTACGGCTTTGGCGGCGCCCAAATGCTTCCAACTTTGGCCTATTATATGAAGTCAGATCTTGGCTTTTTAAAGTATATTTTGGATGACAATCCGGATCGTAGCGATTGCTATTTGCCCGAAATCAAACCCGTGATAAAGCCAGCTCAATTTGTATTTGACCTTAACGAAGCGACAGTTCTTATAACTGCGCTTGATAGTGCGCGTCCCATCACAAAACGACTTCTTGAGATTCAGCCCAGAAGAATTATCAATCCTTCACTAATTACCTAAACAGAAGGGAGCATTCGTGAAAGCGGCCGTCTTATTTAAAACCGGGGAACCTTTAAAAATTATCGATGGTATTCAAATGCCCTCTTTGCAGCGAGGCCAAGTTTTAGTTAAAATTTCATATAGCGGAATCTGCCATAGCCAATTAATGGAAGTAAATGGTGATCGTGGCGAAGATAAGTGGGTTCCTCATTTATTGGGTCATGAAGCCACCGGAGTTGTTCAGTCGATTGGCGCAGATGTAACTCGGGTCAAGGTCGGCGACAAAGTTATTTTAGGTTGGGTAAAGGCTAAAGGCCTTAGCGTGGCTGGCGCCAAATACCAGTGGAACGATCAAATTATCAATTCGGGCGGTGTTACTACATTTAGTACTCACACAATTGCCTCTGAAGATCGCTGTTATCAGCTGCCAGAGTTTATTCCGATGGATGTCGGCGTTTTATTTGGTTGCGCCTTGCCTACGGGGGCGGGAATTGTTTTTAACGAGCTCAAGCCTGAGGCCGGTAAAACCATAGTCATTTTTGGCTTGGGTGGAATCGGCATGAGTGCATTGATCGCTAGCTTAAGTCTCAATTTAAAAACGGTCATTGCGATCGATATCTCCGATGAAAAATTAAAGTTTGCGAAAAACTTAGGGGCAACTGAAACATTATTAGCCACGCGTGCCGATCTTCAAGAGGCCGTGTTTAAAATAACCGAAGGCCAAGGCGTAGACTATTGCGTCGAGGCAGCGGGATTAACCTCAACGATCGAAATGGCCTTTTCTTTACTTAATCCAAAAAGCGGAAAATTAATTTTTGCGTCTCATCCAAAAAATGGACAGAAAATTTCGATAGATCCCTACGAACTCATTTCTGGAAAGCAAATTGCCGGATCATGGGGCGGCGCGTTTTCTCCTGATCAAGATATCCCACGCTTGGCTCAATTGTTTTTAACTAAAAAAGAATCATTTTTGGAAATGGTCGAGAAGCGCTACAGGTTAGACGATATTAATAAAGCGTTGACCGATTTAGCCAATAAAAAAGTGGTTCGCCCCATCATTGAAATGAGTCTGTAATATGAATGCAGTCGAAAAAATTGTTGCTGAAATTAGATCTGAAGTTGGACCGAACCAAGAAATCGTATTTGTTTCAGGTAATTTTAATATTATACATCCGGGCCATATAAGATTATTAATTTTTGCGGCCAAGTCGGGTGACTTTTTAGTTGTGGGCATTAATTCGAAGGGCTCTTTACAAGATGTGTACATCCCCTTTGATCTAAGAATTGAGTCGGCCAAGGGTTT
>JACMNA010000184.1 GCA_014378765.1 Bdellovibrio sp. | reverse complement strand
TGACACCCGAAGAAATAAAAGAAGCTTTTCAGGAATTAATGGGCGTAATGAAGGGCGAAATATTAGAACAAGACCTAAAAAAGAAAAGATCCGCTTAACTGAAATTTTGTATTTAAAAATTCCACCGGCGAGCGGTGATTTAAAGACTCCAATACCAATGTTCGCGCGTGTCCGAACAGAGCCTTCCTAATGGATTTCTCGTTCATTTTGTGGCATACGACATACATCTTTGTGTGATCATCATAATCATGCATAATCAGTTCCTGCTCTGCTTTAGAGAAATATAACCTTACAGATATCGAATCTCTTTCAATATTGTATGTTGCAATAAAAATTTTCTTAAGTTCCGTAAATCCACCAATAATTTCTCTCTGCTCCACTTTAAACTCCTTACCAGCTGTCCGTATTCGATGAATGCAAATTGAGGGCTGGCAGATACGAAGAAATTTGGCCCTTTGGTCATCTATGGGCTTTCATTAAAATCAGTTAAGATCTATCAGGGGTTAAAATGAAGCGTATTATGGCTATAATATTATTAATTGGCAGTATTTCGAACGCGGGTATTTTTCTTAGAAAAGGCATGTACGCCGAACAAACAGATTTAGCTATCGGAAAAGGCTTCACACTTAGTGATGCAAAAAAAGATGCGCTAAGTGCTGTTCCAAAAACTTACAGAATAGCGAAAGAACTTAATAGCCCTACGTATTATTGCATTGATGACATAACTTGGAACGAAAATAATAATTGCAATGGTGGTCAAGTTAATTTTTTACTGCCCGTAATTGAAAAATAATGAATCTAATGGTTTTTTTTATAACTATAAAACTAAAAATGAGTAATAGCGCACTTTACTTTTTCAAAGAAAATTCGATTGCGCGGCCTTTAGTATTTCCACGTGTGATGAAACCTAGCTTTTCAAGTTCAGCAAGGTCACGTTTTGCTGACTCGCGACTAACTTTATTCGTGTGGACGTAATCGCGATTAGTGACGAAACTTATTTCGCCAGATGAGAATGATTCCAAAAGGCGCCTTTGTCGCATATTCAAATCGGTTTGGTTTTTATTTTTCCAAAACCGAAAAGCATTAATCGCATTTTGAGTTGGCATTTCAGCCGCGATTAGTGATTTAAGCAATAAATCCAAAAAAAACATTAAAAACTCAGTGATTTCACCATCACCTTTAATAGAATTCTCTAAAACTTTTCGATACTCATTAGCATATTGGTGAAGCTGTGCCGGAATATCATAAAGTCGAATCGCAAATTTTTCATCCTGGGCCAAAGCTAACTCACAAATTTCACGGGCGATCTCTTCATTGTTTTCTTTGAATGGCGAAATAATTAACACCCAAAACAGAGCGACCCCGGCACGAAGGGTGCCGTCCATTCCCACTGGCGGTTCATTCCACCAAGCTAAAAACTTTTTCATCTCAGCATTTAATTTTTCAGGTGGGGGTGCGCCCGCATTCAAATTCGATCTACGCAATTCACCAAAAAGTTCAATCAAACGTTCTTTTGTTAGCGGTGACTCGAGCGAATCAATCAACAAAATATCCCCGCGCTGCGTTTCAATCAGTGGTGCAAAGGCCAAAAGCTTCCCATGGGTAAAGCGGACTTTGACCAGCAGCTCTAATAGAACCGAGCTTTGCCAGCTGAATGAGGGCCACTCGGGCCGTTGCCATATTAATTGGGTCATAACGTGACCCAATTAAACCACAAAGTCTTGGCAAAAGCCAGCCAGAATTAAAACGCGTTGACAGGCGAAAGCTCCAATGGCAATTATTCAGTTCACGAAAATTAAAGTATAAAGCGAGGGTAATATGTACGCGATTATTAAAACCGGCGGTAAACAGTATAAAGTTCAAGCTGGCGATGTTTTACAGATAGATAAAATCGATCAAGATCTTGGCGCTGAATTCACATTAAGCGAAGTATTAATGATCGGTGGCGATAAGTCACACGTAGGAACTCCATTAGTTAAGAATGCCGTTGTAACCGCCGTTGTTACAAAACAAGCTCGTACACGCAAAATCATCGTATTCAAAAAGAAGCGTCGTCAGGGTTACAGAAAATTCGGAACTCACAAGCAGCACTTCACTGAAATCTTTATTTCTTCAATTACTTCTCCAGACGGAGCTAAGTCTAAGACCGATAACAAACCAGTCGTTAAAGATATGGCAGCGTTACGTACTGAGCGCATCGAGACGAAGATGTCTGATCGCGTAGCACGCGTACGTAGCCGCGATGGTGATGTTGATCCAGTTGCAGAAAAAGTTGAAAAGAAAAAGGCGGCTCCTAAAAAGGCGGCTTCAGCTAAAAAGCCAATAGCGAAGGCAGCTTCAAAGCGCTCAGCTAAAAAAGCGACGAAGAAGACAACCAAAAAGACAAAGTAGTTTTTAAGTAAAGTAAGTATTGAAGAGTTTTAAATTTTTAAACGGAGTATATAATGGCAAGTAAAAAAGCTGGTGGTAGTACCAAAAATGGTCGGGATTCGCATTCGAAACGATTAGGCGTGAAGCGCTTTGGTGGTCAGTTAGTAAAATCAGGAACAATCATCGTTCGTCAGCGTGGAACTAAGTTTCATATGGGCAACAATGTTAAAATGGGCCGTGACTACACGATTTATGCAGTGATCGAAGGTCTAGTAAAATTTGAAAGATTTTCGAAAGAAAAATTTAAAGTTAGCGTTTACCCAAAAGCGGCGTAGGACTGACTTAGATTCGATAGTTATAAAATAACTAACTAATAAGTGAAAGGAGCCCGCAAAGGCTCCTTTTGTTTTGTGATTAAGTTATTCAAGCAAGGCGCGAAAGATTTTATGAAATTTGTTGATGAAGTTTTAATTACCATTGCCTCCGGTCGCGGTGGCCCTGGTTCGATCAGTTTCCGACGCGAATCATTTGCCCCGCGTGGTGGGCCCGATGGCGGTAATGGTGGTAAGGGCGGCGATGTTATTTTTAAAACATCTAAGCACGTGAATTCTTTGGTTGATTATAAGCCTCACCGAAAATACGCCGCTCAAAGTGGTCAGCCTGGCTCAGGTGTTGATTGTTCTGGCTCAGACGGCGAAGATTTAATTGTGATTGTGCCCAAGGGCTCGGTAATAAGAACGCGAGAAGGTGAAATCATTTATGATCTAGCCGAAATGAATGATGTAAAAGTTTTAAAAGGTGGTCGCGGTGGCAAAGGCAATGCCCATTTCAAAAACAGCGTAAACCAAGCTCCTGAGTACGCCCAGCCCGGTGAAGAGGGCGAAACTTTAGAAATAATTCTAGAATTAAAATTAATCGCCGACGTGGGCATCATCGGATTTCCTAATGCCGGAAAATCGACCTTAATTTCTAGAATTTCGGCTGCAAAACCTAAAATTGCCGAATACCCATTTACGACTTTAACACCGCAATTGGGTGTGGTTAAAGTTGGGGATTACAGCAACTTCGTGGTGGCCGATATTCCCGGACTTATTAAGGGCGCCCACCAAGGCGTGGGCCTTGGCATTTTATTTTTAAAGCACATCGAGCGTACAAGCTTATTTCTGCACATGGTTGACGTATCAGGCCTTAATGGCCGTGAACCCATGCAAGATTACGAAGATATTCAGTACGAACTAAAAATGTACGATGAAATGAATAAAGATAAGGATGGCTTCTTTCCGTTAATGGACCGCGAACAAATCGTAGTGCTTAACAAAATTGATTTATTATCAAAAGAACAAGCCGAAAAAATCAAACAACAATTCACCAAGAAGTATGGCGTGCAAGTATTTACCGTTTCAGCTGTCACGGGCAAAAACATGCAAGAGTTCTTAGTGTACCTTGCCGATAAAATTTTAAAAGCAAAAGAAGAAGTTTAAAGAAGTAGGAAAAATTATGAAAATTGGAATATTTGGCGGCAGCTTTAATCCACCTCACAATGGCCACGTAAATAGCTTAACGACCGTCCAAAAGAAAATGGGCTTTGATCTTATTCACATTATCCCAAATTCACAGAATCCATTAAAGATACCGATGGATGGCCCTAGTGATCAACATCGATTAGAAATGGCGCGCTTGGCATTTAGTTCATATGGCCCGGCCTTCGCCGTGAATGACACAGAATTAAAACGTGGGGGCAAAAGCTACACCATTGATACAATCAATGAATTATTAAAAAAATATAAGTCAAATGAACTTTTCTTAATCATTGGCGCCGATAATTTTGAAACTTTCGCGCAATGGAAAGATTATAAGAAAATTTTAGAATTAGTTAATATCGTTGTAACAACCCGCCCGGGTTACCAAATTCCTGAAAATGAAACTGAATGGCCGGCTTACTTAGCCAACATGGTTGCAGAAAGTGATTTTGGAACACTCGAGTTAACGACGGGTCGTTCGGTTGAGTTTATTACCTTAAATGACCTAGATATATCATCTTCAGAATTGCGTAAGAAGTTACGATTAGGTCGCCCGGCCGAAAAGTTTTTACCATTGGCGGTTGAAAGCTATATCAAAGAAAATAATTTGTATAAAACCACGAATGCTAAAATCTCTGACTTTAAAAAATTTGCAAATTTTTGCGCTCAAATTCTATTTGATAAGAAAGCCATTGCGGTAAAGGGTTACGATTTAGAAAAAGTTTCATCAACTTGCGATATTGCTTTAATCGCTTCGGGCACAAGCACTCGCCACACGTCTTCGATGGCTGAAAATCTAGTTCGGGCCGTAAAAGATGAATTTAACTTTTACCCCCTAGGAGTTGAAGGCGTTGACGAGGGACGTTGGGTCGTAGTGGATTACGGCGCTTTAATTGTGCACGTGTTTTACGATTTCGTTCGACAAGAATATCGATTAGAAGACCTTTGGAAAGAGGGCGTAGAACTAAAGCTTGTTGATCAAACTGCCAAAACTTAATTGAGCCACTAAAATGAAGTGGACACTATTCGATTTTAAGACCGCAAAAGAGCCCTGGTTCGAAGTGGCTACTGAGCTTTATTTAAAAAAAATAAAGCCTTACGCGCCACTAGATATAGTTCGCCTAAAAACCATTAGCGTTGACCGCGAAGAGTCCGTACAAAAAAAGAAATTTGAAGAAAAAGCACTACTTGAAAAACTGTCTAGCGACGATTTTATTATTTTGCTTGATGAAAAAGGCAAAAAATTTGATTCAGCCGAATTTGCTAAGCAAATAATTAAGGCGAATGAATCAAATAAAAAGCGTGGCGTATTGGTTATTGGCGGCGCCTTCGGCGTAACTGAATCAATTCAAAAGCGGGCGCAACTTATAGTATCTTTGTCTGAAATGACGATGAACCATTTGGTGGCCGAGGTCATGTTGCTAGAGCAATTTTACCGTGCCCAAACAATTATTAACCGAATTCCGTATCACAATATTTAGCTCGTAAGCCCGGGCTACATGTGGGTCCGCTTAGAAAATGCAACCATGAATAGCTGTGCTGCAAAATCTAAAACAATCTTTTTATACGCCCCTATGTTTGAATTGCGGTTCGTTCTTTGTTTGCGATCATTTACTTTGCGAAACCTGTTTCCTAGCGTTTTTTAAAAACCTATCGCTAACCGACAATAGGCACGCTGAATTTAAACATTTTTTTTTAATCGATTGGACGCCCGGTGAAAGTGATTTAATTTCAGAAATGGTCTATCGTCTTAAATCTGACCGAAGCGTAAAGGCCTGGCGCTACTATGCCGAAGTCGTTGCGCACTCATTGGCTGACCAAGAAGATCTAGAAGTTTTTGACGCTATCGTTTCTTTGCCAGGTTCGCGCGCTGACTCAGTTCACGCATGGCTTTTTGCTAAAAACCTATCGAAGGCTCTTGGCTTACCCGTATTAAATATTTTAACGAAATCAGCGCTAGACCGCGCTCAGAAATCAAAGTCTGCGGCCGAGCGCAAGTCAGCAAGCCTTGAAAACACCATTCAAGTCGATGAACAATTTACAAGGGCTGAACTCAGTAACCTGAAACTGATTTATGTAGATGATATAATGACCACCGGCGAGACTTTTAAGCGCTGCCAGCAAGCCTTAGGAGCTGTTGAAAAATCAATTTTAATAACGATGTTTTACCGACCCCGCGCGCGACAGACATAGCTTGTTGTTGGTTGCTGTTTTTGCTATAAAGAAAACATGTCTAAAGAGTTATTTTTCACTTTGTTTTGCGTGTGTTTAGCATCCGCTAATAGAGCTCAAGCCGAAGTTGTATCTAAACCTAAAGCGGCAACTAAATCCGTGAAAGCGGCACCCGCTAGCCACGAACTGACTAAAGTTTTACAAAAGTACTCTTCCGCGTCTTCACTTATTGTGGACTTAGTAAAAACTGACGAAAAAGCTACATTAGGCACCAAAACTAAAAGTCAGGGTCAGTTAAAGCATTCAGGCGGTAAAATTTATTTAATTCTTGAAAGCGACAAAAAGGTTGAGTTCTTTTACAAAGATAAAAAAATTCACTTAATTGAATATCCCGATCAAGACTTTGATAAAAATGGTAAGCGAAAAGTAACTGCTTTAACTAAAACCAAACCGGCCCTTATTACTGGGCTGCTTGATTTGTTTTCTAATACCAAAAAATTCTTAAATAACTTTCAAATAATATCTGAAAAAAAAGAAAAAGATATTTTAACTGCCCAGCTAAAACCACAAGTAAAAAATTTAAAAGAATTTACTTTGGTCGTAAATACAAAATCGAATACAATCGAATCAATTTTGTTTGTTGATGAGATCGACACGAAAACCACGCTCGAACTTAAAAATTTAAAACTGAATAAAAAAATTCCAACAGCAGTTTTTGAATTTAAGCCCTTAAAATCAGATGAGGTCATACCAGAATGAAAAACGTAAACGAAGCTAGCCCAGGCAAAGTCCATTTTATTAGCCTAGGGTGCCCAAAGAATCTGGTGGACAGTGAAATTATGGCAGGCACGCTGATGAAAGACGGCTATGAAGTAGTTGGCGACGCGGAAGGCGCGGATACCGTGGTTGTGAATACTTGTGGTTTTATTGAAGAATCAAAAAAAGAATCCATTCAAAGAATCTTAGATATGGCTCAGCTTAAGTCTGAAGGTAAAGTCAAAAAAATTGTTGTCGCGGGCTGCCTGACCCAGCGGTATAAAAATGATCTGGTTGAAGGTCTGCCGGAAGCCGATTTATTCATTGGCTCGGGAGAATTTCAAAATATTGGTAGAATTCTGAAAAGCCATAATCAAGGCGAAGTAAAAAAAACTTATTTTAATTTGCCGACTTATTTGCAAGAAGACTCAACTCCTCGAGTCAACTCGCAACCCAAGCATCGTGCTTATTTAAAGATTTCAGAAGGCTGCATGAAACGATGTGCTTTTTGCGCGATTCCACTTATCCGCGGAAACTTACAGTCACGTAAAATAGAAAATGTTATTAGCGAAGCTAAGTTGCTTGCCGCGGGTGGAGTTAAAGAATTAATTATTATAAGTCACGATTTCACTGATTACGGTTGGGACTTAAGAAAGGTAAATCCGTCAGCGGTTGATGCGCCGGTAGAACTGCTTCGCCAACTTGCCGAAGTTGAAGGTATTAAATGGATTCGCTTGCTTTATCTATATCCGGACGGAATTACATCCGAGATGATTGATTTAATTAAAAGCAACGATAAGTTTGTAAAGTACTTTGATATGCCCCTGCAACATATTAGTAATTCAGTACTTAAAAAAATGAATCGAAAAATGACCCGTGAAGAAATTACCGAAGCTTTAACGAAAATCCGCGAAAATATCCCAGACGCGGTTATTAGAACTCAATTTATTGTGGGATTTCCGGGTGAAACAAACGAAGATTTCGAAGAACTTTTGAAATTTATTTCAGAGCAAAAATTTGATCGCGTGGGTTGTTTTAAGTATTCACCAGAAGAAAATACGCCGGGTGGCAAAATGCTTGATCAGGTTGACGATGAAACTAAACAACGTCGTCATGATGCAATCATGGAAGTTCAGCAAAATATATCACGCGATAAACACCGCGCATTCATTGGTCAAACAATTGAAGTTGTCGTTGAAGGCTTAAGTGACGAAACGGATCTGTTGCTACAAGGCCGAACTTCACAGCAAGCGCCCGAGATCGACGGCGTAGTTTTAATTAACGACGGACATGCCGAAGTAGGCCAATTCGTAAAAGTTAAAATCACCGAAAGCATGGAATATGATCTTATCGGAGAAATCGTTGTCTAAGTACTCAAACCTGATTGTTGTAGATTTGTCTTCTTATGGCAGTGCCCTTGCATTGATTAATGAATTCAGTGATGACGAGGGCGTTAAAGTATTTGAGGTCAGCCCCATGGGCACCGGGGCACTTTTAATTCTGATGACTCAAGAAGTGACGGCCGCCCAAATATTAAAAAATCAAATTCAGACGCAAATGAACCCATCTGTACTGAGCTGTTGCTTAATTGAAGATGCGCATGATGATTTGTTGAAAACATATTTAAGCCAATCACAGACCAAAGTTGGAAAAAATATTATGATAATTGAAAGTACGTTTGTATCTGAAGCGCTAAGCCTTGCCAATAAGCTGCTTGCGAATTCGATTCAATTATTAGATCTTCGCATTGTAAGAACATTTCCAAGTAATACCATTATTACGGCAACGGCAGATCATTCAGAAAAGCTTATGACGGCAGTTCAGAAACATAATCAACTTAAGTACACTTTAATCACAAATCCACAAACGGTCCTTAAAAGTTATTTTGAAGTCGTAACAATTAAGTAGCTTTTATTCATTACAGGTCTGAATTAAATCGATAAACTTTTTTGCTTCTGGTGAATTTTGGGCCATTAAATACTTGTACGCTTTTCTTATTTCAACTTCATTTTTGCGATCTGCATGACAAACTTTTTTAAATGTTAATAAGGCGTCTTTAGTATTTTTATCTTTAAGCTGCGCCCATCCTAGGCCAATGAGTGCGCGAGCCGATTGGGGAGTCAGGGCCAAGCTTTTTTCAAAATATTTAACGGCCGCCGCAAATTTATTGTCTATGAAATAGAGTTCTGCCAGGCAAGTTAGTCCCATTTCAGTTTCTTTAACTTTTAGTGAGTTAGTAAATTGTTCGATGGCCTCAACACGCATATCTTTTTCACGATACGAAATCCCCAAAAACACCACTGAATACGGATTGTGCGGTGTTTCTTTAATTGCTTTCTGACACGCCTTTTCGCCATCGGCATGGTGCGAATCAAGAATGAGGGCTTCGCACAAAAAGTCATAAAATCCACCACTTTGTTGTTTATTTAAGTCGTAATAAATTTGCGCGGCTTCAAAAAAGTTGCCTTGCTCTTTGTATATTTCCGCCAAAAATTTTGCAGACTCAATGTTTTTAATGTTGGGCGCAATTAATTTAACTAAGATATCGCGTGCGACTTTTAATTTTTTTTGTTGATAGGCATCATAAGCATCTACCAGGCTGTTTTCGTAAGGCGTCAGCTTCATATTTTTAACTTCAGAATAGAGTTCGTTAAACGCGGGAGTTTTGCGCTGATCAACGTACTCTTTTAAAAGTCGAATTTTTATTTTTGAAACGTCTTTTCCTGAACTAATTTTATCTCGCAATAGTTTTATGCGCTTATTCTTAAGATCTTCAGAAAAATAAAAAATATGATCATACTCATTTGTACGACAGATCGATTGATATTCTTCGTACTTACCCGGAGCTGCTTTCGGCGACTCTAAAGTATCGCCCGTATTTGTAGGGGTAGGGGTAGTTACTGGCGGAATTGTTCGATCAGGCATTGTTGGTGGCGCATCTGCACTCTGGGCATAGCACCTATGATGACTCAAATTGAGACAAAACAGTATACCAAGACTAAATAAACTGCGCTTAACCATATCGTCCTTATCTGGTTTCTAGCTTTATCATCCGATAAGATTATGTGTGAAACAAGAGTCAAATTTGAATTTAAAATTCGTGAAGCCAATTAACAATCAAGGTGGCCAAGCCATCATTGAATACGTTCTTCTATTAATTGTGACCGTGGGTCTTATTTCATTAGCTGGAAAATTATTTAAGCCCCTTGGGCAATTTATGAATAGTTACATGGGTGATTACGTTGTTTGTTTAATGGAGTACGGTGAGCTTCCAAAAATGGGTAGCACAAACACCGCAATTAACACCCATGATGGTAGTGGTGGTGGCCGCCAATGTAAGCCAGGTTTTAAAAAAATTGACCCTAGTGCTTTTGCAAGAGCGGGTGGGGGCGCAGGTTCAAACTCTAACGCTAACGGTGGCAAGAATGGTAATAACAAAGCAGGCAATAACGGTCGCGACACGAGTGCCAATAAAGATGGCAACTCTAATTCTTCGGAAGATTTGAAAAGCGGAGGTCGCAATAACTCTAATAATAATTCAGGCAACAGCGCTAGCGCTTCAACATCTTCGGGCAAGCCAGGCGTTAGCTCAGATTCACAATTTGGAACGGCTGATGGACCTAGCGCGAGTGGAGGCAATAGCAGAGTTAAGGTAATTGAAGAAGATGAAAATGGTGCTAATAATAGAAATCGAAACGCAAGCAATGCAAACTCTTCACGCCGGTCCTCAAATCGTAATGCCTATCATGGTATAAGTGGACGAATGGCTGAAGAGATTGAAAAAAGTATCAAAGTATCTAAGCGCACGCCATCATCTCGAAAAGTAGCTGCCGCAGACGAAGGCTATCGCATGAAGCTTTACAAAAAAACTTTCACACCACCAGTCTTTAAATCTGAATTGGCTGAAGAAAAGTCTGAAGGATTTGGCTTTGGAAACTTAATTAAGTGGCTATTTATCATTGGAATGATCCTAGCAATTGTTGTGTTACTAGGTGGCCAAGTGCTTAATTATTCGAACTCTAAAGACCAATAACTGCAAATTAGCCAACGCCATGCGCGATCTAAATAATATACAATGTGTCACTTCAGGATTGAAACTTTCTCAATTAAAAATATAACAAGCACTCTGAATTGAGGTTCCCGTTGGTTGAAATCATAAATCGTCAGCAAGGTCGTTTTTTCTCTCTTGAGCAAGCCCAAGAGCTACTTCCTCTTGTGTACCGCCTGACCGAAGAGGCCTCGCGTGAAGCTAAATATTTTATGGCCTGCGTAGAAGCATTACCCAATAAAAAATCATCTCGCGCGCTTGAAATTCAAGACCAAATCAATCACGTGATCGAGAAGTGGCAAAACAAATTGGAAAGGCTTGGCGCGAAGCCCAAGGGGCTTTGGCTGGCCGATTTCGACAATGGCGATGGTTATTTTTGCTGGAAATTTCCCGAGGTTAAAATTTTACATAAACACGGCTACCAAGATGGCTTTACTGGGCGTATTCTGATTTCCTCAAATGAGGAATCCAATGAGAATTGCCCTAGCCCAATCTAACTCAATTTTATGCGATTTTAATCGCAATCAAGAAAACATTTTAAACTTTGTTCAGCGAGCCAAAGAAAAAAACGCTGAACTTGTGGTATTTCCCGAAGCCAACTTATTCGGATACCATCCATTTGATTTGCTAGAGCGCGAAGTGCTGGTTGAGCAGCAACTTAAAACTCTAAAAAATTTGGTAAAGCTTCTACCGAAAGATATTTTTGTTCTAATTGGCGGCTTTGATAAAAACCCCGATAAAAAAGGTCGGCCGTACTTTAATTCGGCCTTTTTATGTCAAAAAAATAAAATCATTAAAACTTTTAACAAAGAACTTCTGCCGACCGGCGATGTTTTTGACGAAGCCCGCTTTATTGATAAAGGCAGCGTAGCGAATAATTTCTTTAAAATTAAAAATAAAACGTTCTTCTTAACTATTTGCGAAGACATTTGGGCTTGGGAAGATTCTAAAAAAGAATCCATTTATAAAGAGAACCCCCTCAAAAGAATAAAAGGCAAAAAAACGGACTTTGTAATCAACATGAGCGCCTCGCCTTTTTTTGAAGGTAAGCTAAAGCTGCGTGAGTATTACGTTAAAAAAACTGCGCAGCATTTTAAAGCCCCCATGATGTACGTTAATATGGTCGGCGCCCAAGATGAATTAATTTATGATGGCCAAAGTTTCGTGGTTGATGCAAAGGGTGTTACCCAATTTAGATGTCGCTCGTTTGAAGAAGATCTTAATGTTTTTGATTTAGAAACTTTAAAAGATTGGAATAGCGACAATAGTGCGGGTCGCGAAAGCGCGACTGAACAACTTCGCAAGGCGCTAGTGCTCGGGATCAAAGATTTCATGTCTAAATCAGGATTAGGAAAAGTACATTTAGGATTATCGGGCGGTATCGATTCAGCATTAGTCGCATGCTTAGCGGTCGATGCGTTAGGCTCGAACAATGTTCGACTGTTTGCATTGCCGACGGAATTCAATCATCCGGAAAGTTTTGAATTAGCTAAACGGCTTGCTAAAAACCTCAAAGTTGAAATGCAGACGATATCAATCCAAGAAAGTTACAAACAAATTAAATCGGTTTTAGATAAAGAGTTCAAAGTTGAAAAATTTCAACTTATGCACGAAAACTTACAATCAAGACTTCGCGGGCTTTTCTTGATGGCCTATTCAAATCTAAACCAAAGCATGCTATTAACCACGGGCAATAAGTCAGAGTATGCGACTGGCTATGCCACTTTGTACGGTGACATGTGTGGAGGTCTTGCGCCCATTGGTGATCTAACTAAAAAACAAGTTAACGACTTATCAAGACATTACAATTTAGAATACGAATTAATTCCCGCGCGTATCATCGATCGACCACCTTCGGCGGAATTACGTCCCAACCAAAAAGATCAAGACAGTTTACCTGAATATGATTTGTTGGACAAATCCGTTCGCAATATAGTTGAGGATCGTAAAAAAGCCAGAACTCCAACGGATAAATGGCTTTTGCCGCAGCTGATGCGAACCGAATTTAAACGCTGGCAAGCCCCACCTATTTTAAAAATATCTGAGCATTCGTTTGGGCGTGGAAGACGTTACCCTTTGGCGCATCGGGCGAAAGAAATTTAATTAGCTTAAAACAAGAAACCCATTTGCTTGGGCTGTCGTTCAATTTGAGGAAAATGCAATTCTGGCTTTCCAGTTAGCGCCAATAGATTTTCAATTTGGGGTGGTTTACCGCCGATTGAAATTCTTTTTATTAATTCTAAAAAAATTTGGCCGCAGTAGGTTGCGTCTTCTTCGGCACGGTGAAATCCCGTTGTAGGAATTTTCAAGTGCTGAACAATGGTTCCCAACTTGTAGTTTGGTATCCCTGGAAATACTTTTCGACTGATTGGTAATGTATCAAGAATAAGTCCGCGTGGGGCGGCTGATTCAAACTTTTTAATATCGCAAGTTAAGAACTGGGCATCGAAGGGCGCATTGTGGGCCACCATAATAGAGTCTTCGCAGAATTCGGCGAACGATGCTAAGATAGTTTCGATGCGTGGTTTACCCTGCACCATCTGGTCAGTGATTCGATTGACCGCAGTTGCGCCGGGTGGAATTGACCTCATCGGATCAATCAAAGTAGCAAATACGCTTTCGACCACGCCTGCATTGAAGCGAACGGCTCCGATTTCAACGATTTGATCAACTCCTGGAACGGTACCTGTGGTTTCTAAGTCAAAAGCTATGAATCTCATATTAAATTTGATACAAACAAAGTGTGTCTGATTCAACAAAAACACTTACTATTTTAGGAAATAATCGCACCTTAGAATTTAAAGGTGCGGTGAACGTTCTTGACTTTTTAAATGCGAAAAAAGTGGGCATAGGACAATCTTGCGGCGGCAGCGGAACCTGCACAACGTGCCGAATTTTTATCTTAAAAGGAATTGAATATGCAAACCCGCGTACCGAATTAGAGCTCGAGCGAGCTAATGAGCGAAGTTTTCTTACGTACGAAAGGCTGGCCTGCCAAACTGAAATTTCGGGTTCGGTTGTTATTGAAATTCCGGATGATCAGTAAGCAAAATCAGTTCTAGACCATAGGCCCGTTGGTATTAGGTGAATGCCCCCTCTATACTAAGTTATGCCAATAATTTTTTTATTAATACTTAGCTTCTGTATATCGGCAGAAGCCATCATGACCCATGAACTTAACTTCGATAATAATACTTACAAAATGCAACCATATGATCTTTCTAAAAATATTTTTTCATCTAAAGTTTCGGCATTTGATTTAAATGTTTTATGGACGCGTTTTGAATCCTTAGACAAGTTCGATCTGAAGAAAGAGTGCAAGCAAGGCGAAATTTTTAAGCTTCTCCTGCAAACAAAAGCCACTGAAGCTTGCCTTAAAAAAGACGGCCAAGTAACGTTTGTGACCCAACTTTTTAGTAGTGTTGAATACTTCAATATCCACCATTTTCAATTCCCCCAAGGAACTAATAAAGAAAAAGTTTTAAATTTCTTTTCTAAAGTAAAGTACGAGCAAAAAAAATGAGAATTAATTTAATTTGTTTTCTTCAGTCGCTAGCTTTTTCAAGTATTGCCCTGGCACAAATGTCAGCCCCACTTGATTCAAACGGAATCCCGATCTCAAACCCGTACAAGGTCTATGCGGGCGTCGTTGAATCTTGCCCCTTTAAAGCGAAAGAAGATAAAAGCCTTAATGAATTACTAGATTCAGTAAAAAGTTCTATGCGCCAATTAGCTAACGATTGCCCGCAACTTAACGAAAAAGTAAAACAAGCCGAAAGTAGACTACAAATTTCTTTAGAGCCGTCGATGCGTATGTCGGACAATGGCATGGGGCCCGCCTTTTTAACTTCGGCACGGTCACCCAATCCATCACTTGAAGGACTACAAATTAATTGTGCAAATTTTAAAACATTGCTTACGCGTGAACATGAAATTGCGGTTAGTCGGGTGGGCGTGTTGGGTTTACCTTCTAGGTATTCGGAATGCAAAGGCGACGACGTACAAACGTGTATCGACAAAAGATTTATGCTTTCGATGAAAGAAGCTAATGACACCTGTAAAAGCACTGGTGCCACGCGAGTTCAAGAAGAGCTAGGCGCACGATTGTTAGAGGCCGCCGAAACTTTTTCAAGTTTAATACGCGAATCTAACCAATGCCCGGTTAAGGACCGCACGCCGCAGTTGTTACTAAACACGGGTTCAGCCTTTCTAGATACAATCGCCACGGTATCAGGGGGGTTCGGATTAACTGGAGTCATTTCTGGTTTTTTGGCGAAAACGATGGGTGCTATTTTAGATTCGCAGGTAATGAAGAACTCTCCGAAGGTTGGCGTTAGACAACTTGAAGATGAAGTTAAGTTTGATAACTTGGCCTGCGTATGGTTTCAATTACAAAATAGAAATCTTCACTGCCAAGAGTATCAAAATGAAAAGTTAGCGCGATCGCAAGTTGAAAGGCCCCTTTGCAACGATTATTTGGATCGAAATTTAGGTGATGATATTTATAACTTGAAAATGTTAGTTAAAAATTTCAACCAAGCCGGGGTTAACGCTGGAACAGATATTAATCAAGGGTTTGATAATATGACCCAGTTATTAAATAAAAAAATATCACACCCAACTGAAGGCAAAGGCAAAGCTACAACCATTCAAGAGCACCTTGAAGAAATCTCACAAACTTTAGTAAATTCAAAAATGCAAAAAGATAAAGAGCAAGGTCGTAAACTTCGCACTGTGCTTGAGTCATCAAAAAAGCTGCATGAACTAGAGGCCAAGAAAGACTTAACTGATGAAGCTAGAATAGTCGAAGAAAATAAAATAAAAGA
>JACMNA010000183.1 GCA_014378765.1 Bdellovibrio sp. | reverse complement strand
TAACCATCATTCCCAGTTATAATTTTAATAAAACTTTCGCCCTTAGCACAAAGACAATTATTATTAAAGAAAACACCGGCGCAAAGGCCACCAAGGCTTCCGACACCAAAGTCATTCTTGGCATTACGGGCGCCTCACTCACTGATACTTTGAAAACTACGCATGCGTTGATTGGCAGCCTACCAACCAGTGAAACATCACAAAAACGCGACCGCTTGAAAGGCGGCGTGGCGGTGGCCAGTGGCTTAACTCTAACCACAAAATACATCGCCGTGGCTTATCAGTTAACTCTTTCTAGAAATTTTCATGAATATACTTTTAATGCCGAAGGCAACTCTAACGTTGAATACCGAACGGGCCATTCTTTAGAAGTAAAATTGCCGGTCACTGAAAAACTATATTTTACCTCTCTAAATATATACCGCGTCGGAACTACTTACGGTGGAACCCAAAAAACAAATTTCGAAACGCACAATGATATTAATTATGACCTCACTAAAAACCTAAGCGCCAACATCGGAACTTCTAATGATGGCGACGCGCTTAAGTCGAACGGCGTCGACTCAAATATCAGCGCTTATAGTGAAAACACGTCAGTAACTCGCACGGGGCTTAGTTATGTTTACTAAATTATTTAATAATACAGATTTAATTAATAAGGGGTTTAAAATGGGGAAAATGAAAATGACTAAGCAAAATTTGATATTTGCAGTGTTTGGCTTAATGATTTTAGCATCTTGTACGAAATCGGTTCCGTATAAAGAGGCCGATCCGAATACCAAGGGCGATCAGCTGGTCGATAAAACTATTGTTAGTGATAAAGACTCCGTGTTGCTACTTGCCACTTCAATGCAGGCGGCCAGTCGTTCTTCGAAAGACGCTTTACCTTATTCATCGGGTGAGAATAAGCGAGTTAAGCTAGAAGTAACCGAAAAGTTTTTACGGGTCATTGAAACTGAGCCCGATCCACGATTTGCGGCGAACTCGACGAATGATAAGCTTGTCTTACAAATTCCGATTGCACACGTTCAGTTTCAATGCGCTAAAGATAAATTTGGCGAGTGTACAAATACCGAAGAAGAGGCTAAAGACATTCCTTGGAATCAAAAGAATCAAATTCGGGTAAAATTTGACGAGACCGTTTCAGGTCAACTAGACATTTTACCAATTATGATCAGTCAAACCGAAGGTGAAAATTGCTATGACTTAGTTTCGGCGCGTTTGATTAATTCATCCATCACGAAAGAAGCCATCAATTTTCAAATTGAAAGAACTT
This sequence comes from Bdellovibrio sp., assembly GCA_014378765.1. Taxonomy (GTDB): domain Bacteria; phylum Bdellovibrionota; class Bdellovibrionia; order Bdellovibrionales; family Bdellovibrionaceae; genus Pseudobdellovibrio. The sequence continues at coordinate 14,148 of JACMNA010000183.1, read as the reverse complement.
TTAAAACCAAAATGAATTGTCTTAAAGAATTGAATCAATTATCGGATGCAACCGTTACGGCCGTATTTCATTACTCGATGGTACGGCTTGAATCGGTATTATCAAAAGATTTTAAAGTAGTTTCGTACCCACGCGGCTCAGAAGATGAAAATTCTTTTGGGTTTTTTAGCTCCACTAGAACCGTATTAGATAAAGATAACAATAATTCTGAAAAAAGTGCGGTTCAAGTCATGAACCACTGGAACCCCAATCGTGAAGAAATTGTTTATTACCTCAGTGATGAATTCGCGAAGCCTGAAAATAAAGTAGTTAAAGATTTAACTTACAAAACTGTAGACAATATCAATAAGGGTTTAGAAATTGCCGGGGTGAAATTTAGAATTAACTTGCAAGAACCGGCCGGTAAGGTTTCGGGCGACATCCGAAACAGTATGATTGTTTTAGTCGAAGACCCGGTCGAATCAAATATTATCGGGTACGGGCCACAGACCGAAGATCCGTTAACGGGCGAAATTATTTCGGCACGAACGGTCATGTTTCTGGGAACCATAAAAAAGTTTATTAAGAATACCTATGAAGAAATTCGTATGCACAAGTCAGAGGCCAATGCCGCTCGCGCTTTAGTTAAGCCTCAGGTTACGCTTTCTGAATCTTTAGTTGCAAATCTAAATATGAAAAAACAAAGCCAACTTATGGCGGGGCCCGCCAACTTGGAAGCTTTAGTTGCCAAAAATGTATCTGGCAAAAAAGCCGCTAAACCGATAGCCGCGCCCGCAATTAACAAAGAAACTGTCAGTCCGAAAGCCCTTATTGCTAAATTAAGCCGTCAGGTTAACCCAGAGATGACAGGCACTGATGTTGTGTCTCGTTTGAAATACCAATTGCATGCCAAAAACTGTGCCTTTGAACCTTCGACAGAAAATTTTTCGGATGGTATCAGCAAAAAATTAATGGATTCAATTTCAGATCAAGCTTTACCTTGGGATCAATTAGACGAAAAGGCCCAAGCGGAAATGATCGCAATTATTTTGCCTGAAATTTGGGTGCCAACTTTAATTCATGAAATGGGTCATAACCTAGGTTTACGACACAATTTTAAAGCATCGGCCGATAAAGAAAACTTTCTAACTAAAGACGAATTGCAAAAGAATAACATCGATCATGATATTCCATTCAGTTCAGTGATGGATTATGGAAATGATTTAAAGGCCCTACCCGTGCTTGGCAAGTATGATATCGCCGCACTTAAATTTGGTTATTTACGACAAGTAGAAATACAAGACGTCGAGTTAAATTCAGAAAATGACGACAAAAAAGTTCTACAAAAAAAGATGGTCATAATCACCACAACCTTAGATGCACTGATGGCGCCTTATAAGCCAAAACCAGGCGCACTTAAGATCACTGAAGTAAAGCCTTACGGCTATTGCACCGACGATCATTTGGGCATCAATGCTGATTGTAAACAATTCGACCTGGGCTCAAGTTTAACCGAGATGACTCAAAATGCGATTAAAGATTACGAAGCGGCTTACAAAACTCGAAATTTAAGGGGTGGCCGTGCTTCGATGAGTTTGATGGATGATCCTAGCTACGCGGCTAGAATGATGTCGACGTTTAAAAATTTACGAATTTTGATGGAATTAACTGAAAGAATAAATAAAACTTACGGTGCAGATTCAAACTTATGGCAGACTCATCCTTACTTGATTGATTTAAAACAAGCGACGTTACTAGCCGGAACTTTTTTGGTGAAAGTTCTTTTAGTACCCGATGTAACTTGCGCCGTCGGTATGAAAGAAAAACCTAGCGAAATTACCCAGCTAATTAATATTGCTAATATTTCAGATCGGGCCCTTTCGTGTTTTGAAATTGATTTAAATCCAAAGTACGTGATGATTGGACAAACCGGAAAGTTTCTTAATTCAAAAAAAGATCCGAAAAGTACAAATCCATATTTAGATCAAATTGACGTACGTGGTATTTGGGCTGACAAAGTTGCGGCCGCGCGCATGTTGCTAAATCGAAAAATAGGTATTTTTTCGATGGATGCTTTTGGACATGATAGCTTCATCAATATGCCGGACATGAAAGAAGACATTCAAAGTATTCTGATTGCATTAATGCAAAATAATATTGTTGCTAGTTTGCCTTTCACTTTGGCCGATGGGTCAGTACTTCCACTTGAAGTGCATTATGATTTATTTAGTGATCAAGTCATCGAGACGCCCTTGGTTCTGGCCGCAATGGACGAGCGTGGAACGCCGCCCGCGGCCAAAAAAGCCGCGGCCGATCACTTAGGCGTAAATGCCAACGGCAAAACGCAATTACAAGAAGTCATTTTAAAAGTTATTGCGAATGAAATGGTCGATACAAGTGGTGAGCATGAACAAGATAAAGCTTTTGCATTAAAGTTTGAAGTTGAGAAGTTCAATGCAAATTTTAATGCTCAGCTTACTAAAGATGTTCATACCATTGTAATTAACGGCACCCGATTTGCGGCGAGCGAGGCAAATAAGATAGCCTTTGACGCGATTGAAGATTACCAGGCATCAACACTTTTAAGCACCTTAGAACGCGATAAAGTCATCGAAATTTACGTTGCTAAAGAAGAAGAAAAAGCGATGCCTGAAACTGCAACGGAAGTCGAAAAAAAGGTTTGGGAACTTAATAAAGAAATACTAAAGAATTTTTTAATTGGGGTTATTCAAGAGCCTCAATTTTATAGCCGACTTTTAAATATTCTTTAATTTTTTTACTTTTGGATAATAAGGCCGTAAGGATTTAAACTTGCGGCCTTTTCTATTTCAGCTTCTGAAATTGGTCCAACGATTATCTTTTTGTGGCGACGTTTAAAATCTTGCAGAAGATCGCTTACATAAAAAGTTTGACCACGAACTGATAGCGGATGGATGATTACGTCTGCGCGGATTGTTGCCGCCTCAATTAAATGCATTGAATTCATCGCTAAAATTTTTAAAATTTCAGGCGTGGTTGACCCAAAGACTAATTCGGGTTGAGTTTCCTTGAGCGCTTTAATGAGCGCTTCGTAAGGGCTAGTGACCATAAAATTAAGGCCCTTACCTAAGCCGATTTGCTGAATGTTGTAAAAGAATATTTCGTGCCCCGCTTGCGCATTTTCGACCAGATTAAATATGATTTTTTTCTTAGCTAAAAAATCTTTATATTCGCTGACTTCGATCACATCACCTTTTAAATCTGCAAAATTCTGATTACGAATGGTTTTTTCTTTTTTATTCCAAGCTCTTTTAGCTAATACCAATTTCTGATCTAACGTAGTTGCTACATCTAGGTACACATTCTGATCACTTTTAATAACTGCATCTATATTTTCTGGTGAGGGTTTGATAAAAATAATTGGCAAGGTTTTTTCGGCCAATAGTGGATGTTGATATTCAGTATAAACTTGTGACCGGCCCCACAGTTTAACAATCCAAAAGCAAACTAAACTTAAAAGAAGAGTGAAAAAGCTAACGATCAAAATTCTACGCATAAGAATCTATAACAACTAAAATTAGAAGCGGCTACATTGATCCCCAAGATGCTGCCGCACATAGTCTTGGGCCGACACCATGTCAGCAACGTAGGTGGCCTTTTTGATGACCGCATACTCGGCAAAACTGAGCTTTGCTAACCGCGCCTCTCTAATTGAATCGCTTAGAATTTCACGCTTGCGGGGTTCAGCCTTAAGAATTTTTTTGACGTTCGCTAAGTTTTGATTCAAGTCTAAATCGCTTTCGGTAATGGGCAGGTTCATACTTTTTTTATAGTCTATGTAGCCGACAAGTAGTCTTTTAATTCCGGTCATTCCCCGGTTATAGGCCAAATAAATAAACTGTCTTTTAATTCGATCGGTAGCGGCTTCACGAATGTAATCAAGGTCAGAAATCTCGCTGTCGATTTGCATTTTTAAATCAATCTGATCAAGCATGGTGTGAATGTAATTGAAAAACATCGATCGATACGGATTCTGGGGAACTGAAATCATCGAGCAGCGCCGCTCAACCACGAACGAAGTGATGTCAAAAGCACCGATTGTGCTTGAAATACGTGAACATGAGGGACGCGAGCTATTCAATAAAACTTCACGGGTTCGTGAAATTCGATTCCTTGCTAAGACTTTTTTAATTCCGTTGGCCGTAAACTGCGCTATGCCTGAATCCATTCCGGTTTTATTGAAAGCGTTTACGTGAAAGCCGCTTTCGATCATAAATTGCAGGTAAAAGTCTTTAGGATCTAAGCTAAAACAATCCATCACGTCGTGAAATGCATTATAAACTAAATTTGTATAATTTTTGGTTTGGCAGGGCTTAAACTTTGTTAATTTGGGCTTAGATTCTTCGTTTTCACATTTTGCATAATTGCCATTGAAGTTTTTCTGGGCGAATTGAATGCACTTCATCGGTATTGATGTTGTCCATTCGTTATTGTGAGGCTCAAGGTATTCGGTCGGCATTCTTTCAATACGATTTTCTAAATAATACCGATCTTTAGATCGGCACTGTTCAAAGGCGTAATGATTTTTGCTTTGATCAACGGAGGGTTTAGACTCAGAAGAAACATTTCGATCGTTTGTCGTGCTTGTATGCACACACTGTATCAAAAAAAATGAGAAGAAACATAAAGCAAATAGATGGGTTTTACCCTTGCTAGGTGGTCTATTTCGATTTACGATTTTTAATATGAAAAAACTGAACATTCATTTAGTCCTTCTTCTATCTATCGTATCACAAAAGTTACTGGCTGCGCCTCCCTCGACCTCGCCAAACGTCGGTTTGCAAACAGGCCCTATTGAGTCCTTAGTGCAAGCCAGTTTTATCGTTCAATTAGTTATTCTAATTTTGCTGAGTTTATCGGTTTTGTGCTGGGCCATCGCGTGGTCAAAGTACAATCAGTTTAAAAAGCTTAAAGCGGCCAACGAAATTTTTGATCAGCAGTTTTGGAAAATGAGTTCGCTCGATGATTTATTTGAAAAAGTCGGCGCGCATCAAGCTAGTCCACATGCCCGCGTCTTCAAAGCCGCCTATGTGGAAATGAAAAAGATTGCCGAATCACCTTTGCTTAATAAAACCGGGCAACAAGAAACTGATTCTCCGCAACTTTCTGGCATTGATAATTTAGAGCGTTCTATGCATAAAGCCATCGAAACCGAAGTTGGCGAAATGGAATCGCGCTTAACAGTATTGGCTTCAACGGGCTCAACCGGACCTTTCATTGGTTTGTTCGGTACCGTGTGGGGAATTATGAATTCGTTTCACCAAATTGGTAAGACAGGCTCTGCTAGCCTAGCGGCAGTTGCTCCCGGAATTTCTGAGGCCTTGATCACCACGGCGGTTGGCCTGGTCGCCGCTATTCCGGCCGTAATTATTTACAATCACTATATTTCTTTAATTCGTAAAGAAGAAATGTCGTTGAATAATTTTAGTGCCGACTTTCTTAACATTGTTAAGCGTAATTTTTTTAAAGGATAATTTAAATGGCAATGGGTTCAACGAACAAACAATCACGAATGGCGATAAGTGAAATTAATGTCACTCCGTTTGTGGATGTGATGTTAGTGCTTTTAATTATTTTTATGGCGACGGCTCCGATGATGCAGCAAGGGCTTGATGTGAACTTGCCGAAGACGGCTTCGACCGGCGTGGCTTTAACCGAAGACCCGTTTGTTTTAACGATCGATTCGGGCGGCCACGTGAAAGTCGCCGAAATCCCTTTAAATATTTCTGAAGCACGCGAAAAATTAAAGGCCATTTTTCAAACTAGAAAAAATAAGCAAATTTATATTCAAGCCGATCGCAAAGTTGATTACGGCGTGGTCGCCGAAATGATGGGTGAAATTCGCGCCGCTGGAATTTATAATATCAGTCTTATTACGATGCCAAAGGAGTAGCCGTGAGCGCTCGTGAGCTTTCTAAAACTCATGAAGACGACTTTAAACGCGGATTTGGAATCTCGATGTTTCTGCACGCCTTTGTGCTTTCATTTTTTGTGCTGAAAGTGGCTTTTTTCAATGAACCGGTGCTTGATTTATCACAAGCCATTCGCGTTGATATGGTTGGCCTACCCGATAAAGTCGATGCCAACCGCTTACCTCCGAAAGCTGAAGAAATATTAAAAGAGAAGCCCAAGCTGCCCGACAAGGTTGAAGAAAAGCCGATTGAAAAAACTGAAGTCAAAAAAGAAGTGGTAAAAGAAAAGCCCGTCGCCAAAGAAACAAAAGTTGATAAAGAGGCCATTGATTTAAAAAAATCTAAATCAAAGCAAAAGGCGGCGCTTGATAAATTAAAAAAAATGGATGCGCTTGAAAAAATTAAGCAAGACGTTCGCAATGAAGCTAAAGCGCAGCCAATAAAAGGCCGCATGGTCTCGCCCGGTACGGCTTTAACCGGATTAGATAAAATCGACGCAAATACTTACTTGCAAGGGCTTGATCAACATGTGAAGCAACAGTGGTCGCTACCCCAGTGGCTGATGAATAAGCCATTGAAAGCGCAAGTGCACGTGAAGTTTGATGCTTCGGGGCGCGTGCTTTCGCGCGTGATTCATAAATCAAGTGGCGAGCCAGCCTATGATGAACAGTGCTTAGAGGCCATTGATCGCGCAAACCCGTTTCCGGCAGTTCCCGAAAAGTTTTCTGAAAAATTTAAAGTTGATGGAGTGGTTGTTGGATTTCCTGAATAAAGAAAGGTTCTTATGAAATATTTAGTATTGCTAGTATTGATATCTACTTGTTTGTTTTTTCAAACCGTTAGCGCCGAGCAGGCGTACATTAAGCTGGGCGAGGCCTCATCGCGAAAAAGCAACCTGGCATTTCCTTACTTTAATAACTTAGGTTCAAATAATACCGGAGCCGCCACCTCAGCGGCCGCTGACATTCACGCGAATGCTCACCGCAATTTAGAATTGTCATCGTACTTTCAAATGATGTCGAATTCGGTTTTCTTAGAAGATCCCGCAAAAACTTCAATTAAACCTGCACCCACGCAAGCCGATGGTTTTAAATTTGAGCCCTTAAAAAAAGTGGGTGCCGAGTTTTTAATTCGCACGGGCTATAGCATAGTGGGTTCAGATTTAACCGTCGAAATGTTTTTATATCAGGTCTCGCAATCAAAATTAATTGTCGGCAAAAGATATAAAGCCACCATTGGGCAAACACGGCAAATTGGTCACACGCTAGCGAATGATGTTATCGAAGCGCTAACGGGGATTCGCGGGCCCTTTATGTCAAAGATTGTTGCTACTTCAGATCGTGGCGCCGGCCAAGGTAAAGAAGTGGTGACGATGAATTGGGACGGAACCGAAATCGAACAAGTCAGTCATCATAACTCGGTTGCACTTTCGGCCAACTGGTCACCCGATGGCAAAAAGATTGCGTACTCGGTGTTTTCTAAATTCATAAAAAAAGATGGCAGCTCACTTTCAAATGTTTCGCTTTATCTTTTAGATTTAATGACTAACAAGCGCGTATTAACTTCGTATCGACCGGGCGTTAATTCGGGCGCTGTATTCGCCCCCGACGCAAAATCATTATATTTAGGAATGTCGATGGGCAGCGGCGCCGCCGATATTTATAAAATTAATTTGAATGGCGAAATAGTAAACCGATTAACCAAAGGCCCCGCGGGCGCAATTAACGTCGAGCCATCAGTCAATCCCGACGGAAGTAAAATTGCATTTTCATCTGAGCGGGGCGGACGCCCCATGATTTACACAATGAGCTCCGACGGCGGAAATGTGAAGCGACTTACTTTTCAAGGCGTGTACAATTCATCGCCCTCGTGGTCACCCGACGGAAAGAAAATTGCTTTTGCCGGACAAGATCAAGATCACTTCGACGTGTTTGTTATGAATGCCGATGGCTCAAATATTGTTCGTGTCACTTCAGCAAAACGTGGCAACGGGAAGGGTGCGCATAATGAAGATCCTAGTTTTTCGCCAGACAGCCGCTACCTTGTTTACACCAGTAACCGCAGCGGTAAAAATCAGATATATATTTCAACCGTAGATGGTAGCGAAGAGCGTCGCGTTACTAATGACTCTAATAATTACTACAAGCCTAAGTGGTCAAAAAACTTAGAGTAAAACGATAGATTTCTTTGGGCAAACTTGACCAAGGAAGTCGTTTTGATTAGATGTAATCTCTATGAAAACAATCGCCCTTAAAAATAATCGTGTCTTAATATTATGCATCTATGCTTTAGCTTTTTTTCTAATGACTTGGTCATTTCAAGCAACGGCGGCCGAAAAGAAAAAAACCGCTGAAACAAAAAGTGAATCGATCGTCATGCAAACTTCGATGGGAAAAATCGTTGTGAAGTTGAACGCGGAAAAAGCTCCGCGCACCGTTGCGAACTTTTTTAAATATGTTGAGCAAAAACATTTCGACGGAACAATCTTTCACCGCGTAATTAAAGACTTCATGATTCAAGGTGGTGGATTCACCCCCGATATGAAAGAAAAAAGCACTTCTGCGCCGATTGAAATCGAATCTAATAATGGGCTTTTTAATAAGCGCGGCACCATTGCCATGGCTCGCACAAACGATCCTAATTCTGCGACCGCGCAGTTTTTTATTAATACTGTTGATAATGCGCGCCTCGATTATTCATCACCTAGCAACCCCGGCTACGCCGTTTTCGGTGAAGTCACTTCGGGTATGGACGTAGTCGATAAAATTCGCGCCGTTAAAACTTCAAATAAAAATGGCATGGACGACGTTCCGGTTGAGACCGTGACAATTAATTCTATTCGTAAAGGATCAAAATAATGTTTGCGCTATTTGAAACCACTCAAGGTAATTTTAAAGTTAAATTGCATGACGACCGCGTTCCAAAAACCGTGGCCAACTTTGTGGAATTAGCTGAAGGCACCAAAGAATTCACCGATCCAAAAACAGGCGAAAAAACAAAACGTCCATTTTACGACGGTCTTAATTTTCATCGCGTAATTAAAGATTTCATGGTTCAAGGTGGATGCCCACTAGGAACTGGCACCGGCGACCCCGGTTACCGTTTTGAAGACGAAATCGTTGCGGGCAACAACAAGCACGAAAAACCCGGCATGCTTTCAATGGCCAACGCCGGGCCAAATACCAACGGCAGCCAGTTTTTTATTACTGTCGTCCCAACCCCATGGCTTGACAAGGGCCACACCATTTTTGGTGAAGTGGTTGAAGGTTATGATGTCGTTGATAAGATTTCGAAAGTGAAAACTTATCCGGGCGATAAACCGCAAGAACCAATCATCGTTAAACACGTTAAGATTCAGCACTAGTTACAGCAAAGTTGCTGGGTATACACTCCTGGTAACAACTTTGGGCTCAGTCTCAAGCTGACACATTCATAGCTAAAATAAAGGGACTTCACCGAGTCCTTTAATTGCTCTGTATAAAGCTATGAACATTCCAAAATTGAGATCCTACATTGCCATCGTTACATTCTTGTTTGTTCAAGTTGGTTTAGCTCAGTCGTTAATTGGAATTGATGCTGCCGCTAGTAACCAGTCATCCGTTCAGATTCCTAATGCAAAAGGCTATAGAAATTCTAATGGCATTCTTGTGCCCGGAATGGCTTTCAATGCGCCAATTGAACCAATCAAAGAAACCGTGGTTTCGGATGGCTTAACAAATTACGCCCATAACTATGTTCACTCCAAAAATGTTTTGATGCCTATTACAATACAAGAAACGGCGGCCGCACTTCAAATTGATGAAGCCAAGTCTGACCCGCGCGCTATTGATATTTTACGTTACGCTTTAAATCAAGAGGCGCAGAACGAACACGCGCAAAACCAACGTGCTGGTTGGTTTAAAAGTGCGAATCAACGTTTGGTACCCGAGTCTGCCACATTTTTTCTTGCCACTGGCCTAGTTGTTTTTGAAACCGCTTATATGAAATTTCACGGCGATCCGTTAGCGATGGAAAAACATATTTTATCGTTAAAGGATCCAATCGCTACGGCCTCATTTTATGCGTTCATGCAGGCGAACGGGTTTTATATGCACCAAGCATCGAAGGGATTACCCCGGGGAATAGATCCCCACACGCGCGCGCAAATGATGCGCCGATTTTCATACGGCGGAATGGTTTGGGGATCGTTAGCGTCAAGCTTACTTTCAGATATTTTCGCGCCATTTAAGCCGTGCTTAGAAAAAATGTTTACGAAAGATTATCGCTTCACCAAAGACCTTCAAGAAAAATGCGAGAACGATCTAAATTCTGCTTGGGCGCAATGGACTGTTCGGGGCAAGTTTGGCCAATACGCGCCACAAATTTTGTCATTAGTTCTTTCACAGAAGGCGGCCGAACTAGGAACCGCTTTAGCTAGTGGAGCCTTCAAAAGTGTAACTCATAAGTTAAATGGATTTGAAGCAGTCGGTTCAGCTACTAACTCAAAAGCCATTAAGCGATTAATCTATAAATTAACCGGCGTCGATGCACTTTTTATGTTAGTGCCAGGCCGTCCGCCCATTATTCTTTTTCGATGGGTTATGAAGGCTACCCAAATGACCGTATTTATGGCGATTGATCATCAGATTTCTGCCCCAATCTACCGCGCGTTTAATAATGTGTATAAGCCTACGGCCTTTCACTTTGATGCAGTGAAAATTGATCGGCTGTGGAATTTAGCTGATCACTACGGATGGGAAGATCATCGAACAATGTCCGATCAGATACAATGTCCGGTTCAAATTCCTGATTGCAAAAAATTTTCTGACTTAGCCGGCGAAATACAAAATTTTTCAGCGCAAACCCAACAATGGCGTGAACATATTAATGCCGTTAATGAACAAGATTTAGCAGGCTGGATGGAAATGAGTAAAAAAATATTAAATCAAGTGGCGCTAACCTATGACTTTTATAAAACCTACGTGAATAACTTATCTGACACTTTAATGGTGGGTAACTTGATTCAAAAAGGTGAGGCCGAACCTAAGGCCATCATGAGTTATTCTCGGTATCCGTATCGTGAATTACCACTATACGGGGTGAAATTTAAAGATGGTACCGAATCAAAAAAGGTTCCAGCTAAAGATCAATATTTGATATCACCTCAGCATATGGAACAATTTCAAATTCAACACATCCACGAAATAGCTGAAGCTGCGACCTCAGATTCTTATCATGTATTACAAATTCTTAAACTGCCTAGAAATGTTCAGGACAGTTGGCAAAATATTTTGGAAGCCCTTTCATCTAACGATTTAAATAAAATTGCACGTGGATTAATAATGATGAATGCGATCTCTGGCTTCTATGGCCTAGATGTACAAAAAAAAGCAGGATTTTTAAATGAGCCCAAGTACACCGAGGTCATGAAAAGTCTTCGAGGTACCTTAGGAGATCCCCAACCAATTATGTATGCGGGGGCCGCCTTATCGCAAGCTTTTGCCAGTTACGGGCCAGGCCTGCAAACTGCACGTGAGGCTAATTTTAGATGGAGCGGAAAAACATATTCATTTAACAAAGACGGAGATTTTTTAACGTACCAAATGTTATGTGGCAAATCCGAAGGTTCGTTAACTAACAATTGGATATTTTCAGATGATTTTTTGCCGCCACGAATCGTTAATGAAGGCAGTAAGCCGATTCAACTTTGTAACAACGCCGGCACATTTGTTTCATCAGGCAACATTTATTCAATGCCATTAAAGAATGCGAAAACCGGCAAAGTGTTTAAGAATATTACTGAATACATTACCGAACATTTAGATTATCAAAATATAATGGGCGATTATCGCGACTTCACCAGTAAATCAACATTTGATAGCTGGTGGATTAATACGGTTAAAGAGAAGGTTCGACCTCGCTTTGCTGATTTTGATGAGCGCTTTAAAGTTTTGGCAAAGAAAAATCAAGATGTGCTTATTGGCACTAATTTACCCAACGTAGACAAAGCGGTCGATAAAATTTTTAATTGGGGGCAGTATTTACCCGTTAGCATTATGGCTAGCTTCCGCTGGGAACTAGAAGTTTATTTAGATCTTTTACAAAGCGTCGCAACGAAAAAAAAACCCATCGCAGATGGTGAAGAGATTTCGTTTATGAAACTGATCTCCCAGAACGCACAAGCGAATAAAACCGCAACTGACGCACTTGGCAGCCGCGTTTACGGGAAGCGCATTGATGAACTTCAAGAATTGAATAAACTATTCAATAAGTATTTTATTTTATTACCCGCTAACGAAATTACTTTTGAACAATATGGTGAAGTGTCGGCGGCAATTAAAAAACAAATTGAATTAATAAATGAACGCTTAGGTCTCGATGAGAAAGTTTACATTCAAAATTCGCACCCCGATATTGGTGAAATTGAAGAAATCGCGCACGCCGAAAGAACAGTGAAATTTCTTTCGGGCTCTTTCGAGAAACTCAAAGATCCAACTATTTTAAATTCAAAAACTGAAATCAAAAAAATAGACCTAAGCTTAAGTCCCACCAAGCACAAGGTCGCCTTAGCCACCATCAAAGGTTTGAATTTACTAGAGTCAGAAATTAGACGCTTTCTTAGAATGAAACTTTTATTATCACAGAGGCTAGATATCGATATTAAAGAATATATGATTGATCTTCGCGATACAGACAACAGCCAGAAGGGCTTATCTGGCCCTCGCTCGGCGGCAACGTTGCGCGGCGGAAAGTAGTGTCTAACTGTTCGACATCGTTTCGGCAATTAGTGTCGTTCGACAAAATAGACCGCGCGCAAAGGCAATTGAAGCGAATTAAGTTAAAAAGTATAGGCATTAAAGTTGAATAACTAAAAGCAAAGAGTGAGGAATTTATGAAAAGCATGATCTTGGTAGCCATCTTAATGTTAAGCCAGTTTGCACAAGCCGCAGTTGAATTGAAGGCTCGCAGCCATTCAACAATTATGAATGAGCTTAAAGTTAAAGAGCCAATCTTAGAGGAAATTCTTAGAAAAAAGAAATCTGGTGCAGCTTTAAACGATACCGATAAAACTGCTATAGATAAGATGACTATATCTGCATTATCCAAATCGGGAGTATCGGCTAATGGAATTAAATTATTAGTTCAAATCCGACCAGAATTATTGGGATTGCTAACGGCTAAAGCTGAAATTATTTCTAATAAAGAATCGAACCCAGAGCAAGTTGCCCAGGCACGACTGGATTTATTAGTACTTGATACTGGCGCTAACAAAGTAAACGTCAATCTTGAAGTTGAGGCGGGCGAAAAAATCGACGTTCTTACTCGCGTGGCTAAAATCGAGCGTTACCCTAACTCTTCGGTTGAGCAATTCAAAAAAGAATACATTCAAGCTTTAATAAAAGGTTTTAGCCCGAAGGACGCAGTAAAAGAAGCATCGAAAAATTTAAAAGTTAAGTTTGATGCTAAAAAATTAGAAGAACTTTGCTAGTAGTGGCTTTATCTAGTTCTGAAACTTCTCATCTAAAATTATGTAGATTTCAATACGACGATTCTGAGAGCGGCCCTCTTCAGAATCGTTGCTTTTTAAGGGTCGCGTATCGCCGTAAGCAATCGCTGACATTCGGTTTGGTTCAATCTGATGGTATTTAATTAAATATTTTACGATACTGGTGGCGCGTAACGATGATAACTCCCAGTTCGATTCGTACGGTGCATCTTTGCTGACGGCCGTGTTATCGGTGTGGCCTTCGATCACGATTTTACGATCGGTCTCTTTAAGCATCTCGGCTAATTTGTCTAAAGTTTGCAACGCTTCGACTTTAATTTTTGTTCCACCCGGATTAAAAAATTGGGCCGAGGCTAATGCCACGCGAACACCCACGGCATCATGTCTTAACTCTTGAATTTTTGTTTTTTCACTGGCGTCTAACTTCTTATCGATAAAGCGACTGACGTACTCCTGCGTCTCACCCGGCCCACTGCGCGCGGGAAAGCCTTCAAGCGGAATCAATGAGTCAGAAGAATTTTCGCCGCCCGTGTCGCCGCGGTCGGCGCCCGAGCCAGCTCCGCCCCCGCTGCCATTTAATTTTAAATTAACTCGCACGGCGTTTTCGAACGTTTTTTGCTTTTCTTGGTTGTTCGTTGAGGTGGCGTACATCACTACGAAAAAGGCAAATAACAACGTAATGAAATCGGCGTAAGAAACTAACCAGCGGTCGTGGTTTTCTGGTTCTTCTTC
>JACMNA010000182.1 GCA_014378765.1 Bdellovibrio sp. | reverse complement strand
TTACTTAGCTTCTTCTGATTACACAACATTTTATTCGAAACTTTCACCCACATTAGCTTCGGGTAATATTTTTGCTGGCAAGGCTTCGAACCTTGCCGTCGCACAATTTTTTTCAATGGGCAGCTCTGCTGCCCATGAGTAAGTTGAATTTAGTAAAGACGATTCGTGGGTAGTGCCTACCGGTGTGACCTCAGTCTACGTGCAAGCATCAAACGATCCACGACGAAACTTGCTTTGGCAAATGGCGGCGGATCTATCTATTCAGACTTAGATTATACATTACGTTACGGAAAACCTGGGTCGCGAACAATTACAACGTTGTCAGTAACACCCAGTGAAACTCTGAATATTTATGGTGGTAATGGTGGCTCCGTTGCTTGCGGCGGAAACGCAGAGGGTGGCGGCGGCGGCCCTGGTGCAGTGATTATTAGCTGGTAAAATCGCATTATAAAAAGTCCATAAATAATGGCTACGATCTTAGTTTTTAATGAAAAGAATCTAACAAATAAAAAATTAATTTCGTCAGCCTTCAATTGTTGGCGAAGTTAGCTCCCAATTGATTAAAAGGCCCCCTATAAATGTCGTTGTAATAAACTACTGACCGCACTTCAAACATCTTTAGAAATTCTGAAGGTTATTTAACTCAGTTGGTGACCAAGGATAGGCTCGGCTATCCTTGGTATTATATTCAATCACAAGGCTTATTCGAAACACGGATTTTTTATTGGAATAAATCTGTACTGGTAAAAAACATCATTTAAAAAGGCAGTGTATTATCACTTCTTACTAGCCCTACGTACAGATTTTAGCAACTGCACAAGCCATAGGTACAGAATCTAAGATGAGCTCCCGATGTGAATTCGTAATACAAATTACCAAATTCGCCTCATGGAGATTAGAATGTTAAAAAAAATAAAAATCTTAAATTTTCAAAATTTATCGCTCTTGAAAATAGTAATACTGATATCAATATCTATTGCTGGCCTCAGTGCATCGGCCGCCGAGAACAGTAGCGGAGCTTTTTGTAGCGAAACAAATGAAGTATTCTGGCGTTGCGGTGAAACTTCATCCCCCGGTGACAATTGGATCGCTGTTGGCGGTGGATGTTACCATTTAAATGGTGGACCAAGCCCTTTATGTGGTGGAGTTCCGATGCCAGCCCCGGTTCCCATGCCAGCGCCAGCAACTTCGGGCGGACAATTTTGCAGCGGCACACATCAAATTCTTTGGAAGTGTGAACTAGCGCAAACACCGGGGTTTAATTGGGTCAATGCCGGCGACGGTTGTTACCACTATAACAGTGGTGATGCGGTTGCATGCGGAGCTGTTGATGCGACGCCCATTGCGCCAGCTCCGGCACCCATCGCACCCCAACCAAATCCAGTCGACACGGTTTTTTGCGGTGGCACGACGGTGTCAGAGGCTCGTTATCTTGAACTTTATCGAGATGTTAAAGAAAGTGGAATGAATCCATTCGTTCACTACAAAAAATATGGAGCTAGTGAAGGGCGTTGTCCAATCGCAGGTCGATGCACCCAGCGAGTTAGCAAAGCAGACTACCAATTTTTATATCCAAAAGTTTTAAGCTCGGGTCTTGATGAATACAGTCATTACATAAAACAGGGTTATGATGCCGGCAATTGCCCAATTACGGTTCTTGCAAATAATAATAAGCGCTGCGAGGGTAAACCCTTGGCTGAGATCTTTTTTATCGCGGGTCAGTCAAACGCCCAGGGTATGGGCTTAACCGTAGATATTCCAAAAGATCATTTCACTAAATCTTATTTCAATCAAAATGGTTTTCAATATAAGTATTGGAATATGAATGCGCAAACGTCTTGGCAAAAAGGTTCGGTTTCTTTAGATAATTATATTTTTGGCTTTGATGTCAGTTTAGCCGCTAGCCTGCAAATGATCGGTAAAAATAATTTTTATATTTTTAAAGCATCGCCCCCTGGCGCCGGTTTACGTAATTTGGGTGGGGCCAATGAATGGCGTTATCGCGGAGCCGGTGGAGCTTACGACGAAGCTATGATCGATTTTAAAAAAGCCGCCGACGAGATTTGTAATTCAGGTTTACAGCCCGTGGTAAAAAGTTTTTTCTGGATGCAAGGTGAAACTGATTCTGGCAATTTAGAATCAGCAAATCTGTATTTAAAAAATATTCAAAGACTTATTTCTGAGCTTAGAGAAGAAGTTTTTTCAGTTCACACGCCGGTATTTCTAGGTAAAATAAGAAGCGGCGCCGATACTCCTTGGGCTTACCCTGAAATTATTCGCAATGCGGTTGATGCGGTTGCGGCTAAAGACAACGCCGTCGTAACAATCGAGACGAATGATATTTCGTACTACCGCTCAAAATGCTCGTTAACGAACCAAACATTTTGCAATGCTCATTACGATGCGGTTGGAATTTTAGATATGGGTGAACGATTTTTCAAGGCCTACATGGGGCGACCGTAAGGCTGTGATTGAGTCAAAACCTTAGGCTCAATCGACTGAGCAGTCATCGTTAGTTGTTTCAGTTTAAGATTCTAAAAAAATCATCATAAAACTGTATATAGTTTTTACCCAAAGTATCCGATAGAGACTTTGGGGGATTCTATGAAGCAACAAAATGATCATCGTAAACCAATATTAGCTACGCTTATTGCAACCGTCGTTTTAGGCTGCACGGCCTTTTTTCAAAATTGCGCGGCCAATAAATTTTCTAATCTACCAACGAATGGCAGTGCTGCCTCTTTAGGTGCGCCTGGCTCGTTGCCTGACATTGATAATAATCCAATGCAACAGAATATTAAAATAGTGCTTTCAACCACTCGCGACGGAATTGCGCAAAATACATTTTCGGTCAATCAGGTGATACACGGTAAAGTTACCGGCCTAGGTTCAACAAATATCGCAGCTTGCGTTGAAATTGTCGGCGTCAGCGCCGCTTGTACCAACGATAAATTTACGAATATGCCGGCCAATGGCTGGACTTTCGACGGAACGGCTTGGCGTACCTCACTGACGGCTACTGCTGACTATGCTAATAAAAATTTTCGTAGTTACTGGTTAGATAAAGCTACGGGCCATAAGTCGCCCGCGTATGAATTTAAAGTCGTACCAGCTACCTCGATTGCGTTAGCCTGTAATTGGGAAGGCGGCGGAGCCGTCATAGGCCCATGCTCGGCTCATACAACAAATTGCTCGCAATCGACAGTTAATACGACAGCAACTGTTCAATGCGGTAATGGTGCAATCACGCAAATTTGCGTTTGTAAGTAGACAACTTAGTTAGTACATCCACTTTAAAGAAACTTCATCCCCGGTTTGCAGCTTCACAAGTTCTGACCCTAAGGCTGAATCATTAACGGTAATGACTTCGTCTGTTTTTACACCACCCAAGCGGGTGGTGATTTTTAAGTGTTCAACTTCAGTTTTTAAAATTCTGAATTGTAATTGAAAACCATGATCAGTTTTTTGCATCCTACTGATCTTAATGAACTGATCTTGAATCAGTTGTTCAAAACCTGGCAGTAAAATTGTCTTACCTTGAAATTGTAAATTAAAGTTTTTTCCGTGAGCTTTGAGTTCTAAACAAAGCTCTGAGTCTATTTCAAAGCTAACCGCACTTTTGCGAAGCTGTGAATTCAGTTGCGTTAAATTATGCTGGCAAAGTTGGCCACAAGTTGTTTGAATTTCTTGATTATAACGACCGGTCGGATGCGCTTTTGACGCAATCGATTTAGGCGGTAAAATAATTTTAATTTTATCTAGGATAGACTGCGTCAAAAATTTTTCAACCTGGTAAAACTGCACTAATTTTTGCACCAAACCGCTTTCTACGACGTGGGAGGCCGCATGATAGGTGGTGCCCAAGCCTGTATTTGTAAAATCTAAAGAAATTAATTTAATATTTTGTTTTTCTTCAGCCGTGTATTTCAATTTAAGTAATTGATTAGTAGGCGTTTTGAATTGCCCATCAAACGATCCCATTGCCTTATTAGAAAACTGCTGTTCAAAAATTTCTTGTGTGGCCTTCAACCAGTGCGATTGACTTTTTGGCAGTGCTAAATTTTTAACAAGTTCGCTTTGTCTGGCAGCCACATCTACCTTCATTTTTTCATTTTCAAAAAAAGATGCTAGCTCGGCCGAATTTTCATTGTTTTCAACTAAGGCTTTCCAAACAAACGAATTTTTGACATTTTTTTCATATAACGGTGTGGGCGGGATTTTGAAATCAATTAGGTTGTTGGTTTCATCCCAAATTAAATATAAATTGGCATCAATCGCCGCAACAAAAATTAATTTAGACAAACTGTAACCGCCGTTTTCGGGATCATTCATCACAAATAAGTCCAACGGCTTTGGATTTAAATATTTTTTAACGATTTGAAAAGCCACTAGCCTGGTGGTGGTTAAAATTTCGCGACTTAAATCATTCGAAGCTAATAAGGCACCGTCTGCACTCACTAATGAGCAAGACGGAAAAGGCTGAATCAGTTGATGCAATTGATACTGGTAATAGGCAGCGCTCACAGCAAAGCCTTTTTCATAATTTCTGTGGGCCAAAAGAAATTATTAGTCCGGCTGGCCACTACCGTCTTATCTTCCGGAATTAAATGCTGCAAAGGGCCCATCAATACAACGGGATTATTTTTCGACATTTGCTTAATCTCGGTCAGTAAGCCCGCCTGAATGTAACTTTTCATTTCTTTTTTTGTCGTCGAAAGTAAATTAGTAGCCTGGCCTTTTTCAAGTACTGAAAAGTGATTTTGTATTTTCTTTTTCTGCAGCTCTGAG
>JACMNA010000181.1 GCA_014378765.1 Bdellovibrio sp. | reverse complement strand
TCCACAAGGTATTGAGTCATTTGAATTAAAAAAATTATTTTAGTTTTTGTAATTCTTTTTCAAGTTGATCGAAAGCTGAATTAATGGTTTTGCGCATAATTTCGATCATCTCATCATTTTTCAATACAACTAAGTTGAGTATTTCAGTGCGCTTACGTAAAAAAAGCTGAAGAACTTTTTTTCTTTCGCTTTCCGTAGCAAGTTCAAAAGCGGCTCGGTTTAAGGGTGGTAATTCGTCTTCACCTGTTGCAAAAGTCGCAACGGTAAACCCGCTAGGAATTAATATTTGTCTGCCATCGGGTCTTTCAAACATTTTCATGTTAACTAAGCTATTGGCCGTTTTACGATTGACAATGAAGGTATCGGGCGGAGTTTTTCTAATAAACCAATCTTGATTGCCAACTAAAAACTCAAACACAACCGTTCGGGCTAAATCTTCAGTCTCAATTTGGGGTGTTTCGCTAACTGCCCGAAAAGTAAATAAGGCTTCGCGGTCACGCTCGTCTTGCTCGACTGAGGCCCGTAAAAAATCACTTTCAGCCTTTACTTCGGTTACGCGATTCCGTTTTCTAAACTCAGCCATATCTTCTAAAAAAAATGCTTGGTACATCAAACGGGGATTGAATGAAACATCGCGATTTGTGTCGGTATCTTCATATTGTAAAAAGGCCGCCCGCGCATGCAACGTCGGCATTTCTAAAGTTTCCATCATTTGGTAGATTAAAGCTTCGCGATGATTAAAAAATGCGATTCGATGAAAAAGCGCCACCGATACATCAAGGGCTTCAGCGCAATGCGTATTCAGATCAATAAATTTTGTACCTTCAAAGACCGTGCGCTGGGTTGACCCGGTAAACTTAATCTCAACGCTCGGAAATTTGCACGAGGCCATTGAAGTTGTAGGTTTAAGCTTTAGTTCGACCGGAATCTTAATTGCTCGCCCATGTTCTTGATACGAAAGGGTGCCTTTAACGGCCACTTTACGAGCGGCCATCACATTCAGTAGGCGTGCACGAAATAAAGTACTAAGTGGTGCAGAAAGAGAAAAGTTTTTAATTTCGTGACTAGAAAATAAATGCCCAGGCTCATACTGTGGAAAAGGCAAAGAAAGCCCCAGGCACTGGGAGGCTAGTAATGCCACAATAGAAAATAGACTGATCTGTTTTATAATCTTGATCTTCATAAGCCTAAACTTATGCAATTTTGAGGGGCGTCTAGGGGCAAGCCGTTCGAGTTTAGGTGTGCAAAGATTTGACAAGTGACCAGAAGTGACAAGAAGTCAGCGTGTGGGCACATCGAATGCAATACTCTACAGAGTTCGAGAAAAATGTATTCGTAACCATCAGAGGAGTTTCTATGAAGAAGATCAGTGCCCTTTTAGCGTTCGTGTTAATCAGTTCAACAGTTCAAGCCGGCATATTAGACGGAATGACTTATTGCCAAATTGACGATAAATCTTTATGCGTTGAATTTGTTGATGATGTCATGATCGACCGAGTTAGTCTTCCGGCATCAGCCAAACCAAGTGAAATGCCTTACGCCGTATTGGGTGGAAAAATTGTCAATGCGGATACGGGAGTGTCGTTCGGCTACGAATTACACAACGGTGGCGATACTTTAACTCGCGACGACGGCATGGTTTTTACTTCTTTAGAAGAATAACCTCCCTTATTGCCCCTTTCGGTCCGAAAAAAAACCAATAGTAGACGCAAGGGACTTTTGAACCCAATATTATTTATAAAGCATTAGAACTAACTAATGCTTCACTTTCAGGGGGCTTCGTATGAGTTTAGGAACAATTTTACTAATCGTTTTGATATTAATGTTAGTTGGAGCTATTCCAACTTGGTCACATAGCAGAAGTTGGGGCTACGGACCTAGCGGTGGTATTGGCTTAGTAGTCGTGATCATTATTGTTCTGTTACTGATGGGCCGAATCTAATTAAGTTTTAGTTAAGTAATTATCAAAAAAAAGCTCGAGCCTTGGAAGCTCGAGCTTTTTTTATTTTAGCCTTGTATATAAAACATAAAAGGAAAAAACTAGGGTCTTGCTATGCGGAGGATCTGTGATTCGTTGGTGTGCCTACTGCCAAAGATTTTTAGGCGAAGTTGAGCCCTACCAAGATATGAATATCACTCACGGAATGTGTGCTTCTTGTGCTAAGGTAGGCCTGGAATTTTCGGCCGAGATCGAAAAAAGAATTTATTTTTTATCACGATTGCAAACTCAACTTCGAGATCTTCAATTCTCGCATGATATCGAATTAGGCAAACGCCTTGTGGATGAAGGGCTTAGTCAGGGCGTGCGGGCCATCGATTTACTTTTAGGAATTGTTACGCCGCTGCTGAAAAAATTTGATGCGTCGACGGATGGTCTGGCGATTAAAAATATTGAAAAAAATTTAGCCGCCATTTGTGAATACATTGCAACGAAAGCAAATTTAAGTTGGCCGCAGTCGTTGAATGAAGCAACGCCGGATATTCTTTTTGCGGCGCCGCCAAGCAATCAGCATTTGTTTTACTTAAAGGTGTTAGAACTTTGGCTAAGGGATGAAGGATTATTTGCTTTATCTCTAAACGAGTCCATGACCAATGAAAAAATGCAAACTGCTTGTGAAAAATATCAACCAAAGGTTGTGGGGCTAATCATGTCGGTTAATACCGAGGCTGAAGAGATCAATCAACTAGCGCAAACGGCGCGCGAAACTTTGCGGGCGGCCCCGCCGGTGATTTTCGTTAGCGGCACGGCGGTTCGTAATCGATTGGTGAGCGAAAAGGATCTGCCAGGCTTAAGTCTGATTTATGATGAACCACAACTATTCTTAATTATAAAAGCTAATTTAGCGTTAGGATTTTTTTACGACTTAAAACGAAACGCTAACAAGCCTAAAAGGAATCATGACGATCAGTAAGCAGTTTAATATTAGCAATTCAGGGTTGACCGAAAGCCCAATGTTATTTGCCCATGGTTATGGTTGCGATCAAAGTATGTGGAATTTAATTACCCCGCACTTTAGCAAAGATCATCGCGTTGTTACTTTTGATTTCATGGGTATGGGTAAATCCGATTCAAGTCTTTACAAAAAAGAAGAGCGGCAATCGTTAGACAGCTATGCCGATGACATAATTAAAATCTGCCAAGATCTGAATTTAAAAAATGTAATTTTTGTTGGGCATTCGGTCAGCACCATGATTGGCGTGTTAGCAGCCATCAAAGCGCCACAGTATTTTTCGAAATTAATTCTAATTGCGCCATCGCCCTGTTACATCAATAGACCTGGCTACGAAGGCGGGTTCGAGCGTGCACAAGTCGAGCAGTTATTAGAAAGCATCAGCATTGATTTTTTGAGTTGGGCGCGAGCGATGGCTCCGATGATAATGGGCCGCCCCGATCAGCCGGAGCTAGGGAAAGAATTAGTGAATACTTTTTGTAAAGCTAATCCGAATATTTTACGTGATTTCGCTTATGCTACTTTTCTTTCTGACAATCGCGATGACTTGTCGCTCGTTAAAATTCCAACGCTTATTTTGCAATGTGCTCAAGATATTATTGCCCCGGAGGCGGTCGGCCGGTACGTGCATAATCAAATTTCGGGCAGTCAAATTAAATTTTTAAGCGCCACCGGTCATTGTCCGCACGTGAGTTCTCCGGGTGAAACGATTGACGCCATCCAGACCTATCTGAATCAGCCTGAATTTTTATAAAAGCGAAGTTTGCAAAAAGTTTTTATTAATGAAACAATTTTGTAATGAGCTTAAAAAGACTTTTCATTGGTCTCAGTTTCTCGAACAAGTTTGCAAACGATCTAGAGCCTTGGATTAAAAAAATAAAAAAAACCGCAGATAAAAAAGAGACCGACTTAAGCTGGACGCCACCTGATAATTATCACGTGACCCTTGTTTTCTTAGGTCAAACGGAAGAAAGTGAAATTGCATCGATCACTGAGAAAATGCAAGCTGTTGCCGAAAAGCATGCGCCCTTTAAGTTAAAGCTTCGGGGCCTTGATGGTTTTCCGTCATTGATGCAAGCGCGGGTGCTTTACCTAGACGTGCAGCGCTCGCAAAATATTTTGAATTTGCAAGGTGACCTCGAGCAGGCCCTGCAAGCTGTTGACAGACACGAAGCCGGCTACGTACCGCATTTAACTATCGCGCGTCTGCGAAATCCAAAAAGTTGCCGCGATTTGGTTTCGCCATTTGTGCATATTGATTTAGGTAAACAAGAGGTTTGTGAAATCGTTTTATTTAGTAGTCAAATGAACGGAAATTTTGTGTCTTACGAGAAAATAAAACAAATTCAATTAGGCGGGAATGAAAGCCTCGGTTGGGCGCAGATCCAGCAACCCTAATTCCCGCTTCACGGTTTCAATTGGCAAGGCCCACTTTTCATTCCAGTCGACAATAATTAAAGGCTTGGCCTTGGCGCCCAGCTGGTAACCATGACTAATATCACTTACCAGCTGCTCAATCTTTTTTGGCTCACGTACTAGCGTGACCAAGCTTCCGCCGGCAATACCAATCATTGCAAATGGCCAATTCATTTGCTTGGCTTTAAACGCTTGCAACCCTAGTTCGCCGGAAATTGAAACATCAAAGCCAGTAATGACGTGTAAGACATCGTGCGCATGGCGTACCACATGTTCAATATAATCAGAATCATTGCGGACGTCCATTTTTGGAAATGCATCAGGATCTAAGTTGTATTTTATCAAATGTTCATAGTAACTGCGACCCAAACTTCCGGCCGGAAATTTTTCGAAAAAGGAAAGTCCATGATTAAAAAATAAATTTTTACGGGCAAAAAACTCTTCGCCGCCAGGGTACGTTTTAATTTTAGCAACCGAAGTTTCTAAAACTCCCGAATCACAGAGCGCACGCCCCACCCGAATCGCGTGGTTTACGTTTTCAGGATGAATC
>JACMNA010000180.1 GCA_014378765.1 Bdellovibrio sp. | reverse complement strand
TGACTTGTTTCGGCCCGCTCAAATTCACTGCTTATTTTTTCGATACTCAAAAGAACTTGGTAGGTATGCTCAACCATTTCCAAGGTTTTTTGTAAGGCGCTGGCATTGTAAAGCACTAAAGCGCCCACAACGATCGTCATAATAATACTAGTTCTTAATCCGTAATTTCGAAAGGCCGCGCGCAGAGAATTATTAAAGTATTTTGCCATAATCTTAAGGTACCAAGATTTAATTACATCCACAATTGACACTAAGACTAGATTATCGAAAAATACTTTATGGCCGTACTTCCCGTGATTGATCATCAAGTTCTAAAAACTCTTAAAGATTACTCTTCGCCCGATGAAGATTTAATCAAGATCTTACTGACTGACTATAAGTCCACGTATTCCCAAGTCGTTACTCAACTGACGATAGACTTTAAAAATAAAAATTTAACGGCCTTTAGCGATCAAGCTCACGCCTTAAAATCAATAAGCAGTGCTTTGGGAATGGCCCGGGTGCAAAGTCTATGTGAATCACTTGAAGAAACAACTAGCTTTACGGACGTCATGCCGGCGCAACTTCAGCAGCTTCCATTTTTAATTTGCGAAGCCCTAGATGAATTATCCCTACTAAAGCCTAGTTAAAAAATTTGTTTATTTTCCGATAAGCAGTTATGGCAACAATTCTGATCGTCGACGATCAACCCAACATTTTATTAGTATTAAAAAAAATCTTGCTTAAGCAGGGGCACAAAGTTCTTCAGACCACTGACCCTTTTGAAGTTTTAGATATTTTAAGCAGCCGGCAATTTGATGCACTCATCACCGACGCGAAAATGCCAGGAATCAACGGTTTCGAATTAGTAAAAAATATTCGCAGGAATTCAAAACTTAAGAATTTGCCGATCATCATGCTGACAGGAAAACGCAATGCCGAAGACGTTCAACGCGGAATCGATGCCGGCATCAATGGCTACGTTATTAAACCCATTAACGCCGAAGTAGTTATTCAGAAGTTAGATCAAGTATTAGGAAAACAAAATGGAGTCTTAACGGGCCGTTTAAATAAAGTTGCGGTTGCAATGCCGGTCAGCTGGAAATTTAACACCGAAGTCATTGAAGTTAACGAAGCAGGCGTTGTTGTCAGAACGAATGCTATTTTGCCAATTCGCAGTCAAATGACACTCAATGATGGATTTTACGCTGCGCTTGGAATCACTTTAGCGGCACTTGTGATCAACGAATACACGTCCGATTTATCTCAGGCTGGCTTTTTCACGGTGACGGCGCGATTTGTAGCTCTTTCGGTCGAAGATAAGGCCGTGCTAAGAGCTTGGATTGCGAAAGCAGCTAACCCGGTTGCAGCTTAAAAAAAGCTGCGACGAGTGGCCAATTGCCTCGCAAAACTCGTGCGCTTCATCGGTCCCCAATGTTAGTACCGCACACATCGAGAGATTTTAATACGGAACGTCCGCATGAAGCTTTAGGCATGTTGTACCCAACAGAAATTCACACAAAGTCAGATAGAGTTTATGTATTTTTTTATCTAAGGTGACCAAAAGGACCACCTTTTGGGAATATAGATTTTCGTGCCCGTTTTTAAAATAAATTTATTCATTAGATAAGAACATTTATTTGGATGAATTCACGAGGACGAAAAAAAAAGCTACGGTTTTTTTGCCGTAGCTTCCGGTAGGAAATTTAATTCAAAATGAAGGGGTTTTATAAAACGGTTAATACGGGTGATGATAATTGCTTTTGAAATTTATTTTATTTTTTTTAAAATACCAAATGTTCTAAACCACTTTTTGCCATCATTAGTTCTTGCAACATCGGAGTAGTGTATTTCGCCATTAATAAGCTTAAACATCATCGTAGATTCGCTGTTATTATCATAAGGATTTACCCAAGTCGCAGTGACAAACTCTTTTGTTATACTTCCCGTAAAATTGGGATCTTCTGATAAAAGACGGTAATCTTTTATTTCGGTAATAAAGGGAAGATATTGCTGGGGGCCGTACTTACACGAAACCTCTCCATGAAGTAGTTCAAGTTCACTAGCAGTTTGCCGGAATTCAAATATAAAGTTGGAACAATCAATGGGCTCTTCATTATGATAAGAATAACTAATACCAGAACCAGTCCAGGTTCCGTTTAAATCCATAACCTGTGCGTTAGCATTTGAAGTAAATAAAGACAGTATAAGCATGGCCATTGAAATCATAAATAATCTCCTCTGATTGAAAAATTATAGGTAAAAAAAGTAAAAATACAATGTTTATAAAATGGGAATAGCCCCATCCGAAAAATTGTATTCTCTTTACTTGCGTCATTGACCTCAAGCCCAATGCTTTTATTCACGTCATGGTCGTTACACAGCGAGCTTTTTAATTCAGCCTCATTTTCAAGAAGTATTACTTAAGCTGCCTTTTCAAAAGAAACCATAATTTTACATAAAGTATCGAGCGATGGGTTTCCACCCTCACTAATGGCTTCATAAACGACCGTGCGGCTCAGGCCTGTTCGGCGACAAACTTCGAGAATATTGTGAGCACGAACATATCCAGACAGGATTTCAACAAAGGCTTCTTTGTCGCCCTCAATTAAAGCTTCTGATAAAGCTTTTTTGATTTCTTTATGGCGTTTAAAGATAGCTATGGGATCATGAGTCTGAAGGCGAATGCCATTAACTACCATGGATTTTTTCAGCTGCTGTTTGGGCTTTTTTAATGTCTTTTTCTTGTCCATTTTTATTTCCTCCAAGAATTAAAATCATCGTTTTTCCATCGATCATTTTTTCTGTGTAATAAATTCGATTGCCATTGTTAAATTTAATTTCAGTAAGGACAGAGCTTAATTTTCGAATGTGGCCGTAATGACCAGACTCTTGAATTTTTATCAAACGACCATCTATCTGCGCTCTAATCTTTGCTGTCTGCGTGTTATACCAGTCTGAAAATTCTTTGAGCTTAAGAAAAAAGAGCTTATTTATATGTACGCTATACCGAACAACAAGTCAAGAAGCTTTGATTGATCTGAGAATACCTGAGAATGAAAAAAAGGCTTAGTGCTTTGCAGCTCTAAGCCTTTGAAATTTTTTGGTTTTTTCGCTTTTTTTAAAAAAATGGTAGTGAGAGGCGGACTTGAACCGCCGACCTACGGATTATGATTCCGTTGCTCTAACCAGCTGAGCTACCCCACCACGGTCGTATCTTTAAACTCGGAACTCATGTTTTTATCAGGCGGCAAAAGATTGTCAATGTTAAGCCGTTTAAAGCGTTCTGTAGCGGGTGATTTGCCGCCAAATTCGACAATTACGCCTGTTACGCAAACTGAACCGATCCATCACGACCGAAGGCTAGCGATTCGGAATGTAAAGCTGGCTATTCACTTAAGAAGTTAGCCGAAAAATCCGAATAAAACCTATGATCGTTTTAATTGTTTTTCAACTTATTGGTTTTGTAAGAGCAAATACAATTCCCGACTCAGTTAAAGAGTGTCGACTAGAATACGAAGCCCTACCTTGTGATCGATCAGCAACCATTGAAACAAAGGCATTACGTGACCTCAATAAATTTTCGAAGGATGTGGCTTATGCATCGAAAGATAAAAAGAAATTAAGTTGCCAGTTAGATATTAAAACTGAAACCGATCTTAAAGACTTTGTGCAGATTGAAATATCACGCTTGGCGCCGCAGATTCAAAAGTTACAGAAGCTTAGAAATGAAAATTCTAGAACGGCCAGCGAAGTTTCTGAAATTGACCGGATAGAAATTATATTAAAAAGATCTTCTTTGCTTTCGTATTCATCCGAGTTGGAATCGATCGCGGATCAAATTAAACAAGAAAAAATATGGAACCCCAATCGGCTAAGCAAAGAAATCGAAAAGAAGTCGATTAAGGTTAGCAAAAGTTTGAAGCTGAATGGATTTCCAGAGGTATTATTTAAAGAAATGTCTTACAATCAAAAAAATATTGAGAATTGCGACTTAGCTGGTTCTGCAAATAATTCTGCAAGGTCGTATCACTTTTTCAAAATTCTTTTACAAAATTTTTCGGCTAATTCAGTTGTTGAAGCCGCAAAAAAATGCCCTTATCAAAAGTCTACTGGTGAGGTTTGCACAGCGACAAAAGTTGACCGCATTAAGATTTTAGAATCTGAAATTTCTGAACAAGTTTGTTTTTTAAAGGAATTGTCGCCTAACATTGGTGCGCAAATTGAAAAAGTAAGTTTAGAAATACCAAGTGTGGCGGGTGAACTAGTAACGAATGGTAATGGTCCGCGCCCCAGTGAAGAAGAAGCAAAAAGTAAAGATTTTCGCTTAAACGTCTTATGCGCCGAGGATTTAAGTCTTGGTGGTTTAGCTCGCGGAGCCATTGGCGCCGGTGCTAGCTTCGCTACGCATGAATTATCTCACGAAGTGGTAAGTCGTGCAGTCGGCAAAAAATTGGAATGGAATACAAGTAGCGGAACTTGGCAGTGCAACAATTGCAATGATCAGATCAAACCAATCGCAATTGCAGGGTTAGTTTCGCACAATATCAGCTCGGAAGTGATCGTAAGAAATCAAGACAATGACAGCCAATTGCAAAAAGGTTGGTTGCTCTTTAATATTTATAGTACGTCTTCATATTTTATTCGCGATTGGTTGGCTCGCAGTGGTAAAATTGGTGGTTCGGGTTATGCAACCGGAACGGTTGACAAAAATGGAGCCGGAGACTTAAGGGCTTTTTCTAAAAAAGAATCTTATATTTTAGGATCATTAATGATTGGTCATCAACTTTATTCTGGATACCGCTACTTAAATAATCGCCAAGATTATCAATGTAAAAAAAATTGGTAGCGAGTTAAATCTGAAAATGCTAGATACTATATATGAACATCAGGAGTCTTCATGTATAATATCATAATAATTTTAAGTGGGCTAATCATGCTGGGCTGTCAGTCGGCACCCACAGTTTCACAAAATCAATTCACTCCATTTGAGCTCCGCAAAATAATTGAGAGGGGAATTCAAACCGTTGATCTCAGCCCTTCCAAATCAGATTGGCCAAATTTAAAATATAAAGATCTTAAACCGTTCTCATTTAAATCTGATAATTTAAAAATCGCCATCTTAGGCGACACGGGCTGCCGCTTGATTGAAAATCAATTCGGCGCAAAATATCAAGACTGCCCAAATCCGAAGGAATGGCCTTATGCCAAAGCCGTTGCAACCATCACTAAAGAAACTTACGATTTCGCGATTCACACGGGTGATTACCACTATCGTGAAAAGTGCACTGACGCTGTTCTATGCCCGCAGCTGACAAAGAGCTTAGGTTACGGTTGGCCCGCGTGGTGGGATGATTTTTACGGCCCTTCGCAGGCGCTGTTTGAAAAATCGCCGCTACTATTCGTACGGGGCAATCATGAAGATTGTAACCGCGCTTATTCAGGCTGGGGGCCACTTTCATCTTCGAATAAAAAATTTCAAGACCGCTGTCACGAAATTGAACCCTACCAATGGATCGAGATGGGTGACTTAGTATTAATTAATTTTGATGACTCGGCCTTTATTGATCGGGAAGAATTAAAAACGGGTGATCGCGAAAAGTGGGTTCAGCAACTTAAGCAGCTTGAGATGCGCTTGGCCGAGCTAAAAAACAAGAAAGAAATTTGGTTCATCGCGCACAAGCCAGTCGTGGGATTCATGCCCGACAAGTCAACGGCCGAGCCGATTGAAATTAAAAAGAATTTATATTCGGTGATGAAAGAGGTGGGTTTACTTTCGCGAATTGATTTTCTATTGGCAGGGCACCTACATAGCCAGCAATTAATGAATTCGGCTGATCTACCACTGCAAATTGTGGTTGGCGCCACCGGTACGGCTTTAGAACCTTTTGGTCGAAAGATCATGAATGAAAAATTAACGACGACCACCGAAAATAAATACAGTTTTAGCTACGCGGTCTTTGAGCGTACAGGTTTCAAACGATGGCATTGGCAATTTAAAGACTTAGACGGCGTTACCCAGCTTGATTGCAAGGTAAATGAAGGCAAAGCTAACTGTGAACTTTTAAACTAGTTATCGCATTTCTGACCAGAATTAATCGCCGTATCATAGATTTTCATCATT
>JACMNA010000179.1 GCA_014378765.1 Bdellovibrio sp. | reverse complement strand
TTTATGATTGCATTTCTTTTTTAATGAAGGGTTATAAACTGTCCATTAATTCATAGAATTTAGATCAGGTGCTGTTCTGCAATGATCTAGTTCTGTGCGGGCGTAGGCGCCTGAATCTGTGGCTGTACTTTGGTTTGCATAATCATCGTTTGCGTCGAGTACGCAAATTCCATTTTTAGTTGCTGGGTGATTGCATGGATCATCTGCAAATAGGTTTGCACTCGGGGTGACTCTTCGTCGTCGTGACTTACGTGATAGTGAAATGCAATGACCATTTCTAAACTTGATGAGCCAAAACCACTGAGCGTAATGCTAATACGATCGCGATCAACTTTTGTATCCTGTAACAAAAGAAATTTAAGATGTTCGGCCAATTGGTTCAACGTCGCCATATTGGTATCGTAAGTGAAGCCAAGTACGTGGCGAAAGCGCAGCCAGCCATTGCGATCAGATAAGTTATCAACTTTTTCTTTGGCCGCGATCGAGTTGGGTAATATCACCAACGAGTTATAGAGGGTGCGAATGCGAGTCGAACGAAAGCCGACCTCTTCAACGTAGCCTTCCGTATCGCCCATTTTAACCCGATCTCCAATTTTAAACGGCTTGTCTAAAAGAATCGTAATGGTGCCGAATACATTTTCAACGGTGTCTTTTGCGGCGAAGGCTAAAGCTACGCCCCCGATCCCAAGACCCGCAAGTACCGTCGTAACGTCGACCCTGAAGTTTTTCAAAATCATGATGATACCGAATATAATAACCACAACTTTAAGCGTCTTCGTCGCTAACGGCGCCAGTTGGTCATCCATCAATGTGTCTTCTTGCGCGGCCCAGCTTTTTATTTTCAAACCAAAACCTTCAGCGGCTAAATAACACAGTCGGAATAGCCCCAGTGAAAAAATAAGCTTTAGTAAAATAGTCAGGTAATCATTCATATTGAGCGGAAGCTGAAGCGATTCTGCTAAAACAATGCCTAGCATTGAGACGATCATCCAACTGAGGGACTTTTCAACTTCAAGGGCCATGAAAAAATGCATGAAGCTATTCTGTAGAAAAAATGGCTTTGAATTTTTCACACGCTGTAAGCCAGCCACAACAAGGTGGCGAAGTAGGTAAAGCAGAAACAGTCCGCCCAGCAGCGCCACCCATTTCCAATTCGGAATTAAAAAAACGACACGCTCAGAAATTTCTTGCATCTCGGACGAAATGAATTGCGTGCCGGCCTGAATATTTAAACCAACATCTTTCATAAAGCTCCCGAGTGATTGTAATAAAGAACAATGGTGCCTAAAATAATTCGGTAAATTCCAAAATAACGAAAACCATATTTATTGAGCGCTGAAATAAAAAATCGAATGGCAAAGATTGAAAAAATAAAAGAAAGCACTACGCCCAAACCCAAATAAGAAGCCTGCGATGGGTCTAATATCGCACGAACCTTCCACAACTTATATAAAGTTGCCGCCGCTAATGTTGGAATCGCTAATAAAAATGAAAATTCGGCCGCCTTCTCGCGCGAAAGTCCCGCCCACTGGCCCCCAATAATCGTGGCGGCTGACCTAGATACGCCTGGCACCAAGGCTAAACATTGAATAAAACCTACCATCAAGGCCGAGCGTTCTGAAAGCTCGGCTTTCGATTGATGTTTAAATAATGAATCTATAAAAATTAGAACCACGCCGCCAATAATAAGGGCCCAAGCTACGACCGTCGTGCTTTCAAGTAGAACATCATTTTTATTTTTGAATAAAAAGCCAATTACGGCCGCCGGTAAAAATGCAATTATAATTTTACGGTAAAACTTTAGATCCCATTTTAAATGCTGACGATATAAATAGAGCACGGCCAATATCGCGCCAAATTGAATAATAATTTCGAACGCCTTAATAAACTCGGTCGCCTCAATTTTTAAAAAAGCGGTGGCTAGAATTAAGTGTCCCGTGGAAGAGACCGGAATAAATTCAGTAAGTCCTTCGATGAACGATAAGATAAAAACATCAATCCATGACATATATATAGTATCGTTTGGCTAATCGTGTCTTGACTCAACAATTGTCTAGCTGCGTAAAAAATATTATTTACTGTTTTTTTACAAATTGTTCAGGATACGATCACCTCAAGCAAAAAGGTTCCATTACGGAACCACTTTAAGTTTAATGTTAATTATAATATTAAATATATTAAAGATAATATTAAATATGTTTTTTCACGGAGGGAAGACTATGAAAGCAATCACTATGGGATGGATCTTATCGCTGCTTTTAACCGCATCGATTTCTAATGCTGGCGAATTTTTGGTAAAATATAAAAACACCGCAGCGCTTAATAAAATGGCATCGATGCAGACACAAGCAGTTGGTCTGCAAATGAAGAGCATCAATAAGACGGCTCACTTAGTAAAGGTCTTCATCGAAAAAAAGAATGAAGCCCGCGCGATTGCTTCTTTATACGCTGATAAAAATGTTGAATACGTAGTTACCAATTTTAAAATTCGTTCTTATACCAACCCGGCAACAATAACGGCCCTTAAGGAGCAGTACTCTTTAGCAAAAGTAAACGCCGAAGCGGCGTGGAAACGTGCCGGCAATAAAGGAAGTAGAAAAGTGATTCTTGCCGTTATCGATACTGGCGTTGATTACAACCATCCGAATTTAGCTCCAAATACGGTTCCAGGTTTTGACTTTAAAGATAATGATGCTGACCCAATGGACGCAACCGGATCAGCTAATCCTGGTCATGGTACCCACTGTGCAGGTATCGTTGGCGCAACTGGTTTAATTGATGGTGGAGTTCAAGGAATGAGCCCTGAAGTTTCGATTATGCCTTTACGTTTCTTAGGCGCCGATGGTTCGGGCGATTTAGAAAGCGCAATTAAAGCGATCGATTACGCGATTGAAAAGAAAGTTTCAGTTATTTCAGCTTCTTGGGGCGCCTCTGTTCCGCCAGACACGGCGAAGCCATTGATTGAAGCGGTTGAGCGCGCAGACAAAGCCGGAATTATTTTTGTTACGGCTGCGGCAAACGACGGTAAAAATAATGATAAAGTGAACGTATACCCCGCGAATTCTGGAACGCCGAATATGTTAACAATTGCTGCTTCAAATTCGACGGATGCAAAACCAAGCTGGTCTAACTACGGTAAGGGTAAAGTTTCAATTGCGGCTCCGGGCGATGAAATCATTTCTACTTTACCTGGTAACAAGTACGAAAACCTTTCTGGAACTTCAATGGCTACGCCAATGGTTGCCGGCTTAGTGGCTTTCTTGAAGGCGCAGGATGCAACTTTAACGGGAGCAGAAATTCGTTCATTGATGCAAGTAACGGGTGCGAAAGTACAAATCGAAACCGCCTGTAATTGCCGGATTGATGCCTTCGCCGCAGTCGATACTTTATTATCTAAAAAAGCTTGGATAGTTCCAGCCGCAGCCTCAATCGCAGAAAAAGCTACGGTTCAATTAGCAATGAAAAATGCTTCAGGCGCTGTTTCGTTTGTGTCTTCAAATCCAGCGGTTGCAACCATCGACGCTGCTGGTTTAGTAACGGGTTTAACTCAAGGAACGGTAACGGTTAAAGCAACGGATGCTGCGGGTACGGCCGTTCAATCACTTGATATCAATGTTGGCGCGGTGGCTTCAAATCCTCCTCCGGGTGGTGGTGGTCCAGGCGGCGGTGGCGGGGGCGAGTGTCCATTAGGAGATCCGGCTTTATGTCAAATCATGTGTCAAATCATGCCGACGGCTCCTTGGTGTAAATAGTTTTAATTAACTGTTTCAAGATTTTTTTTCAGTGAAAGGGCTGCCTTAAAATGCAGCCCTTTTTTTATGGAAATTCTTTCTGTTGTTAAAGATTAGACAAAATTTTTTCGTATCAATTAAGGATTGTCTTAACTACTAAATACAATACAGATGTTTGATTCAACGAAAGCTAAAGTTTAACGCTTAACATCCGAACAGCTCATTATGAAACTCATCTTGTTACCTGGTAAAAATCCAACGCCCGAACAAAAATCGATGCACACTTTAGCGTTCAACTTTTGGTACGCCCAGTGGGCTGAATTCTTTAAGCAGTTTCACGGTACGTTTAAAGTCAGTGCGGATGATTTCTTTAGACAAGATTACGTGGCCTTCTTGGTAGATGGCCAGATGCCACTGGCGGTCATAGCACATTCCGTTTTTGATATCAGCGAGTTGTACATGCGAAAGCAGTCTTATTTAAGTTATAACTTTACGACTTCTTTTTACGAAAAAATTGCTAGCCAAAAAATTAATAAAATCATTACCTTCGAGGCCTTATTAGTGAACCCCGCTCTGCGCAAAGTGGCAAATGTGCCGGTATCACATTTATTATATGGGCAAAGCATACAACTGGTGAAGGCTTTAGCCGACGTCGACGCAATGATTGCCCCCGCCCGAAATGATATTGGCGTGGCGCGACTGGCAATTAACGGTGGCGCGCAACAAATCGAAGATTACCAACTGCACGGCTTTCCGGTTTCTTTACTAGTCGGGCGTAAGGAAGATTTACATCTTAACTTTCTAAGCGAGTTTGAGCAAAAAAAAGCTATTAAAATGTTTAACACTGAAGCTACGCACCGACTTATTAATGCGAATCGTTCGAACACACGTGATAAGCGCAAGGCTAGTTGATTTACCTACTTAACCCACTAAGGAGATTTGCAATGAGTATGGAACAAAAAATAAAACATGAAATGGCAAAAACAAAAGATGTACTTTTAAATTATCCTTGGGCCGACCCATTAGCCTATGGAATGTGGCTTGCGCAGACTTATTATATGGTTTCGCACTCAACTCGGTTGGTAGCTTTAGCTGGCGCGTGCGTACCCTTAGGACAAGAAAGCTTACACGGTCGTTTTGTTGATCATTCGAAAGAAGAGCGTGGCCATCAACTTGTTTGCATTGCCGATATCAAATCCCTAGGTTTTGAATTAAATGATTTTCCGCAAACGTATCAGGCTCAGGCCATGTACCAAATTCAATATTATTGGATTCAACATCGTGGAGCCGCCTCATTTTTTGGGTACACGATGGCCCTTGAATGCTTAGCTGAGTATTATGGCCCACAAGTGGCCGCGCGATTACTAGCGGCCCATGGGCCAAAATCAACCAAATTTATTCAATTGCATAGTGAAGATGATCAAGACCACACGCAAGAGGCCTATAAACACATTAAAAAATTAACGCCCACTGAACTCGCCGCGGCAGAAGAAAACTTAGAGCTTTCGACGGAAATATACCGGTCAATGTTGGTTGAGGCGCAAATTAAACTGAAGGGTATATCTTTACGGAGTCGTGCGGCTTAAATTCTACAATATTTTCAATAAATAATTCATCACTTAATTCTAAATGAGAACGAGTAAGACCTTTGCTATCGTCTAATAGCTCAGCTCTTTCGATCGTAATAACGGCCGTTTCATTGCTTACCATTGAAAATAAAGGGCCCATAAACTGAATTTGATCTTGAATTTTAAGTCGCGCCTTCGATCTAACTTCGGTAATGATATGCGAAGGCAAATCCATTTTAACTAAAGTTTTAATTTCGCCGCCAAATATTTTTTGCGCCGTACCCATCAGATTCATCAGCACTGAAATATCACGACTATAAAGTTCATTAAGTGGAAAACAATAAAGTTCTTCAAGCGAGTAAGAGCAGTAATTAAAAAACACGAGATTTCTGAAAAGCTGAACCGCATTATTGTTATGGATTTCAATAATATGACCTGGCCGAATATGCGAAAAAAGATCAGATGTGGGGCGATATCCTAAGTGAGCTAAAGCATTCCAGACGACCCGAACCGAATCAAGTAGCGAAGCGCCTTCGGCTTGCACTGCTTTGTACACATTTAAAAAGATTTCGACCGAATTAACTACATTGCGTTGGTCTTGCGTACTTAATTTACAAAAGTGAGTAAGTTCTTGATCATGAAAAGGAGTGATCTTGATGTTAACGGTTGCAGCTAATTTTGAAATCTCGTTTGAGATTTCGCGAAAACGAGAACAATTGATTGTTGTGTCTTCGAATGAATTCTTTTTAGCTTCTTGTGCACTCATATATCACCCTTACAGATTTAGTAGTTAGCAGCCTTTTTTCGACCCGATGAAATTTGCTCGCGAGCCTCTTTTTTATATGTTTCTAAAAGAATATCTAGAACCATTTTTTCTGGAATTTTTAGAAAGGAAATCAATTCACCTAATACATTCAAAGGAATCTTTGAATGCCCATTTTCCATTAAAGAAATAAATTGTGGAATATTATAACCTAATTTTTCCGCTAAGTCTTTTTGGGTTAAATGAGCTTTGGCTCGGAAGTCCTTAACAACTTGACCTAAATGTTTGTATGTTTTTTTCATGACAGAAATGTATCATTTTTCACTAAATTAAACAATCAAAAAACAAACATTTTTATGTAAGCCTAACTACTTAATTGTTTTACTTAACATCAAGCCGCTTTGGGCGCCTATTATGTTAGTGTGTATCTGGCGTAGTTGAGCAGCCCTAGTGTCAATTAAGTTTACGATTTTTTAAAGCTTTCGCATCAATTTCTAGGAATACGTTTACGTGCGTATAAAACTTCAAGCACCATGTAAACAATCATGCTGACGGTTAGTCCAACCCCTTTTAGCAACGCCCAAGCCCCGGTGCTCCAGGCATAGGCCGCCCACGTGGCAAGGGCCGCATGCGCAAAGAAAAAAAAGCTGAGTCTTAATGTCATTCCGCTTAAATTTCTTTTTAAAAAGTCGGGTGCGTCTGGATTTTGCTTTTCGATCATCAAAACCAAAAAAGGTTTTTTTAGAAACCAACTTCCTAGTAAGAAAATAAAAAACCCAAACTCAAACAAAGCGGGTTGAAGTTTAAACCAAATGCCTTCATTCGATATTAACGAAACGGCGCCCAATACTAAAAGCATTCCATTACCGACCCAGGTCATCGTGCTGACTTTACGGTACCGAATTAATTCGTAAACAATTTCACCGAAACCAAAAGCCATTCCCGCAATCAGTCCCGCAACAATGCCATACTTTTCTTCGATGACCGTGAAGGCGATGACGGGCAGTAGGCCGCCAAAGAAAAGTGCTAAGAACTGACCTTTAGGCGTTGGCTTCGAAGTCAATGGCAGTTCCTTGGCTTGGTTTAATAAGCTCATCGTTTTGCATGATGACTTCGCCCTTTAAAATTGTATGCGTAGGCCATCCCACGACCTTCATTCCATCAAAAGGGGTATATCCACATTTCGATGCAATCCAACTATTTTTTATTTCATTATTCCTTTTTAAATCGACGACGGTGAAGTCCGCATCGTACCCCACTTGAATACGACCTTTATTTTTAATATTAAATAGGCGGCGGGGCGCTTCGGTCACCATTTCAGTTAAACGCTCTAAAGAAAAACGTCCTTGATGAACATGGTTAAGCATGATCGGCATTAAAGTCTGCACGCCCGGAAATCCCGACGGAGATTGCGGGTAAGGTTTATTTTTTTCTTCAAGTGTGTGGGGCGCATGATCTGAACCAATGATATCGACCGTGCCATTTTGTACGGCCTGCCAGAGTTTATCAAAATGCCGAATATCGCGAATGGGCGGGTTTTGTTGCGCCAAGGTGCCCAGGCGCTCATAGCACTCGGGCGCCGATAAGGTTAAAAATTGCGGTAAAATTTCAACTGACGCAATATCTTTATGAAGTTGCAAAAATTCCATTTCTTCAGATGAAGACACGTGCAAAATATGAATCGGCCGATTGTATTTGTGCGCTAAGGCAACGGCCTTGCGGGTCGAGATCATCGCGCTTTCCTCATCACGCCAGATGGCATGCACTCGCGGATGCGCAGCTTCGATTGCAATATGTTTACGGCTGACAAGTCTGGCTTCATCTTCCGAATGAATCGTCAATCGTTTACGACCATTTTTCATGACCTTCTCAAAAACTGAATCGTCATCAACCAACAGCGAGCCAAAACTTGCGCCCAAAAAAATTTTTATTCCGGGCGAGTGCGGTAATTTTTCAAGCTCCGGTAGTAAATTAATATTTTCGCTCGTTGCCCCACAGAAAAAAGCGTAGTGGCAGTGTACCCGATTTTTAGCACGGGCCATTTTATCTTCATAAGCTTCGACCGTGGTGGTCGTTGGATTTGTATTGGGCATTTCAAAAACACTGGTCACACCACCAAGTACAGCCGCCCGCGTGCCACTTTCTAGATCTTCTTTATGGGTAAAGCCGGGCTCACGAAAATGAACCTGTGAGTCGATGACCCCGGGCAAAATCGTCAGGCCTTTCAAATCCAGTTCACGAGTAGCGGAGGCGGTTATGCTAGTTGCAATTTCGTGAATTTTTTGATTTTTAACTGCAATATCGACTTTGTGTTTAACAATTTTTTTTAACTGTGAATCGTAGATTAAAGCTTCAGCGTTTTTAAGAATAAGATCGACGTTTTCCATACGGGCAGCTTAGCGGAATTCTGGCTTTAAGTCTAGAAGCTAGCGCCGGATGTTTACGACGAAGCCTCAATTCAACATGCGGCTTGCCACAAATAGCTTAAAGCTGAGATGATTTAAGACTATGAATGAGTTGATTAACTGGGTCGCGCGTAATAATACGCTTATGATTCAATCTGGTTTTACAATCGTATTATTGCTGATTGTTATTTATATTTACCGCTTGTTTTTTGTAAATGGTGGTTCGTCAAGGCCTGTAGCTGATGGCAACGTCAATCAGCTTAGTGAAAAAATTGATCAACTTTTGCAGCAGCGAATTGCGAATTCAGCGGGGACCGTCGGCGGTGGTGCGGGCGCAACTTCAAGCAATGACGTTGGACAATTACAGGCGGAGGTTAATTCTTTAAGAACCGCGCTCAATGAATCAGAAAAAAAAGTTTTTGAATTATCACCAAGCTCTACGCAATCGGCCGACTTAGAAACTAATAATCTTAATGAAGAAAAAGTGGCCGAGCTGACCGCTAAGATTGAGCACCTCGAAGCCCGCCTTTCAGAGTACGAAATTATTGCCGACGATATTGCCGAATTAAGCCAGCTACGAGCAGAAAATTCTGAATTAAAATCGAAACTCAGCTTGTCGGGTGATGAAGTTGCAACCGCAGTTAAAATAACATCTGAGCAAATCTTGGATGAGGTTATGGTTTCAGGTGCGTCGCAATCCACGGAAGAAAATATTTATGTAGCCGCCGCATCAGCCGCCGATGATAACTTGAATCTCATCGAAACTGAATCATTGCCAGAAATTAATCTAGACCCGATTGTAGCCAGTGATGAAGCCAGCACTACAGATGAGGCTACATCGTTAGAGGTTGTTCCTGATTTTTCGTTAGACAGTGATCCTATTCAGGCAGAGGCCGGCGAAAAGAATTTTGAGCTAGATCCAATAATTCTTGGCGAAGAATCAGTTTCAACTAGCGAAGTTGTTGATGAAAATGACAAAAATATTTTGGATGATTTCGAAAAAGTATCAAAGCGAGGTTCTACATGAAATTAATTTTGTTAGCCAGTTCACTTTTTATTGCGGTTACCAGCATGGCAGCAATTCCTTCCCAGGTAAGTGAAAGTTACGCGAGCCAAATTTCGCTAGCAAAAAATGCTATGTTACCGATGAGCACTCGCTGGCCCGCGTTGTTAAAGGCGGCCGAATTAGCATCCTCGCAAGAAATTAACGAGATTCGCGCCTTCACTCAAAGTTCTGACTGGTACATGCGTAATGCGGCTATGGCAGCCCTCAGCCAAATTTCTCCTGACTACGGCATCGAGATGGCAAAGAAATTAATTCATGATAAAGCCCTGGTCGTACGCTCGGCCGCAATTGATCTTTTAGCAACTAAGCAAACGATTGAGAATCGACATCTGTTGGCAAACGAACTTTCAAAGCCTTACAATTTTAAGGGGCGACAAAGCCTTTGGGTGCGGCCCCAGATTATACGCCATTTAGCCTCTAAAGC
The DNA here is from genome assembly GCA_014378765.1 of Bdellovibrio sp. GTDB lineage: Bacteria > Bdellovibrionota > Bdellovibrionia > Bdellovibrionales > Bdellovibrionaceae > Pseudobdellovibrio. Next base: position 1,350 of record JACMNA010000179.1, on the reverse strand, counting down.
AACTGCCGACGATCGACATTTTTTTGCAAAACAATTATTCGATCGTGATCCCATCATTAACGAAATCTCGGCCAATACGTTAGAGAAAATTACGGATGTTACCTTTACGGGAAAGAATCAACTTTCTCAGTGGAAAAGTTACGTTCAAGCCAACGGTTGGCTATAAAAAAATTCATTCAGATCGAGATTAATTTGCGGCTGATGCGGCGGCTTTTTTTAAAGCCTGGCTAATGATGATTTCGCGTTCAATTCGGTAAAACAAAGCTAATTCTTCTAATCCATCTGATTGAATAATTTGAGTTTCAGAAATAAAATCTTTAAAAACTTCAATTTTCTTTTCAATCGTAACCCGGGTAGAATCGCGCCCATCCGTTTTACCCTTGGCAAAGTTAAAGATTAATTTGTACCGTGCACTTTTATATTCTGGCTTGGTCTGATCGGGCGGCAGCCAACCATCAACCGCTTTTATATAATCAGTTTCGATAATACCGAAATCTTGGTTTTCGGAAGCAATTGTATACTTAATGACGGTATGGGCGGCCTTCCAAACCAAATCATTCGAAGCATAAAAAATTCTCTGCTGCGACGCTTTTTGAATAATACGATCTACTGATTCGGGTTGTTTTTCAAACAGCGAACAGCCCACTGAAAAAAATATTAAAATAAAACTAAAAATCAGTTGAGGCATGCGACACATGGGTAGCCGCTTCAATTAGACTGTCGTCTAAAGCGGGAATTAATTTATTATTTGCGCTAACACTTGAGCCAATAAAAGTAATGCCAACGCGCATGCGATTGGTAGTGCCCGCTAATGGCCATGCGGGTAGCTGCACATCACTGGCCCAACCTATACCCATAATTTCCCATCGCGGCTGTGGTACTAAGATTTTATTTTTTCCATTCTCAATTTCGACTAAGTCAGAAATTAGAATAGAATGCGCCAAAGGAGCCACTCCCGGCAATTGCGGCGATGGCGGAAAATGAACAGTAGAGGTAGCACCTAAGCTAATTGTTGGGTCGGTCACCAGTGGTAGCATTGTTGGTTTCAGGCCCGACGTATAGGGCAGAAGGGCCGCGCTCATTCGGTCAGAACCCGGTATCGATTTCATAAATTCAGATTGCTTCTGAATTACACTAAGAATGTACGCAGGTTTACCCGGTAATGAATTTAGGCTCATAGGTTGATTAGTTTCAATTTTTTTAATATCGGTCGGAATCATTGTATCGGCCACAAGGCTAGCCGCAATTAAAAGCGTTATTTCGTCTTCATTTCCTAAAGTACTATTTACTTGAAGAGTCTCGTTAAATTGCAACTCGTTTCCGGGAATATCTAAATGAGTTGTTTCATTA
>JACMNA010000178.1 GCA_014378765.1 Bdellovibrio sp. | reverse complement strand
TTGAAAAAGTAGAAAAAGCCTTGAAGGTCAAAACCGGTTAAAAGCGGCTGCAGGAAAAAAATCGCTGAGGCACGCGAGAGAAAAGGCGATACCGCTGCCAAGAAACTAGTACCTTAAACAGTTCAAGCCTCCTTTACTTAAGCGATTTAAAGTAGTTCTGACCAAAGGGTTTGCTTGGTGATACTACGGGGCCGATCAAAACCATTGGCTATTAGTCTCTGGTTCCCTTTTACAGGGCAAAATTAACAAAAAAGTAGGAATGCTATCTTTTTTCTTGAACCTGACGTAACGTCAGGTTGCAGACTAAGGCTCACAAAGGAGCTTATATGGCAAAAAAGGTATTAAAACATAGCTGGAAAATTGGTGAACTTGCAAACGACACAGGATTAACTGTTCGCACTCTTCATTATTACGACGAACTCGGGTTATTAAAGCCCTCACAAGAAACGGACGGAGGTCATCGTGTTTACATAACAACAGATCTTGAACGTTTGCAAAAAATTTTGACTTTAAAACAGTTGGGGTTTCCGCTTGATAAAATTAAAGAAGCTATTAGTAATAAAAAATTCTCGTTAAAAGATGCAACCGCACGTTTAAAAACAGATATTCAAAAAAGAAAAAAAGAACTTGAAGATATAGAGTTGCGTTTATCCAATGCTGATAAACTTCAGTCCGGCAAAGAGTCATCAACAGATTCTGTAGTGCAACTTTTATCTAGAATGAACCTCTTAGATCGTCATTTGTCTAAAGAACAATTAGAATGGATTAAACAACATGACTTACAATTCGGCCCTGAGGCATTAACTGAGCTGCGTGATGAATGGGTAACCGCAACTGAAGATTTACAAAATGCAATTAATAAAAATTTACCTCTTTCAGATTGGCGCACAAAAGCGATTTGCATGCGTTGGTTCGGCTTAGCTTGTGCTTTAATGGGTGGGCTTTTTGACAGTCCGTATGAATTAAAAAAGATTGCAGAAGCAGATCCGAAAGCAGCACTTGAATTGGGAATTCCGGGTGCTGATCTTAAAAAGGTTTTTGAATATGTCGAACTTGTCTTAACAGAGTCAAGAAATTCTCCCATACAAACTGCTTTAGCCTACGCCCAGGTTGGAGTTGGTGATTTAAAAAAATCTAGAAAGTTTTACGATGCAGTTTTAGGTGGCCTGGAAATGAAACCGATTTTTCACCGCCCCACGCAAATTATTTACGGGAAAACTAATCCCGAATTTTTTATTTCTTCTAAAACTTTGGATAAAAAATCGTTATCTATTGGTAATGCTATGACGGTAGGGTTCTGGGCCACATCTGCCGCCGAAGTCGATAAGGCGTATGCTATCGCTATGGAGGCAGGCGGAAAAAGTGTGGAGAAACCGCATCAAGTGAGCGAGTTTCTATATTCGTGCAATATCCAAGATTTAGATGGCAATAGCCTTGAAATTATGAAGTGGACGGATAATCCAAACAAACCAATGGGATAAGAACCCCTTCTTTTGTGAGTAGTTCGCGGATCATCAGAGTTAGCAATGCTGAACGAAGAGTCGAACAGCGACATCGGTTAGTGCGAATCCTCTACGGGCACGCGCAGAAACAAATTGCTGAACGAAAAAAAGTTTTGCAAGTTGAGCTAAGCGGACTCGAACTTTTGACTGAAAAGTTCTAATCGGCTTGGGGTGATTTCACTTAACACATGGATTTTATTTTGTTTTTCTGGTTCGAACGACCGCTTGGGACAGATCTATAAATACTTGAAATTACTAAGGAAATTTAGTTGGTGTCCCCAGGAGGACTCGAACCGCCATCGATCGTTTAGGAAACGATTGCTCTATCCTGTTGAGCTATGGGGACTTATTTTTCAATAAAAAGTTGACTGCGAAATACGCATTTAGTGAACCGCGCCCGGGGCGATCAAATAAAACTCTGGAATTTCAACTTCAAAACTTTCGCCGTCGTCACTTAAGAATTCGTATTTGCCCTTCATTGTTCCAGAATTTGTTCTTAACGGACAGGCGCTGTCGTATTCGAAAACTTGGCCGGCGGTAATGCGGGGCTGCAGTCCCACAACGCCCGGGCCTTTGACTTCTTCGGTATGGCCGAAAGCATCGGTAATGACCCAGTGGCGATTCATTAACTGTGCGCCCATTGAGCCCGCGTTTTTAATTGTGATTTTGTAGGCGAAGAAATAACGGCTTTGTTCTGGCACTGATTCAGATTCGACGTAGACTGTTGTCGATGCAATTTGAAATTCTATATTTTGTGTGCGTTTCAAACCCATAAGTCAAATTCTCACCAAACCGGAAGCTTTTCAAGATTAAAAAAAAGCGGGTAATGGTCGGAAGGAAGTTTACTTTTTGCGTCGAGAGTGGTCGGAATGTCTAACGCAAAACCAAATTCGTCTTTAAATAAATAAGCGGTGCACGTTTTTGCATTCAGACTTGCGTGAATTGAAGAGGGGATGAAGCAGTAATCTATTTGTTTACCTTCAACTTTTTGTCCATTTTTAATTTGATAGAATGTCGAACGTTTTTCAGGACTTAAGCCGGCTACCTCAAAAACATCTTGAAGGTCAGTCTCTTGGTAGATTAAGGCAAACTCGGCATCGGTTGCGGGCCGTCCGGCAAATCCGTTGAGGTCTCCTGCTAATAAAATGGGAACGTTTGCGAATTGCAGCTTAAGCTCTTTATAAATTTGCAGCGTGGTTCTAAGTTCGGCTGCGCGGCGTTCGGTTCCGCCGGGATCAATTCTTTCGGGATCAAGACGTGATTTTAAATGCGTGAGTAAAACGATCATGAATGGATGGCTGCGATCTGAAGTGAACAGCCGAAGCTCAGCACAGTCCCTTGAAAAAAGTTGCGTAGCGGCCTTGACGGCGTAGCCTGTTTTCAGTGACGTCGTTTCGTGGGGGTAAAGGTAATGCAGCGGGCGATTTTTATTTGTTCCTAAATCGAAATAGAAGGTTTGAGGTTTCTTAATTAAAAATCCGACGTCGATATTACGATCTGAATTGCCCTCGATCAATGCGACCGAATACTGGGCGTCTAAAAAAAGCTCGTTAAAGTTTTTAAGTGATTCTAATCCGCCGACTTCACATAACATCATAACATCTGGATTATTTTCTTTTATTAAGTTCGCAATCGCGATGCATTTTTGTAGTGGTTTATTTTCGTAAACACTGGCCGATAGTTTTTGCCACTGCGGTTCAGATAATTTTTGAAAATGTGGTGGAATCGGCTGATCGAACAGCAAAAATAGATTCTCTGCATTGAAAAGGCCCATTTTCAAATCAATCTGTTGGCCATCATGAGTGTTATCGGTTGATTGCGGTGTCATAACTAAGGCAAAATCTTAACAAACAATCCGGACGATAGATAGGTCCAACAGTGCTGTAACAAGGAGCAAGCGATGAGTATGCAATCTGTTTTAAATTCGTTTTTTCAATTTGAGATCAAACCCATGCAAAATCCATTAGGTTTTGTCTATGTTTTAGGATCAGAAAACGATGGCGCCCGTAAAAAAGAATTAAAAAAAATTATTGATATTCACGCGCTTGATCATCAAGAAAAAAACTTACTGGCCTCAGAAAAGCGCACTTTGCATTTTATGGGCTTAAGCGGTGCCGTCTGGATTTTGCAAAATGCCAAAGTGCCGAAGGGGCAGCACGGCGGGCTGTTAGATGACTCTACGTACGGGTGGTTTCGCGATCAAGGCGGCGCCCTGGTGGCACAGTTTAAATCGCAAACGTTAGATCAGGTCTTAGTTAACTTTATTGATTGTGACGAAGCAGTTGTTCGTCCGGTTCTTATTGGATTTGAACTTGCCGCTTACAATTTTTTATCGGCGTATAACGCTAAGCAATCGATGAATATTAAAATTAATTTGCAAAGCCACGGACGCATTAAGCTGAGTGACGATTGGATTGAACAGGCTCACCTAGAGGCGCGGTCGATTCAAATTGCAAGGCACCTTGTGAACCTGCCGCCGAATGATCTTAATCCGGAAGGCTTCGAAAAAATTGTTACGAAAGAACTTAATTTTCCGAAGAGCGTGCAGGTCAACGTTTGGGATCATAAAAAGCTTGCGACCGAAAACATGAATTTACTTCTAGCGGTTGGTAAAGGTTCGAATAGCCCCCCGCGGTTAATTCATTTAAGATACCGGCCCAAAAAAGCTTCAACCAAAAAACCCATCGCGTTTGTCGGTAAAGGAATTACCTTCGACACCGGTGGCTTAGATATTAAACCTTCATCTGGCATGCGTATGATGAAGAAAGATATGGGGGGCTCGGCTGCCGTTTTAGCCTTGGCCTACTGGGTGGCGTATTCTAATTACCCGCGCCCTTGTGATTTTTATTTATCTTTGGCGGAAAACTCGGTTGATTCAACCTCGATGCGTCCTAGTGATCTTTACCGGTCACGTGCGGGCTACTTAGTTGAAATTGATAATACCGATGCGGAAGGCCGCTTAGTTTTAGCCGACGCGATGGATGTGGCCGTTAGGCAAAAAGGTAAAGATGAACCTGAAATCGTGGTTGATATCGCAACTTTAACGGGAGCAATTAAAGTTGCCCTTGGAACTGAAGTCGCGGGTTTATTTACAAATGATGATGTAATCGCCGAGCAAATACTGAAAGCCGGCCAGCGCGCGGCGGAACCAAGCTGGCGAATTCCGCTAGTGCAAAAATATTTTAGTGCGCTATCTTCGAACTTTGCTGATTTTAGAAACTCCGGCGATAGTGGCTTTGGCGGCGCAATTCACGCCGCTTTATTTCTAGAAAAATTTTGTGGCGGCAAGAAGTGGGTGCATTTAGATATTTACGCTTGGAGTGATAAGCCGGCCGGTGCCATGGGCTTTGCGGGCGGCAACGGGCAGCCCGTACAATCAATGATCGAGTGGCTGAAGGGGATTGGTTAAGCTATATTTTTTCAATGAGCTTGTGCAATTTCTCTGGCACAAGCTTTTTCCAGGCTTTATCTTTTTTCTTAATCAGTTTATTCACCTCATCGGAGTGAATGAATTCTTTTAAGTCATCGCAGCCGGCAATATCTTGAATCATCTTGTTTTCGATAAAATGACTATAAATGTGTTTCACACTTGGTTTTGGAAAAAAGCTTTTCGTTAAAAGGCAGATTTCGGCCGTTTTATGTGGATAAATATAAAGGCGGGTAAAGCGTCCTAGTAATTTGCCCATGCCTTCTAAAAGTCCGCCACTTAAGTCAAAGTAAAAAGTTTCATCGAAAAGTTTCTCGAGGTGAGTGGCGCCAATGACGATGCCGATTGGCTTCGCTGTCGACATTCGAATAAATTCTTTTAATTGGTAAAATAATGTAAATTGGGTAACCAGTACCGGAAGTTGTAATTGCGAAATCATTTGCACGCGTTCAAAGGCTTGATCGGTGTTAACGTGAGTGCCTTTGGCGCGATTATCAACCGTAAATTCAAAAATGCCCATCAGCTCTGAGGTTTTTAATGAGAATTCTTTTTTAAAATGCTCAAGGCCCCGGTTGTAAATATCTAGGTGCGTGTTGGTAACAGGGCTAAAAAAACCGCGTTGAATAAGTAAAGATTTATCCCATAGAAAATCAGGCGGATTTTGCACTTTACCTTCCGCATCGATAAGGCACGCTTGACTCCATTTTTTTTCAACTAGCATCAAATTAAAGTAGACTTCGTTATATTTTTTGAAATCGGCGCCAACAAAATATATGACGTCAATGGCCAGAGATCCCGATTTAATTTGATCAAACAGTCCGTCTAAAAATTCAGTTTGATTTTTTCCTTTATAAAAGCACGAATGCAGTAGGTTTACCCCAAGCTTACTCAAGGTCTCTTGTTGCTGCAGACGCAGTCGATCTAGCATGCGAACGTGCAATTTAACCTCGTGGAATTCGCCGCCGGGCGTAGCTTGAAAGCGTACGCCCATCCAACCATGGCAGCTGCGCTTTGAGCCTTCAGACGAAGTGGCTACGGTATCGGCGAAACTAAAAAAACAAGTTTCTTTGCGAGTCGGCGCTAAGCGGTCGATCAGTTTAGTGTATTCGCGCTCGAGCATTTTTTCTAATCGAGGCAGGCACACGTAACGACCTGATTTTTCTTTTCCGTAAATCATATCACTGTAGGTCATATCGTAAGCTGAAATAGTTAAAGCAATTGTTTGTGATGCTTTGCCAGCCTGAAAAAATTGGCGGGCAACTTCTTGCCCAGCCCCAATTTCGGCGAAGGTTCCATAAAATTTCGGATCTAAATTTATATCTAAGGCTTTTCCCAAAATGGTTTGTGAGCGTGGTTCGATTTGCATTTTAAGTCCTACTTTTGTTGGTAGTCGGTTTTAATCCAGGCGGTGAGGGCTAAGCTCATCGCTTTTTCAACCGGAATATCGACCGGAAACAGCTGCGATTTTTCAATCAGTAATGTGTAACCACCTAAGCCGTAACTCATCGGGATGTAGACGGCGACTTTATCGGCGTTTAACTTTAGATCAAGACTTAGGCCTTCAAAGTGTTCGCGGGTAACTAATCCTAAAACTTGTTTGCCTTCAGAAATCGTCACCAGTACAACTTTTTTCATCGAATGTGCGTCTTGGCCTTTTGAAAATAAGTTCATTAAATCTCGTAACGGCGAGTAAACGATTTTAATCAACGGTACTTCGCTTAATTTTTCTTGCAGGCGAACAAGTAATCCCGCCGTGACTAAGTTATTCAGCATAAGTCCTAGCAAGAAAATTAAAATCAACGTCGCCAGAACGCCAAAACCTGGATAATAAAATTCGGCCGGCAGAGCCTGGCGTAAAAAGCTACCCAGTAGATTTTCGACGATATTAACGCCGGCGTAGACGATGTAAATTGTGACGGCGATGGGCAAGAACGTGATCAAACCGCTAATAAATATCTTTTGGATGCTCTTCATTAAATATCATGATTCACGAGGTCAAAATGAGAGTCAAGAAAGGCTTTTAATTTAAATCAGCAACGTTTTTCTAAACTCAAATTAAATCTTAAAATTCCCTATTTGAGACGAGGGTTAAGGCTACATTGATTCGTTGGGCATTCCATTTTGAGAGAATTCGGCTCTGCCCTTCAGCCGGGTGCAAGGGCCCCCGATAACTTATGCATGACACGTACGTTACTGGTAACCAAAAGCCTGGGCTATGGATTTTCTATTTTTGTAGGAATCTCATTTTTATCGGTAGCGCGTGCGCAGGTGGCGGGCCCGCAAGCCGTTGCCGGCGAGTACATCGTTAAAATGAAAGTAAGGACGGGCGAAACGGCGAATGGCTCGTTAAATACGGGCATGAAAATGTTCAAGCGCATGGGCGCAGGCGTTCAAGTAAAACAGGCCTTCGCTGGGTCTTCGATGATGCACATAAAAGCGAGTTCGCAATCAGCAATTGAAGCCTTGAAATCAGACCCAAATGTTGAGTATGTTGAGCCAAACTATTTATTAAGTATAAATCCGCAAGACGTGCGTACGGCAGGTGTAGCCCCCAGTAATTCGGACACATATTCGCAATCCTACTCAAATGTAAAAGTGGTTGAAGCCTGGGCCATTGAAAAACCTTATAATCAAGGATCTAAAATTATTGTGGCCGTAATCGATACGGGACTTGATATTACCCATCACCTTTTTTCTGATTCAAATTCAGTTTGGGTGAATAGTGCGGAACTTGCGGGACTACCGGGCGTCGATGATGATGGCAATGGCTACGTCGACGATGCGTACGGTTGGAATTACGTTGCTAATTCTGGCTCGATGTATGACGACGACAACCACGGAACCCACGTTGCAGGAATTATTCTTGGCGTTGGACAAGATGTTTTAGCTAGTCCGGTACGTGAATCTAAAATTAAAATTATGCCGCTGAAATTCTTAGATGCAAACGGTTCGGGAAGTACGGCCAATGCGATTAGCGCTATGTATTACGCGGTTAAGATGGGCGCCAAAGTAATTAACAATTCATGGGGTGGATCAACCTACTCAAGATCACTACACGAAGCTTACACGTATGCTTACGACCGCGGCGTCGTCGTCGCTAGTGCGGCCGGTAATTCCGGTGCGAATACTGATTTTTATCCGATGTATCCGGGCAGTTTAGATACACCAAATAATATTTCGGTGGCCGCAACTACTGATGCCGACAACAAAGCTTCATTTTCGAATTTTGGCTCGACCGTTTCCGTGGCGGCTCCAGGCGTAGGAATTATTAGTTCTGTACCTGGCGTTGGTTGTCCGCTACCTGGTTGTTTTCAAATGATGTCAGGCACTTCGATGGCTTCACCTTTTGTGGCTGGCCTTGCTGCCTTGGTATTTCGTGAAGCGCCCCAGCTTTCTGCTTATCAAGTTAAAAGTATTATCTTAGCCGGAATTGATTCATTCGCTTCGTTAAGTGGTCGCGTTTCGACGAGCGGACGCGTAAATGTTTTAAAAACAATTCAAAGTGCAAAAACGCAAACGTCGACGGTCGCTTGGGCACCAAGTTATACGCCGGTCTATAAAACGGAGCGCGCTCCGGCCTCGACCGATTCAGCGCCTAAAGCTGGTGGCTGCGGACTAATAAAAGCAATTCTAGATGAAAGTTCAAATGGTTCGGGCCCCACAAACGGCGGGATGGGTAGCGCGGCGGTGGTGCTTTTAATGGTTCTATTGCCAATGGCCTTGGCGGCTTCTTTACGTTCTAAAAATAAATTAAGCGTAACCGACCAACGACGTCAGTATGCTCGTTACAATGTAGCCAAAAATTTAGTTATCGAAGTTGGCGGACAATTTATCAATGCCGCTTCGGATAGTTTGTCTTTGGGTGGATTATCATTTGGAGTTAATCAATCGCAAATGAAAATTGATAAGGGCGAAAAAATTAAAGTTAAAATTGGTGGTCTTGATGAAGAGGTCGTCGGTGAAGTAGTATGGTGTTCACAGAAGCAATCGTACGGCGTGCGCTTTTTAGAAATCACCGATCAATTACGCGCACAAATGTTAATGTGGACGAACGGACTGCAGCCCACTTAAGGCTTTAGCCACCTAATACTTTACAACAGCGTGCCTTTTAAAAATAAATTCGCGACGGTAAAATAAATAATTAATCCCGTAACATCAACGATTGTTGCCACGGCCGGAGCAGAGGCCGAGGCCGGATCCAATTTAAATCGGCGTAATATAAAGGGTAACATCGATCCTGAAATGGTTCCCCATAGCACGACGCCCAATACTGAACAAGCGACCGTCACGGCAATAAGGCCATAGTGAATCCCGTACATTTGCTCTTTCCAAGGCCAAAAATAAATACGTAACATACCAATTGTTCCTAAGACGGCGCCAAGCGAAAGCCCCGTCGCCACTTCGCGTACGAATACTCGCCACCAATCTTTCAGTCTCACTTCACCTAGCGCCATGGCACGCACGATGAGCGTCGAAGCCTGCGAGCCGGAGTTTCCGCCCGAGCTAATGATCAGCGGTAAAAACATCGATAATACAACCGCGCGCTGAATTTCATCTTCATAGTAGCCTAGGGCGCTAGCGGTGAACATTTCACCAACAAATAAAATCATCAGCCATCCACCGCGCTTTTTAATCATCTGCGCCAGAGAAATTTGCAAATAAGGTGCATCTAATGATTCAACCGCACCAATCTTATGAATATCTTCGGTGGCTTCTTCTTGCACGGCCTGTGCTACGTCATCAAACGTTACGATACCGACCATTTTATTTTCGGCATCGATGACCGGTAACGCCATTAAATCTTGCTTACTAAAAATTTGCCCGATAGTTTCTTGATCTAGATCAACCGAAATTTTCACAATATCGGTATGCATAATTTCATCAACTTTTTTATTAGGTGCTGAGGCAAATAGTTCACGAAATGAAACAACCCCCACAAGCTTTTGCTCAGGGTCTAAAACATAAGAGTAGTAAACAATTTCAACCTGCGTCTTTGCTTGAATGCGAATGTAACTAATGGCTTCATCCACCATCATATTAGGTCGTAAGCGAATAAAGCGCGAATTCATTAAGCCACCGGCTTCATCTTCGGCGTAGGCAAGTAAGGCCGATACTTCGCGCTTTGTTTGCGGGTCTAAGAGCGATAGAAAATCTTCTTTTTTGTCGGAATCAACTTCTTGGATTAAGTCGGCAGCATCGTCGGGAGCCAGAAGGCGAAACCACGAGCGCATTTCAAGCGTATTCATTTCGCTAATCAGTTCTAATTGATCAGCTGGGCTTAAATTTAAAAATAATTCTTCGGCATCGGTGCGGTTAAATGAAAGAAATTTCGCTTTTCGCTGATCATGCGTCAGCTGCGACCAGACGTCTTGCGCTTCTGACAGGCTTTGATCGAAGTTGGTGATGACTGCCGATTTTTCATTTTCATCATTTTGCATGATTCAGAAATACCCCTATTGTTTAAATGCGACAAGAACTTCTTGCGGCGGACCTATTTTTTTCACATGACCAGCATCCAGCCATAAGATCTGGTGGCAATCTTCAACGGTCTGCAGACGATGGGCAATTCGTATTTGCGTCTTGTCTCCCAATACATCTTTTAAGGCTCGATTCATCAGGGCTTCTGATTGTGGATCAACATTTGAAGTGGCTTCATCGAATATAAAAATTTGTGCATTTTGCAAAAGGCCCCGTGCTAAACTAAGCAACTGTTTTTCTCCCTGAGAAAGGTTCTGGCCTTTTTCGGAAACGTGATCGGTAAGCTTAAAAGGAATGCCCACTTGTTTAAGAATTTTTTCAATCTCTTGATTAGAGCGGTGCCTGAACAGATCTAAATTATCGCGAATCGTTCCGGTCATAAATAGTTGATCTTGAGAAATTACTGAGAAAAGCGATCGATGTTTTTCAACGTCTACTTCATTTTTACCGTTAATTAAAACCACGCCGCTATGAATAGGATAAAGGTGAAGAAGGGCCGAGATCAGCGTCGTTTTGCCAGATCCGGTTCGACCGATAATGCCTAGGCGGTCGCCTTTTTTTAGGCGAAAGCTGATTGAATTCAGAATCATTTCATTGTTGGTTGGGTATTTGAAAAAAAGATTTTCGACCTGAATGTGATCATGACCAGGGTCGAGGCTTTCGATTTCGTCTTTTTTATGAGTCGGGCGCAATTTTTTAGGATGCGAAGTAGAAAAATCTGAGTAGGCGGGCAGACTCATGCCCGGCTCAAGCGGGGCCCGAATGTACTCATCCAATTTTTCAACGCCCGTAAGTGCTTCTTCAAATTGCGAAAACCATTCAAAAAACATTTGTAAAGTGTAAGTGGCCAGTAAAGTTAAACTTAAAATAACGCCAGATTGACCCACGCCAATGACGCCCGTTTGCATCAGGTAAAGACAAATTAATCCATTAAGTCCAAATAAAATCGTAGACAGTACATTCAGCTCGAGCGAAAAACGTGTAACGTGCCAGAAAACAGCCCATTTACTTTTAAGGTATTTATCATCGTACTCTAAAAACTTATCGGTAAACATTTTTTGCTTTTGATTTTCACGTATTATAGTCGCGCCCTGCACGGTTTCTGAAAAGTGCGCAACCGAAGGCGCTCGGTTGGTCGACATTTCTCGGCGCGCTGACCGCAGGCGATGTTGATTGCGTTTAAGTAAGATAAAATACAACCACGTTGACCCTAAAATCGTAAAAATAAATGAAAGGTGAACGAAAACCATTAAAATAACAATCGATACTAAATCGAAAAAAATTGATAAAAACTCGGCTAAGGGTCCACCAAAAAGTCTAAACATATTGCCGTAGTCACTTGAAAAACGGGTGGTAATTTTACCGACGGGCTGACTTTCGAAAAATGATATTGGAAATCGTGAAACGCGATAGGTGGTTTCGTCATAAATTCTAGATACCGCTAAGGCCGACAATCTAGAAAAAACAGTTCTAAAAAATATGGTAAACGAAAAGGCAATGATTAGGAGCGTGGCAATTTTGAAAAATAACGGACGTAAAGTTATGGCCGTTAAGAATTCGTGCTGATCGATATACTGTCCGATAACTTGAATATTTGATAATAACAGGAAGCGGCCAAAAAAACCAAAAATTAAAGTGGCGCCAATTTTCGCCATGTAGGGCCGGTACGCCTGCATGAGGGTGTCGTAAATCGACTTGGAATATTTAGTAATCTTTATTTTTTTCACTCGAGCCCCGTAACGAAAGAACGAAATCGATCGTCATTTAAAAACTGCTCGGCCGACCCATCAAATAAAATTTGCCCGTGATCTATAAAAAGAATTCGGTCACATTGTGGCAAGATTGTAAATCGTTGGGTCGTCACTAGAATAGAATGCTGCGCCGTTTTTAGCTTTATAAATTCATCAACTAGTTTTTTTTCGGTGGTTACATCTATAGCGCTCAGCGGATCATCAAGTAAAAGCAGCTGCCGAGGTTGCATCAGCTGGCGGGCTAAGCTTACGCGTTGTTTTTGTCCGCCCGATAAATTGACCCCGCGTTCACCGATTAAAGTGTTTAACCCACCTTGGACGCGATCTAATTCAAAGCTAAACTGCGCCTTGGCTAATTGCTGCATGATGATCGGGTCGTGCGAAGGATTTGAATTGTAATCAAAATTCATATTGTCACGTAGGCTTGCGCTCATTACAAAGTGGTCTTGCGGTACATAACTTGATGAACCTTTAAAGAAAATATCGGCGGTAAAAGGGGTTTCATTTATGAGAGATTTCATCAGTAAACTTTTACCAGCGCCCACTGGCCCAATTAAAGCAATCAGCTGACCCGGTCGTATTGATAAGTTGATATTCTGTAAGACTTTTTTTTCATCAACCACAAGATTTAAATTTTTAACCTCAAGGATCAGGTGCGGATCAGATGGAATATTCGAGTTAATGGTTGAATCGATATTAGCTAATCCTAAAAAATCGCCTAATCGTCGAAAAGAAGTCCACGCGTCAAAGACAAAAGTAAAAAACCAGGGCAGTTGTCGCAAGGGTCGCGATAAAAATACCGTCGTCACCCATAGCAGTGCGATCATATCGGATTTACCTAAAGGTCCGTCATGCAGCCAGATAAAAAAACCTAAGATCGACAAATTCAACCAAAACGTAATGCTTGAAGAAATAGAGTTCATCACTTGGCCATTTGTAACCATGGCAATACGGTTATTGGTTTCTTCGATTCTTTTCTTAATAATTTTGTTCTCGAACCCCTCCACCCAGTTTAAAATTTTAAGACCTCGAATATTTTGAATCCACTCATTCACTAGCCCCATTCGGTCTGCCGCTAACTTTTTAAATTTAAAGAAAAAAAGTGATTGGCGATAAGCCATAAGGCCGTTAATCAATATTAAAACTCCTACTAGGCCAAAACAAAAATAACCGGGCAGGGCGTAAAAATAAATTAGAAAAAGTGGCGCTAAGACCAGTGGAAATAAAGTTGTTAAACCGTAAGGCAAAGACTGTTCAAGCCAAACCGTTAGACTGGGCACATCGGTGGTATAAAGCGATACCACTTCACCCACCGAGCGGGTTTGTAAAGTGAGTGGTTTCAATTTCAAGTACTGGTCATAAATAGCATGCGCTAATTTTTTTTGGGCGATGACGGCTTCATGTTGACCGATCAATAAGGTCAGCTGATTAAAGACTAAGTAGCCAAATGAAAGGCCAATACAGATTGCTAAATAACCCAATTGCAATGTTTCAGAAAAAAATCGTTGATAATAAGGTAGAGCCAAACCAAGAAAGGCTGAAAATAAAGATAAAATTAGAATTAGAAAACGCTGGCCCGGGCGCTCAATAAAAATAATTTTAATCAGCCTTTTTCGTCCTAATTTCACTTTCGAAACCAACCTGTCACCGACCAGCGGGGGCGGTTAGTAGGCATGACTTCGTGTTCAATATCGCTTCTAAATAAAATCATTTTTCCAATCTGAGGAGGTAACCGAAACAATTCTTTTTGACCAATGTAGCCAACTAATTCTCCCGCATCATGGGCCTGCCACTTGTCGTTCAGGTAAATAACAAAAGAAAATATTCTCTTGTTATTGAATTCGGTTGAATCAAAATGGCGTTGGTAAAAGTGGCCAGTCTCATAGTAGGCATAATGACATTCAAACTCTGACAAGTGAATACGAAAAAAATTTTGTAGCTGTTGTTGTAAATCGGCAAGTTTGGAAAGGGTTTCTTGCTCTATTTTTAATTGATCATTCAGTTTTGCATCAAGCCATAACGTTTGATCATTACGAATGGTTAATTGAAGTTCGGCGCTACCCGCTAAGCTTGCAGTTTTAAATTCATTCTGTTTTTGGCGCGCCCGGGCGATTTCAGCCAAGCTTTGCGCCCATTGATGATCAATAGGAAGTACACTCCAACCGTGGTCGGCGATTTCTTGTAAATGGGTCTCAAGATAGATTGTTTGCAGCACCGACCTAGTGTAGCATTTTGTTTGTAAATGTCTTCAGAAACGAACCGTCGCTTATTTATTTCTAACGGAATTAAACTTGCTGCTGCAAGCGCAGCCGCACCGCTATTAAGCAGTTGCTCAACATTTGATGAATACCTGTTTGAAGACTCGTTCTATCTGAAAGACCAAGTTGTAATTGCAGGTGGTGGAATTAGTGGACTTTTTTTAGCCCAAAGCCTACGAAGAAATAAAATGGGCTTCAAATTGTTTGAAGGCTCGGCCCGAATCGGTGGACGCATTCAATCGTCGAAACAGGTCGATTACGGGGCGTCTATTTACCGTTCAGATGACGAGCTCTTGAAAAAATTAGTTAAAGAATTAGAATTAGCCTCGGCCCCACTTGATAAATCACATCTTTTTTTAATCGCAGGTATGCAAGATTTAACCGACCGGCTTTTTGAGCATTTGGCCGGCCTGATTGTTTACCGCTCGGTTCGTTTAAGGTGGAAAGCAATCGCCATTCAAAAAATTAACGAATTTCACGAAGTCGAGTTTGACACGCCACGGGGAAGGCGAACATTTGTAACTAAAAAACTGGCTTTAGCCATACCGCCGTCACAATGGGCTTCAATTCAGGGTCTGGGTGATTTACCCGAAATGAAAAATGCAATGACATGGGCCGAAAGCTTACGGCGCGAAAATACCGTAAAAGTTATATTAACATCGCAGCAGCAGTACGTGACTGCGGCCCCCATTAAGAATCTTATGTTTTTTGAAGATGAATCGTTACAGGTGCGACAAATTGTAAAGAAAAATAAATCAAGTACCTGGATTGAAATAGATTTTAAATCAAATACGGCCGGCGCTTCGATTGAAATTGAAAAAATAAACGATTTCATTAAACGCAAAATGAAAATTACTTTTAACGTAAATAAAATGTCGTCTGAAAATTACTTCGACTGGAATCGCGTGCGACTTATTCAAGGGTCGGCCTTCACCAGTCCGCTGGTATTTCCCGAAATAAAAAGCAATTCTTTTCAAGTGGTTGGAGATTTTGCCAGTGCCCTGAAGCCGCAAAGTCTTGAGGGCGCCTTGCAATCAGCCCTGCGCGCCGCCGAATTTCTATCTTAAGCCTGTAAAAAGCACAATCAAAAGGTCGTACGCCGAACCAATCGTAATAGTGGTAGATTTTGGCCTTATTTTTACCTAAACTTGGGGCTTTTGTAGAAGGATACACCCCATGGAATCTAAAAAGCACAAGGCCGAAAAATTAATGAAAGATACGATCGAGCAGTCGTTAGATATTTTATCTAAAGTGCGCCCGTCGCCCATCGTGGCCACGACCATGAACGCCGAGCAAAAAATCGAAAAAATTGAAATGCATTTTGCCGAAATAATGAAAACTTTGGGCCTTGACTTAAAAGACGATAGTTTACGCGACACGCCGGGACGGATTGCGAAGATGTATGTTAACGAAGTTTTCTCCGGTTTAGATGTAAAAAATTTCCCTAAAATTACTGTGATCGATAACTCAATGGAGTACGATCAAATGGTATGCGTGCAAGATATTGAAGTCATATCAATGTGCGAGCATCACTTTCAACCGATCGATGGTTTTGCAACGGTTGCTTATATTCCAAATAAAAAAGTAATCGGCTTATCAAAATTAAATCGCATCGTTGAATTTTTTGGGCGCCGGCCGCAAGTGCAAGAACGATTAACGAAACAAGTGACCGATTGCATGCAATACTTATTAGGTACCGAAGATGTGGCAGTACACATCAATGCTAAACACTACTGTGTCATTGCCCGCGGAATTCAAGATACGCACAGCACGACGACAACATCTGATCTGCGGGGCGCATTTAAGATGCGACCCGAGACGCGCACGGAATTCTTAAAACAATGCCGCACCCGCTATTATAGCTAGATACAGCTTTCTAATAATTCGCGTGAATTCTTTGAAAGTGAATCAGTCGCAAGCATACGTTTAATTTCAGTTTGCGCTTTTTGTTTCAGTTGATCTGGCAACTTTTTTACAAAATTAAAACTTCCGCAAAGTCGGGCGGCCACTTGCGGATTCTTTTTATCAACCGTTAAAATTTCGTCGCAAAGCCATTTGTAAGCTTCGCCCTTTGTCTGCGCAAGGGCTAAAAAGTTTTCGCCGAACACGCGGTGTAATGAAAACACGTTGTTGGGATTTTCAAGGCTGAAGGGCTTTATTTGCGTAAGCTTTTTAACCGTATCAAAAGTTTGTGGAAGGTCGGCGTAAGCTTGCACCATAAGCCATTTATTAAAAACTACGGCATCATCTTTCCAGCGATCGTAAAATACTTGTAGGGCCGAAGTTTTTTCGCTTGAATCCGTTTGGCAAAGTATGGCTAACGCTCCTAATTGATCGGTCATATTTTTGGCCTGTATGAATTGCTGACTGGCCATTGCGACCGCTTGCGGTATTTCGGCTAGAACCAAAAAGCTTAGTAAACGATTTTTAAGCGCGCGATCGCCAACGCTATCTAAGGCGTGATGCATTTTATATAAGTCTAGAATTTGTTTTTCATTCTGCTTAACGAAGGCTATAATTAAAAGCTTTTCAGCTTTATTAAACGCAACGGCATCAAGAACATCTTCTTCTTGCGCTAAAATATCAACCCCGGGTAACTGCAACATCAGCGCCTTAAATTGCACATCAATCTGCGAATCGTTAAGCACAAACCCCAATGCATCAAGTACACTGGCTTGCGGATTAACGGAGGCACCACCGCGCAGACCCGTGATCAGGCGTTTTAACTCTTGTAAGATCATTTTGTAACACGCTTCCCTACGGTTAAAAGCGTCAGAGTCATACTTAAGCAGATGAAGCATCTCGGCCGGTGAGGCCTGCCAATTTAATTTGATTGGCGCCGAGAAATCACGGTTAATTGAAAGCACCGGCTTTTCAGAAATATTTTTGAAAATAAACTTCTGTTCTGAATTTTTTAAATGTAAAACTGGCAATTGATCAGAGTTAATAACTAAGTCGTCGGATTCAATTGTCATATCTTGGCCGCGTGAATCCAGCAGGCCAATCAACAGCGGAATATGAAAAGGCAGTTTATTGGGTTGCTTCGCTGAAGGTGCGCAGCTTTGTTTCAGCGTTAAAGAAAATTCTTTCTTATCGGCATTATAATCTTCATGAACGCTTACTTCGGGCGTACCAGCCTGTGTATACCATAATTTAAATTGGGTAAAATCGTAGCCGTTGGGTTCGGAAATAGCATTGGCAAAGTCAATGATGGTGACCGCTTGTCCGTCGTGACGGCGAAAGTATTCGTCCATGCCTTTGCGAAAACCTTTTTTACCGACCATGGTTTGCATCATACGGATAACTTCGGAACCTTTTTCATAAATGGTTGAAGTATAAAAATTATCAACTGCTAAACAGCTTTCGGGCCGAACCGGGTGGGCGTTGGGGCCCGCATCTTCGGCGAACTGGCTACCGCGAAGGGCGTCTACGTCTTTAATTCGCTGTACGGGGCGCGAATTTAAATCGGCCGAAAATTCTTGATCGCGAAAAACGGTTAAGCCTTCCTTCAAAGAAAGTTCAAACCAATTACGGCACGTGACTCGATTACCGGTCCAGTTATGAAAATACTCGTGCCCCACAACCGATTCTATACGTTCAAAATCTGTATCGGTGGCTGATTCGGGATCGGCCAAAACTAAGCGCGAGTTAAAAATATTTAGACCCTTATTTTCCATGGCGCCCATGTTAAAATCATCGATAGATACAATCATAAATTGATTAAGGTCGTACTCTAAGCCGAAACGCTCTTCATCCCACTTCATTGAATTTTTTAACGACTGCATGGCGTGCAAGCAGCGACTTTGCTTTCCATGCGAAGCAAATACTTCTAACTTAACTTTTTTGCCCGAGTGCGTGGTGAATGAATCTGTGACAACACCAAGATCACCGGCCACTAACGCGAACAGGTAACAAGGTTTTTTAAACGGATCTTTCCATTGGGCTAAGTGGCGTCCGTTACCTAAATCTTGGGTTCCTAAGTGATCGCCATTAGATAAAAGAATCGGGTACTTTGTTTTATCGGCCTCAAGCTCGACGCTGTAGTTTGTCATCACGTCGGGGCGATCGATAAAATAAGTTATGTGACGAAACCCTTCGGCCTCACATTGCGTGGCGAAAATTCCTCTGGATAAGTAAAGTCCAACGCAAGCTTTATTTTCTTCTGGATTAATTTCGACAATTGTTTCTAGCGTAAAGGCATCTGGCACATTTGGAATTGTTAAAGTTTCGGCCTCTACCTTATAAGAATTTTCGGCTAAGGGTTTTTCGTTTAATTTTATCGAAAGTAATTTCAGACCAACTCCGTTAAGTACTAACGCTTCATCTTTTATTTTTTTAAAATCAATTTTTGCTTTTACCTGCGTTTTGGTTTCGTGCAAATTGAAATACAGCTGCACGCTATCGATTGAAAAGCTAGGCGGGAGATAATCCGTTAAAAAAATACGCTGCGGTTGATTTGAGTTTGAATCAGATTTCATATAACCTCTTACGTTAGTGGGATTGAATGTACCCGACCAATCGCCAGAGGTCTATGAAATGAGGATTATGACAGGCAGCTCAAGCCTTTTAAAACAGAAGCCAAGCGCGCTAAATCATGAATTTTGTCTCGGGTGAGGCCAATATCCGTAAGAACTTTTTCGTGCGAAGACACGCAAGTCGGGCAGCCATTCACCACTGACACCGAAAAGGCCATCATTTCGAATTTTTCTTTTCCGTTAAGCGCTTTCGAGAGTGAATTCATTCGCAAACCAGCTCGTTGGTAAGCGGAATCAGCTAAAACGTCGGCGGAAAGATATCCTTTAAATTTGTAATAGGTATTTAGCATTCCCATAATGGCGGCGGCTTCAAAACACTCGTCAATGTGCGCGTCTTCAAGCCCTAATTCTTTAAGCTCAATCGCCGCCAGCATTTCTAGTTCTTTCCAGTGTAGTGCCCGCGCCAAGGCCGCCAAATTCATGAAACGATCGGTCAGTTCAAGCGGTGATTCTTCCATAATTTTTTTAAAATTAAGTGAAAGGTCGCGGTATACATTTGTTTCCTTAGCCGGAAACGATTTATCTAAAAAGGCATCAATTTTGTCTGAGACCGACATAGAATCTCCTATAAAAAAAGGCTTCAACCTTAACGTTTGTTAATGCGGAAGCCCTTTTGAACTGTGTGTTATTATCTGAATTACTATTACTATCAAAACCTAATTACGGATTTAAAGTCTGCTGACCTTTTTCCCAGTTACAAGGGCAAAGTTCATCAGTTTGTAAAGCGTCAACGGTGCGTAAAATTTCTTTTACGTTACGGCCCACGTTTAAACCGTTAACCGATACCCACTGTACGATACCATCTGGATCAATAATGTATGTCGCGCGTAAAGGAACTTGCTCGGATGGGTGCAGAACTCCAAGGGCGCCCGTTAATTCTTTTTTAACGTCGGCAAGCATTGGGTATTCTAATTTATTAAGGTCAGCGTGATGAGTTCTCCAGGCCGCGTGCACAAAGTGTGAATCGCATGAGGCGCCGAAAACTTTGACGTCGCGGGCTTTAAAATTTTTCATTTCTTTATTAAACTCTGCAAGTTCAGTTGGGCAAACAAAGGTAAAGTCTAAAGGCCAGAAAAATACTACAGCCCAAGAACCTTTCATATCGGCATTTGAAACTGTTTTAAATTCTTTACCTTTTTCTAAAGACACACAAGCCTGCATTGAGAATGTTGGAAATTTTTGACCGATACCTAACACGAGAATCTCCTTTGTTTTAAAATTTATTGAACAGTATGTTTTAAATCGATTTAAGTGTCGGTTAAAGGCTATAAAAACGCAATTTATGATCAAAAAAATCTATGACGTGATTTGTAAGAAATAGGGACGCCTGACCTCAGGAAGATTGCGTTCTTAGGCTAAATCGGCTTTGATAGGCCATGGACATTCGCGAGCTTCGCTTCGAGACGTTTAATTGGCAGGACATGATCAATCCATCGCAAGCCGTGCTTGAGCAGCTGGCAGCCGAATTAGATATTCCAAAAAAAGTTGCCATTAATTGCTTAGATCCTGACTATTTACCGCATATCGAAAATTATGGCTCGACGCAGTTCATTCTGCTGCGATTGATGGAGCCAGAAATTAAGCTAACGGCCGACACAGTTCAAGAATTGACCACAAAGGTCGCGCTTTTTATAGGCCCCGAGCGGGTCGTTTCAGTGCACCGTTTGCCGCTAAAAGAAATTGAAGAGATTACCGTTAAAATTAAAAAAATGAATCAGGCCGATATTAATAAAATCATTTTGATTAGTTTGTTTTTTGAACAAGTTTCATTAGGATTTGATAATCCGCTGACCAAGCTCGAATACAAGTTAGAAAAATTTGAAGAGCGTATGTTTCAAATGCAGCGAACAAAATCGTTATTACTTGAAGGCTATTATATTAAACGGCAGGCCTCGGCCTTTCGCAAAGTAATGAAACTAACGGTCGATGCTGTCTCAAGACTACTACAAAGAGTCGAGTCAGCTCCAGGCAAGTTGCAAGAAGCGCGCGATCGACTGGACCGCAATTTATTCTATGCCGAAGATGTTTTCGATAATGTGCAATCCTTACTTAATTTACATATGGCAATTGAATCGCAACGGACTAATGAGGGCTCGTTTCGAACCAATGAAATTATGCGAGTCTTAACGGTCTTAACTATTTTCTTTTTGCCACTGAATTTTGTCGCCGGTGTTTTTGGAATGAATTTTCAACATATTCCGTTATTAAGTCATCCGAATGGATTTGGGTATTCAATCGCGCTAATGCTTGTTATTTCGATCGCACTTTCTTACTATGTCATTCGAAAAGGGTGGCTTGCGCATCCGCGCACTGACAAAGATCATCAATAACCGTTTTATATTCAATTATATTAAAACGGAACTTCGACCGACTGTTTTGATTGTCCATCGAGTGAATGAAACTCTACTTGCGCTTTTTTCTTGTCCCAATTGATGTTGATTAATCCGAACGTCATTCCGCCGAAAGCCGCATCGTTGTAGCTAGAATCTTTTAAGGCGTTGGCCCGTGGTACCGGGTTATTCAGCGCATTTGCCGTGACGTCATAAATTGTATTAAAACCTTGAATGTAGGTTTTCGCAATGGCAGAGAGATGACGATCACCAGACAAGATAACAATGTGTTTGGCTTTAGCTTTTCTAATAAGGTTCAATAATCGATCGCGCTCGTGCGGGAACAGTCCCCATTTTTCAAACTGATGATCGTTAGCAATCACTTGAATGGGGCTTACTAGAATTTTAAAAGCGGCAGGTTTTCTTAATTCTGTTTCCAACCAAGACCATTGCGCCTCAGATAAAATGTGTTTGGTTTTATCTTCATCGATTAAATAGGGGCGTGGAAATGCATCGGCCTCTGGTTTTTCGGCGTTAAAAGTATCATCAACGTTACGTTTAAGTGACGAGCGATCCCAGCGCGTATCAAGCATGATAACCTGCACGGTCTGCTTTTTTGTTCCAAATATTTTCGCGTGATAAAGTGCTTTTTGCGTCGGCGGAAGGGTCGATCGCAAGTAGCCCCAGTATTTTACAAACTCGGTGCGCGCAAAATCTTTTTCGGGATTATCGCTGCCCCCATCAATCTGCCCGTAATCTTGGTCATTCCAGATGGCCATGAATGGAACTTTTTCGCGAATGGCCCGATACTCGGCAATTTTATTTAATTTTTTGTATTGATCGCCAATGGGTTTATTAATTGAGTCGGCCGCGTAGATTGAATCTCCCGTCAAAATAAAAAGATCAGGATTTTGATCTAAAGCATTTTGCCAGATGGGCTGCGGTTGATTTTGGTCAGCGCCTGAGCCAAAGGCAATCTTATCAATTCGCGCTGACGTGTCTAACACTCGAAACGGTAGATCGGCTTCAGACTGCCTGCGTTTTTCTTCTTTAATCAGTTCTTTACGCGATTTGCTTGCTTCAGTTTCAGCGGCGGTCGCCGCCGTTGCTTGAGGGGCGGCTGGTGCGCTCGTGCATGCATTTAAATTTAAAATGGTAACCAAGGCAGCCAGCGACAAAAACAATAAAAATTTCATCAACTATCTTTCGCTAAGGGGTTGTACTTTTCTTTGAGCGGCACCGATGTATTCTGATAACGGTCGAATAATTCGGTTGTTCGCCGTCTGTTCCATGATGTGCGCTGACCAACCCGTGGTTCGCGCCATCACAAAAATAGGTGTAAAGAAATCAATTTCAAAACCCATCATGTAGTAAGCGGGGCCCGCCGGAAAGTCGAGGTTGGGATAAATTTTCTTTTTATCGACCATCACTTTTTCGAGGGCGTTGTACATTTTCATCCATTTTTGTTCACCGATTGTATCAGCCATAACTTGCGCGTATTTTCTCATGGTCGGAACGCGCGAATCACCTGATTTATAAACCCGGTGACCAAAGCCCATTACTTTTTTCTTATTAGCTAAGGCATCAATCATCCATTGCTCCGCCTTATCGGCGTCAGCAATTTCAATCATCATATGCATGACCATTTCATTGGCGCCACCGTGTAGAGGGCCTTTTAAGGCGCCAATTCCCGCCACGGTTGCAGAATAAATATCAGATTGAGTCGAGGTCACTACCCGCGCGGTGAACGTTGAAGCATTGAAGCTGTGTTCAGCGTAAAGAATTAATGAAACGTCGAAGGCTTTTACAATTTTAGCATCGGGCACTTGTCCGAAGCACATATGAAAAAAGTTTTCAGCCATCGTCAGCGCCGGGTTCGGCGGAATAAAATCCATGCCCTTTTTAAAACGATAGTCAGCTGCCACCATTGTAGGAATTTTGGCTAATAAGCGAATAGCTTTATCTAAATTAGTAGCGGGAGTTGCATCCCAGATACGATCGTCTTCGCAACCTAAAAAGCTAACCCCCGTGCGCACTGAATCCATCGGGTGGCACTTCTTGGGTAAAGCCTTTATGACGTTAAGATTATCGCGCGAAATATCACGCATTGATTTTTCTTTTTTAGTAAATTCTTCTAGCTGTGATTTATTCGGCAATTCGCCGGTGTACATCAAATACGCCACTTCTTCAAAACTGCAGTTTTCGGCTAAATCTTGAACCGGGTAGCCGCGGTAGACCAGTGAATTTGTATCGGCATTTACCTTTGAAACGGATGATGTATCCATGACGACGCCTTCTAAACCTTTTTTAACGTTCATCTTTTCTGGTTCAGCCACGTAGTCGGGGTTAATGTATTCTGCCATAAAATCTCCTTTATCTTTACAATTTGAAGTTAAAAATATTTTGATCGAACTCGTTATACTCTTCGTACCGAGTTAAATCGTAAAGTTGCTGCCGCGTTTGCATCAGCTCGACTGCTTTTTCTTGCGTGCCGTCGCGGGTTATAATATCTAACCCTTTTTCAACCGCACCCATGGCTAAACGCAACGTTGTCACCGGATAAATGACTAGATTGTATCCAAAATTTGTTAATTCTTGCGCTGTATACAATCGGCCTTTACCAAACTCGGTCATATTAGCAAGTAAAGGAACCTGAATGGCTTTTCGCATAGCTTCGAATTCTTTTTCATTCTGTAAAGCTTCGGGAAATATCATTTCGGCGCCGGCGTCGACATAGGCTTTCGCGCGGTCAATCGCCTTATCAATACCTTCACTGGCCCGGCCGTCGGTTCGCGCAATGATTAGAAAGTTTGAATCTAATTTTTTACCATTAACGGCAGCTTTAATTTTTTTCGTCATGTCGGAAGTTGAAATTAAAGATTTATTATCTAAATGTCCGCAGCGTTTCGGATTTAATTGATCTTCTAAGTGACAGCCCGCTAATCCTAATTCAATAAATTCTTGAATGGTTCTGGTCACACTCATCGGTTCACCGAAACCGGTATCGGCATCGATGAGGGCGGGTAAAGAAGTAGTGCGCGCGATTTGGCGCCCACGCTGCGCCACCTCAGTTAAGGTGGTTAAGCCAATGTCTGGGTAACCTAAGTCATTTGATAAAACAGATCCAGAAATATAAATGCCATCAAAATTCTTTTTTTCGATCAGCATGCTTACCAACGGCGAGAACGAACCCGGAAATTGCAAAAGCTTACCGGTTTTTAATTGTTCGCGAAAATTCTTTCGTTTTTCGGCCGCGGTTATTTCTGGAAATAACATTTAAAAAATTCCTTTAGTATCACGTTTGTTGCTAACTAATTTGTCGATCGGAATTTGCACATTCAGTTGCTGCACTTCGGCCGCGGTCAATTCTGGCAACCGTTCGCAAAGAGAAATAAAACGGTTGCGTTCGTCTTTTGAAATAATGTCAGCAGTTAATGTATCAAACTTTCTGATGTAATCAGCGCGCTTGAAAGGGCGAGCCCCGGCCGGGTGCGCGTTTGCTACGCCGAGTTCGTCGGCAAGGCCTTCGCCGCTGTGAAACATAATTTCTACGCGACCACCGAATTGTTTTTTATTTGGGTCTTTATCGTGATAGCTCGTCGTCCACTTCGGATCTTCAATCGTGCGTATTTTTTGCCACAGCCGAACGGTGTCGGCACGTTGCGCGCGCTCGGGCGCGTACGAATCTACGTGGTGCCATTTACCATCTTGTAAAGCGACGGCAAAAATATACATGATCGAGTGATCTAAGGTTTCGCGCGAGGCTTTTGGATCCATTTTTTGTGGATCATTCGCACCCGTACCAATAACGTTATGCGTGTGATGTGAAGTTTGAATAACAATTTCTTTTACGTCATCCCAATTTTTAGTTTTTGCTAAACACACCTCACGCATTCGTGCCGCTAAGTCGATCAGCGCTTGCGATTGATATTCGGCCGAATGTTCTTTCGTGTATGTTTCTAAGATCGCGCGTTTTTCTTCGCCGGGCTCAGGTAACGAAACGGTGTAGTGACCTTCTTTACCATCAAGCATGTAAGCAATAACTGAATCTTCACCTTCGTAAATTGGCGAAGGAGCGCCTTCACCACGCATGCAGCGATCAGTCGCTTCAATGGCTAACTTACCGGCGTGCGCTGGTGCATAGGCTTTCCACGAAGAAATTTCGCCCTTACGTGATTGACGAGTCGTAAAAGAAACGTGAACCGCTTGCTGAATAGCTTGAAAAACAATTTCGGTTGGTAAGCCAAGTAAAGAACCGATGCCGCCGGCTGCCGCGGGCGCTAAATGCGCGATGTGATCTTTTTTATGTTCGTGCAGACAAATTGCTTTAACTAAGTCGACGTGAATTTCATAGCCGGCTAAAATACCGCGTAATAATTCTTTTCCGTTTTTACCAGTCTGCTGTGCCACCGCTAAAATTGGTGGAATGTTGTCGCCCGGGTGAGAATAATCTGCGGCTAAGAAAGTATCGTGATAATCAAGCTCACGCACGGCCGTTCCATTAGCCCAGGCTGCCCATTCACAAGAAAATTTTTGGTCGTTAGGTAATCCAAATACGGTGGCGCCCCCAGCGCGCGGATGAGCTAAAGCCATAGATCTTGCCGATGCGACCGGATGACGGTTGGCCGCTGCAATAGCAACCGATGCGTTATCGATTATACGGTTAATGATCATATCAATTACATCATCTTTTATGACCGAAGAATCCGTGCATATTTCTGCCATCTTCCACGCGAGTTGATCTTTACGATCTAATTTTTCTTTCGACGGATAAACGCGCAGTTTATGTTGTTGCATAAGTTCTCCTTAGTAAAATGGCTTAATGAAGACTAAAAATTACCTTAGAAAACGCCAATGGACAAATGAAATGAGCCTTCTGATTCGTACGATTTTTGATCAAGTTTGTGGCCATACTCAAGGTTGATGGGGCCAACTGGCGTATTGTAACGCACTCCAATGCCAACGGCATCACGCCAATTATCCGGAAACGCCAATCCATCGATTAAAACTTGTCCGCCATCATAAAAAATCGCACCACTTAAATCCCACTTGTTTACCAATGGAAATCGCAGTTCTGATTTGACTAAATTATACGAAGAAAAACTTGTTAACTTATAATTAGGACCAACGCCCGGTACTTTTGTATTTGTAGACGGAAAAAACTCATCGGGATTGAAACCTCGAATCGTCGTGCGTCCGCCTAAAGAAAAACCTTTTTTATCAAACGGAATTCCGAATCCAAGTTGTTTTAAATCTTGGATGTAACCGGCCCGCAATGACTGGGCAAAAACAATTCCAGTTTGTTCATAGGGAACGTAAAAAGTTGTCTGTCCGGTTAAGCGAATGAAGTCGTCGACTTTATTGCTGCCGTTAAATTCTGAAGCGTATTCCGCCTTAAATCGGGTGAAACTTCCTTTAGTTGGATTAAATAAGTTATCACGGTAATCAAAATCGAGAGTGGGGCCGGTCGATCCAATAACTAAATCTGAGTATTCATATTTGAAATCAATTTCATCTTGTCTAGTCATTCCACGATCGACATAAGTGGTCACATTAAATAAATCCCAAATACCGATGAAGTGAGACGTAAAATCTTGCTCGATCGACAAAACTGAAGAATTAAGTTCAGTTACTTTGCGAATGGCAAAATCAGAAATTTCCCGCGCTCGCGTCAGGTTGAGCCGCAACCGCGCGCGTGTATCTAACAAATAGGGCTCGACGGCCCCCAACGTTATTTTTGATTCGACAAATTTGTAGCGCGCATAATTGTAATTACCTTCAACTCGCGCCGAAACACCGCGGCCCCAACCACCAATATTGCGGTAAGCGGCCCCCGTGTAACCACGAACGGTGCCGGCATTTTCATTTGTCACGCCCCCGCCAACCGTAAAAACTCCGGGATCGCGCTCGGTCACTTTTACCAGCACCGTACGTTGGGGAATCGATGTGCCAGCCTCGACGGTGGTAATGTCTACCGCGCTGAAGTGGCCGGTTTTTAACAGCCGTGAAGTTGATTCATTGATCTTTGCCGGAGTTAATACATCCCCTGGTTTGAAATCGATTTCAGTTAAGATTAGTCGATCATGCGTTAAATTATTTCCTTCAATTAATATACTTTGAACCTCAACTCGCGGACCTTGTTGGATTTCAAATTTAAGATGGGCCAAAGCATTATTTTCAGAATAGGTCATTAAATCTTTGGTCTCATTTAACAATTTATATTCGATATAACCTAAGTTCATAAAATAATTTTTTAACAAGGTTAGTGATTCCTCCAGGCTGACCAAACTTAAGGGTCGCCCTTCGTGCAAATCAACGACTTTCTTTAAGACTTCTGAGTTTTGTGAATGCGCGCCGGTAAACTCGATCGAGCCGATTATAATTTTAGGCCCTTCTTCTAATTGAATGTTAGCAACCCCTTCGGATGGCTTTTCACGATCGGTCATAATTTGCACTCGGCCTAGGCGGGCATTCACGTAGCCTTCGTTTTGCAAAAAGATAATTAAATTTTTAACTCCTTGTTCAATGTCTTCCTTAATATAAACACTACGATCATCAACGCGGGGAGAAGAAAGCTCTAATATTTTTTTGATATAAAACTTTTCATTGCGAGAATATTGGCCAGTCACTTTAATTTTTGACAGACGGGTGTACACCCCTTCTTCTAGACTTAGGGAAATAATTATTCTTTCTCCCTGCTTGCGTTCAAAGAATGGAACTTCAATGTGTGGATAGCCTTCCGACACATAAAATTCTTTTAATTTCTCCGCAAGCTCGACACCAAAGTTAGCCTCTTTTGAAAAATAAGTTTCTAATTTAAGTACGTCTTCTTCAAGTCTAGAATTTGTAAATTGACGGGCGTTTAAAATTTCAATTCCGTAACGGGTCATTTTTTTAAGACGATAAACCACTCGGGCTTTTAGCTCATTGGCCGAAAAAACAATTTGCGGCGAAGCCAAGGATGTCGTGTAATAGCCATGATCGTTGAGTTCTTTACGTACCCGAATATTCACTTTATTCAGCGTATCCTGCGTCATCACTTTACCTAAAAAGTTAATTCGTAAAATGTTTTCAATTTCCTCAATTGACTGCGAATCGGGCCCCTCAATTTGAAGGCCCGATAATTTTGTTTGCTTTCGCGCATCAATATGAAAAAGAATTGATTTTTTAATGGTTGAAGTTGAAATAATTTGATATCTGATTTGGGCCGAACGGTACCCTGAGTCTCGATAAAATTGTAAAAGTTTTTCGGTGGCCAATTTTAAATTTTCTTCGTCAAGTGCATTCTTAACCGTTAAATTAGTAAGCGTTATGGCTTCAGACTCTGACATGTCTTCTAAGCCTAAAAAGTCGATTTTTTCAACGATTGCAGATATTTCGCCCACCAGGCGCACTTCATGGCGATCGGTGGTTGAAACCACCCTTAAACTGTTAAACTGCAACTTCTGATCAAGTTTTTTTAAAACCAAATTGAGTTGCTCATCCGTTAAGTTGGTCGCACCAACCTCCGGCACTTCAGCTTTCATTCTATCAACGACGTCGGCTGGCCAATCTTTTAAATCAAAATGATAAGTTTCGGCATTTGCTTGGAATGCACAAAATAAAAATAGAAAAATGGCTACTTGGCGGACCGTAATCATTTAAACTCTTTCTTATACTCGAAGTCTAAACCCAAAATTCCATTATCGTCATTGGTTTTATGAATTTGCTCTTGTTGATTGGTCTCGCGATTTTGATAGTTTAAAATCATTGATTTATTACGGTTAAATAAATATTGAAGTTTCCACTCTTGATTTTGTGTTTCACCCGCTAGTGGTCGCGAAAAAGAGGCATTTACGTTTTTTCGAATTTTACGACTGACCACAACTTTCGGAACCGCGATATTTTTTGTACTATCAACCGTCGGCGCCAACTGAACCGTTAAGCCAAGCTTTTCTTCGATTTTTTTATTTATAGTTGATTGGTTGCTGATTGCAGCTAAAACTTCAAGCCCCGTTTGCGTTTTCTGCGTTTCAGAACTTAGATTTTGATCCATCTGTGACGACGTCACGCCCAACGCTAGCAATGAAATTAAATCGGTTTCACTTAAGGGTGGTTGACTGGTGGGCTTAATAATTAAATTATTCGCCGGCCCTTGAATAAGCAAATTGACATCGTAATCGGATACGCGGGCATTCGCGGTTATATAGATATTAGGATTGATTTTCTTTCCAGCGAGAAAATTAATTGTGGCGGTTTGAATGTCGAAGGGTTTGTCTTTAAAAAATAATTTACTGCTAGGCTTTATATCGATTCGGCCGGTAATTAGCGGATTTTCGGGCGTATTATAAATTTTTAAAGTTCCAACCGCTTCGCCTTCAATCAATTTATTTTTTACAATCACGCCTTGCGCGATATCAATGTTAATATCTAATAGTAACGAAGGCGTTTGTTGTTCGGCCTGCTGGCTTGGTAAAAATGGACTGGCCCCTAAGGTCGTTTTGGTTTGGGGCGTTGACTCGCCGAAGTTTTTTTCAATCAGCCCGCGACTTACTTTGTAATCAACTTTCACGGTGTACGGAAGCCAATTACCCGAAAATACAATATCGGCCCGGCCGGCCGTCGTCATCTGGTCAGGAAATGTTAATTCAATATTATCGGCTTCGGCTTGTAAATTAACAACAATATCTTTGTGACCGCGAATATCAATTTGTCCCGAGCCGGCAATCTCGGCCGAGCCCATTTGCGCGGAAATATCACTAAGAATGACTTTTGATTTTGAAAACTCGATGGGCGTATTTATATTGTCAATCGGCAATGGAAATCCTTTGAAGCCAACAACGCCGTCTGTGAGTTCACCATCTCCAAAAAGTTCAAAGCCCGAATTGCGCAATAAAACTTGGCTAATTAATTCAAGTCGGCCCGCTAAGGTTTGCGTAAAAGGAACTAGAAACTGAAATAAGCGTACGGGTAAATCAGCCAAAATTGTTAGCCGTGCTTCATCGGATTTAAGTGAGCTCATCTCAACCGTTAACGAGCTATCGCTGCCTTTTAAGTCAATCGGATCCATTCGCTCAAGACCTTTTTTAAAAATCAAGGCCGCTGGCTTAACTAATTTAAGCGACTGAGCGCCACGCAATAATACGAACTGACTGATTTCAATTGTGCCATCCGCTTGTCTAAAATTGCGCGTCGGTGATTTTAAATCAACCTGGGCGTTCAGTCGCGAATAAAAATCAGAGTTGGGTTGCGGTAGCGAAATTAAGGGTAGAAACACCAAAGCATTCATATCAACGATTTGCATTTTTAAATAAAAATCATCATTAAGACTCCAGGGCCATTGCAAGTCGGCTTGTATTTGTCGGCCCAGCAGTTGTCCCGTAAATTTAAAATATTTTTTATCAAGTACAACTCGCCCCTGTGATGCCGGGTACTCGATGTTTTCAAAGTTCACTTGCTTAGCATTAAAATTAAACGCAAATTCGGGTTTATCAAAATTGCCACTGACTAAGCCTTCAACAGCAATTTGACCGGTCATCGCCGGGGCCAAGCGAATTAAATGATCAATATCATCAATTTGCAGTGGCTGCGCTCGCACTTTTAGATTCAGTTCGGGTAGTTCGGCTTGCGTATTGATAAACCCATCGACCACAACCTGGCTGCGGGGCTTATCAAGAGTCACATTGTTAAACTGAATGCGGTCGCCGTTTGCATTTAAGTTAACTTGCAGACGTTCATA
Source organism: Bdellovibrio sp. (assembly GCA_014378765.1). Taxonomy (GTDB): domain Bacteria; phylum Bdellovibrionota; class Bdellovibrionia; order Bdellovibrionales; family Bdellovibrionaceae; genus Pseudobdellovibrio. The sequence goes on along the minus strand of JACMNA010000178.1, from coordinate 31,440 downwards.
TGATTCTTCGGCAATTTGCCCTTTTTTAAATTGTGCAGTCAGATCATAAGACATTTTCCAAAAATTGAAAGGGCCTTCCAATGTCACTTTCCCTGACCCAATGCCGGTCGCAGCAAAAGGTAGATCAAGTCGCTTCTGTAATGCTTGCATCACGTCCGCCGCTTGTAAAACCGGAGCCGTAAGATTTGCCGACAGAGTCGATTTCAAAAAGTTAAAATCAATGGCCCCCGCGTATTTTGATTGACCAATCAGGCCGTTAATTTGATTCAAGTAAAGGTGGCCTTTTTCATAGCTCAAGGCCGAACTCAAGGCGCCTAATTTAAATTTCTCTAATTCAGCATTAGAATAGGTGACGTCGGCATCGATAATCCCGGCATTAGTGTCACCGCTGGTAGATCCTTTTATTTTTAATTCGCCCTTTAAATCAAGTCCCCCCAAACTTTCGACATCCGAAAAATTAATTTTATTACTTTCGAAATCGATATTAAAACCTTCAGCAAAAACAACTTGTCCACTACTGCTGCCGGCCGAGTTGCCAATGTGCAAGTTTGATTTATAACTCAATTGCGTAGAGCTTGCGTTCAGCGAGCCTTCGATAGCCGCCGATTTTAATTTGACGATGTAAAAACTATCTTTTAAACCGGGCTTCACCCAAATATCTTTCAGTTCGGTTTTGACTTCACAACCCAAATTAAGCGTGGGGTCCAAAGACCCGCCACATTCGGCATGACCCTTCGCAATAAAACCAACCGGAATCGAATTCAAACCAAGCGAAAGAAAAAGTTTTTGTAAATCAATGGCCTTAACATCTAGTTGGGCTTTAAAATTATAAGGCGAGCCCTGTTGAATTTCGATGTGGTTAAAAGTAGCTTGACCTGCCGGATGTTCAACTTCAATTTGATTAATAAAAATTTGATTCTTCTTTACTTCCATTTGCACTTGCGCCTGGCCCAACTTGAAATGGTCAATTGCCACTTGCGTTGTTTGCAATGTGATTTGACCATTTACATTATCAAGATTTTTTATGTCGACCGAACCCGTTGATTTAACCGAGCCCATTAAAGTTGGAAAGCGTGATTTTTGCGGAAAAAATTTTAGACCAATTGTGCGAGAGTTTTCTAAATTGATATCGCTATTAAACTTAAGCTGTGCTTGTGGGGCAATAAGCATATTTTTTATATCTAAAAATCTACCGGCGACTTCAAAATAAGAATCAAGCGATTTTAATTTAAAATGCCGAACATCAAAGTGATTTTCAAACAGGGTGGCGTCAATGGCTAAGTTGGTTGATATGGCGGCATTTCCCTCGTGCGAAACATTAATTATAATATTTGGCGCAAGTAGCGCTAAGCGATTTTTTTGGCTTGTCAGCATGGCGCTAGTTATGCCCAAGTTGACGTCGATGTTTTTTTTTGGATCAATTATTTTAAAGTTACTGGCGGTGATAAAAATGCGTTCAATCGGGATTTGGGGTAATAAGTTAAAAAGGGCTTCCGTAGGAAGAGTTGGCTGGGGCCCAGTGGTACCCGGCTTTAATTCAAAAGCGCCAGTTAGTTTGTGAATCTGAATTTTTGAAAAAGTAATCTCTCCGACCAGTAATTTGAAAGGATCCAGTTGCGCTTTAAGATTATTGATATGAATGGGCTTAATATTTTGAAAGCCATTTTTAAAATTTAAATCAATATCTTCGACCGTTATTTGCAATTTAATTAAAGAAATATCGAAGCTTAAAAATTGAAGGTCGACCACGTCTTGGGCTTGATTTATTTTTGGTAACTGACTTCGTATCAGCTGCACCACTTGAGGTTTTAAAATAAAGTGCCAAGCTAAGCCGACCAAGACGATAATAATGAGGGGACTTAGGTAAAGACTAATGGCGTGCGTTCTCTTCATGAAGTTTTCCACTCATGCAGCAAGGCCTCGGTCGATCGGTATGACGGTACTTTTTCCGATAACGATTCAAGCAGTTGAATCGCAATTTCTTTTTGCCCTAATCCAAAATAAGCCTGGGCTTTTAAATAGACGGCGCCGTAAGTAGATTCCGGCGTCGCTGTCATCTTAGTTTCGATATTTTCAATATGTTTTAGCAAATCTAAAAAGCGGCCTGATTCAAATAATATTTCGGCCTTCAGCCACTCACTGGCAAACGTAGCCGGACCTTCATTGACAATTTCTAAGGCTAAATCAAAAAGTTCAAACTGCATGGCCAGCATGGTTAAGTTGTAAATCTGATCAGGTTGTTCGGACTTAAGCCGCCGGGCTAACAGGCGCGTTTGTTTTTTTAAATTTTCAACAAATTCTTCAGAATCCGGATGGGCCTGTTCCAACATTTTTTTCATTGCGGAAGGCGAACGGGGTGTTAGCCTAATTTTTGCTAATATTTCATCGGCCTTTTTTTCAAGGTGAGCCTGATGTAACAGTTTAACTTCGATATCTTGTGGAAAAATTTTCACCAGTTGCTGAAGTGTTTGCTCTTCAAGCTCTTTTAATTGGTAAAGGCGATTATGATTAAGTTGCGCCATCAGGCGAACTTTAGTTTGCATTTGATCAATTTCAAAAAGTTGTTTTTGATTTTGTAAACGGCTTTGTAAGGCCGGGATACTTTGCAGCAGCGTGTGAACTTTAAGAGCACTTTGTTCATCGGCCTGCGCGGCCAAGCCCATCTCAATTAAATCAATTAAGTCATCGCTTAGCTGCGATTCGGTTTGCATAATGGCCGAAGCCAAATAGCCCCAGGGAAATTGGGCTAAAGAGTTTTTACGTAAACAACGTAAGTAAAATTTAAACAACAAATGTATTTTACCGGCCGCAATCAGAAAGTGGCTGATGCTTTCACTTTCAAAAGGGCTTAGAACATCGATTTTTTCGTACTTTGATATAATTTCGGCGCAGATTGTTTCAAGAGGTAACCCCTCTTGAAACAATGAATGAATTTCTAGTTCTAGACTGTTGTTACCAGCCAAAACAATTCCTTAATGTAGGCGGGCTACTTTTGAAAGTAGCTCCACTACCGTTGAAAGTAGCTCCACTACTTTTGGCTGACACGTTCAACGTAGTCACCCGTTTGAGTATCAATTCTTAGCAAATCGCCCTCGGCAATATGTAATGGTACGTTAACGACCAAACCCGTTTCCATCGTGGCGTGTTTGGTTGCGCCCGTGACGCGGTCGCCTTTAACGCCCGGGTCGGTTTGCCCCACCTTCATGTTGACGGCTTTAGGTACATCAACGACGACAGCCTTGTCGTTGTACATTGTGATGGTCACTACTAAATTTTCGATCAAATAATTTTTAGATTCGCCCACTTCGTGTTCCATCATCGACATTTGCTCGTAATTTGATTGATTCATAAAATTAAATCCGTTGTCGTCTTTATACAAATAAGTCATCTCGACGTTCTCAACATTTGGAATATCAAATTTTTCGCCAGATTTAAACGTACGCTCTAAATTTTGACCCGTTAAAAGATTTCGCATCTTGGTTCTAGAAAATTGATTACCCTTACCAGGCTTGACGTGTTGAAAATCCACGATCACAAATGGTTGTCCTTCGACCATCAATTTAAGACCTTTTTTAAAATCACCTGTTTCGTACATAAGTTATCTCCATGAAATGATTGAAATTACAGTCTAATGGATTGAAATTAAGTCGACAAGAACTGGCTCTTCCAGGGTTCGATTCTGCGCAGCAATTCTTTCATCACTGCGACTTTCTTTTGTAAAACTGCATTTTGTCTTAAACGCGAGGGCGAGGCGACTGATTTGGCCTGAATAAAATCTGATTTCTCGTAAGACGACAAGCGCAGGCGACGAGCATCAATTTCAGGATGCGCGCCAAATTTTTTTGTGCAGTCATTAAGCAAATCGATGGCCTTTTGCTGATCGTTACGAATAATTAAAGCATCGATGTAAGATAAAATGCGTGTTAAACCGGCGGGAGTTTCGGTCCAGGCGGCTACGGTTGAAGAACCCTGACTTGCATCTTCATTGCGACGAGCCTCGGGCAAACTTTGCATCTGAAATAAATCTTCTTCGTATTCGTCGGCCGTTAAAACTTCAAGTTTTGAAACGGCCCGCCGAGCCTGGGCATGGGTGGGGTTTAAAAAAAGAACTTTCTTAAAGGCCGCCAAGGCTTGTTTTCCTTTTTTGAGCTCTAGATAGGATTCGGCTAATTCGGCCCAAGCGCGCCAGTTTTCGCCAGCTAAACGGGTGGCCTCAAGCAAGGGGGCTAATGCGGCAGAATTATTTTTTTTTAGTTTAAAAATGCGGCCTAATAAAATCAGACCGCTCACAGACCGAGGATGAAATTTTAGACTCTGACTGACTAGTTCTTCCGCCGCATCAAACATCTTTCGGCCTAAATACAGCTCAGCTAAACGAACGAACTCGCTCGATTTAGGATTGGCAGCTAACTCAATTTGTAATTTTTCAATTTCATCAACTTGTGTCATCAGTGATAAAATGCTCTCATTTTATTGACTCAAAAGGAAGCTCCTTATTGAATAAATAAATGATAATATTAGGAATAGATCCGGGTTCGCGATTTTTAGGTTACGGGGTGATCTCGGTTCAAGCTGGGCAAATGAAAGCGCTTGATTACGGCGTACTTAAATTTGATGGCGAAATTCCACTTTCCGAAAGATTGCAATCGATTGGTCAGGGCATGCGTGAGTTACTGACACAATTTAAGCCCACGCACGTTTCACTTGAAAAAATATTTTTAGGTAAAAATGCTGACAGTGCTTTTAAACTTGGGCACGCCCGCGGCGTTATTATTTACGAATCACTTTTAGCAAAAGCCGAAGTTTTTGAATACGCCACGCGCGTTGTTAAAAAAGGCATCACCGGTAACGGCGGCGCCGAAAAAGAGCACGTTCGACTTGTTATTAGAAACATGTTAGAGATTGGAGCGCTTAAATCACTTGATGCCTCGGATGCACTGGCGATGGCGTGCTTTCACGCGAGCCAACTGAGGGTGATTGCGGTGAAAAAACAATTAGATCGGAGCGCCATGTGATCGGATTACTAGATGGAGTCGTCTTTGACGTTTCAAGCGATCAAATTATTCTAACCGTTAACGGCGTTGGTTACGATATTTTGGCCTCGGCTCAGACCTTAACTGACATTCAAGTTTTAATTGGTCAGCCGTTAAAAGTTTGGATTTATTCTCACGTGCGTGAAGATGCCTTTCAGTTATTTGGTTTTTTAACAAAGCCAGAAAAAGAATTCTTTATGCAATTATTAAAAGTGAACGGCGTCGGACCCAAAATGGCTTTATCAATAATGTCGGGTGCGCGCGTATCGCAAATTCAAGATTGGATTGAAAACAGTGATGCCAAAGCCCTGTCATCGCTACCAAAGGTCGGCAAAAAAACAGCCGAGCAAATTATTTTAAGCTTACAGGGTAAGCTAGTTCGCATTGAGGCCAAATTAAAAGCGCCAAAAATTTCTGAGACGCACCGACAAATTTCATCGGCCTTAGTTAATTTGGGTTTTAAAAATCAAAATGTAGATCAATTTGTTGCTACCCTAGGAATGACGGTTACGATCGAAGAGGGCGTACGCGAAGGGCTGAAAAGACTTTCGAATCAGTTCTAAGTATAATATTTTAATTAAAGCGGGTGTTAGGTGAGTCGAATTTTTGAAAGTGAATTACAAGATTTAGATCTAAAATGGGAAAATAAACTTCGGCCGCACAGCTTCGACGAATTTCCGGGCCAGCACGAAGTAAAAGAAAAAATGAAAGTTTTTTTACAAGCCGCCACTAAGCGGGGCGAACCATTAGATCATACGCTTTTGTTTGGCCCGCCGGGACTTGGGAAAACGACGCTGGCGCAAATTTTTGCGCACGAAATGAAAGTGGATCTGAAAATTACCTCGGCTCCGTCGATTGATAAAAAAGGAGATCTAGCCGCGATGCTAACGGGGCTTAAGCCTTTTTCAATTTTATTTATCGATGAGATTCACCGACTCCCACGGGTTATTGAAGAATATCTTTATACCGCGATGGAAGATTACTACATCGATATTCAAACGGGTGATGGCTTGGGTTCGCAATCAATGAAATTTCAATTGGTGCCGTTTACTTTAATTGGCGCCACCACTCGCGCAGGTTTATTAGACGCGCCCTTTCGCGATCGCTTTGGCATACAAGAACGCTTACAGTTTTATGATCGTGAATCACTTTGTAAAATTATTCTGCGCTCGGCAAAAATACTAGGGTTAGTAATGGCTGCGCCTGCCGCCGAAGAAATTGCCCGACGTTCACGGGGAACTCCGCGAATTGCCAATCGCTTAATTAAGCGCGTGCGTGACTACGCCGAAGTGCGCGGCGACGGGACGGTCACGCTTGAGCTTGCAATCTACGCGCTCGATCAATTAGGGGTTGATAAAAACGGGCTTGACGAAATGGACCGACGAATTTTGAAAATTATTGCCGAAAAGTATGACGGTGGACCGGTCGGAATTGAAACTTTATCATCAGCCTTGGGTGAAGAAGCCGAAACCCTTGAAGAAGTGTACGAACCATTTTTAATTCAAGAAGGTTTTATTCAAAAAACACCACGCGGCCGCATGTTAACTAACTATTCGAAGCAACTAAATTTGCTTTCGCCCTAGACTTTTATTTATTTCTTAAAAGAGAATTTTCCTTCACAAGAAGCTTCAAAGCTTCGTTTCGGAGAGTAAAGCGCCACATAGGCATTCGCTTTGCCATTTTCAATGGTAGTTCTTTTGTTGAAAGCCTGCACTAAATCTCCCTCGGTAACCGTTATGTTATAAAGGCCATTGCTGTTTACGGCTTGCATGTAAGCAGGGCCGCCTTCAGTACCAGCGATCAATTGTTGCCCCGGGTATGATGTTCCGTTAATAGTGACGGCCGATCCACTTTCATTGGAAACGATTGCGATAACTGATGCTCCGCCGTTTTCAGTGCAAATAATATCTAAAGTGGCTGGCATGATCATATCAGCTTTGCAAATTAGACCAAACCCGAAAAATGACAAAGTAACTAGTGATATTTTCATATTGTCTTTCTATTATAGATAATTTTTTTACGGACGCTGGATAGATATAACGGGATAATCTTGAACTTGATATTTATTTTTTTATATTGAATTTATTATTGCTACTGTCTAATAGTTTGCCGGTCTTTCTTCTTTTTGTGGATCAAGCAGGTTCGTTATTTCATATTGAGGCCCAGACAAGCTATTCCGAGATAGCTCTACCGTTAGTCTTATTGAAAGTTTTTGTCTGCGGTTAAACACTTAACCCGAATTTAAGTCAGGGGACACCTGCCTGATCCACGCGGCGTAATAATTTTTTCTAGGTTTGTATTGCACAAAACCAAAAGCTTCTAAAAAATTCTGTTTTAAATAACTCACACAATTTTTAAAATCTCGCCCCCAACTGACCAATCTAGAAAACGGCCGAAATTGCCAGAAACCGCTTAGTTCGACTTTGCACTTGCTACCTTTATTCGAAGCCTTAGACCCATCGCCCCCGTTTGATTTCTGCCGTGAATTAGAAAAGTACTTAAAACTTTTGTGCTGCATCACCTGACATGCAATTTGGCCACTGACCGCTTTAATAAAAGCCCTATACAGCCTTCGATTGGTGATTCGTAAAAGTAGATGGATATGATTGGAGTTAATGGCTCGCCGATAAATGAGCACGCCAAATAACTTTGCAAATCGGTTGATGATTGCATCAATCACCTGGTGATTTCGTTTAGCCAAGAAGCTGTCCGACCCCATCGCCCAGGTGCTACGGAGTACTAAATGAATAGAATCTTTTGAAGAAAGAGGTCTGATTGATTTTCTGCGGCCTTGAAGGAGCGCTCCGCCGAAGAATTTTTTTGCTTTTGGCCCAGGCTGAAAGAACGACAGCTGCTTTGAATTTTTTTTCATACTACTAGCTACTTCAAAAGCGGGGCGATGGCCCCAATGCGGCCTTTAGGCTCGGGACTAGATTCTTAGCCGGAGGGCGGATTCTAGATTTTAGGTCTTAGATTCTTGCGATCGGCTTCTTGGCACAAGGTTCTAGGTTTGGCTATGGTATGTGAGTTTTGAGTTCTTGAAGTTAGGTTTGATAAACGGTGCTTAGATATTTGATTCATTCTGTAATCTAATTTCCCGTATTAAATCCATCAAATAGAGAAAGTTCTCGGTCTGCGCCGGTCGCTCAACGATCCAAATACCTACAGAATGCTTCTATCTACTTTTTACAATTAAAAGCATTTTCAAAAGAAGTATGCGCATTAAATCTAATCAATTCGAACTGGGGCAATAATTTTACATTGTAAAAATAGATATTCCTCAACCTCTTGAAATTATGCTGTTTTTTGTGGTCTACATTAGAACGTGGAAACTATTAACCTTTCTTTAGTGCTCAATCGACCGGTCATAAATGACTATCAAGACCCGGTCGATTATTTAAAGGCGATGATCGAATTTCGAAAGAAATCTGAGCGCTCCTTTTCAGTCATGAAAGCCGCCACCGAGTTAAGAAAAGTCTCATCGGCATTAGTTTCACTTGTTCTGCAACGAAAAAGAAAAATCACCTTAGACCGCGCCGATGAATTTGCTAAATTAATGGGGCTAACTTCAACTGAGAAAATATTTTTTAGAAATTGGCTAGCAACGCAATCGCACCCGGCCGCGCAAAACCAGATTGAAAGCGAATCAAGAAAAAGAAACAAAAAAGAATTTGCGATTAGCCTTTTGAATGATTGGTTAAACGTCTACGTCAAAGATTGCTTTATGCTAGACATTGTCCAGAAAAATCCACACTTAGTTTTTAAAGAACTTGGTGCTATTGCCTCTAAAAAAAGAATTGAAAAATCGCTGAAATTTTTATTGCGCGAAGGTTACCTGCGTAAAACGATCGATGGTCGTATTGTGGTCGAAACGGTTTTAGCAACGCAAGAAGCTCCAGCGCCTAGTCAAAAAATTCGTGCATTTCACAAGGCCGCATTAAGCATCGCTAAGCAAAATATCGATTTATTTGCGTCGCACGAACGCCACGCAAATACACTAGTTTTAGAATTAACTCCGGCCCGTTATCATGAGCTTACCGAGATGATTTGTGAATTTTCGAAGCTTCTGCAAGATTTTGCTGCCGCCGACTGCGAACGTGGAGACAGGCTTTATCAAATGTTAATTAATTTATCGCCCACCGGAGGACGAGTCGAATGAGAATTTTAATGACGCTGCTGATTTTGTTTTGTTTAACTTCACTGGCGGAAGCCAATACTTTTGTGGGGAATGGCGGCAACGCCGGAGATGTTGAGTTGCAAGTGACTCTGTTGCAAATTCGCCGTTCGCTAACAGATGTTGTTGAAAATAAATATATCGTTAAAGAACTTTGCACCTGTGACGAATCCATGGAAGGGCATAAAATTTGCGAAGCTTTAAAAGCCCTGTCGGTCGAGCAGAAAAACTATTGTGAAAAAACATTGGTTACCCATACGAATGAGTTTTTAACTTTTATCAACGGTAAAGCGGGCGTACAGATCACGTGGACTAAAGAAGCCATGGAAGTCGATGAAGTTTTCGGCTCGCGTGAAGCCTTAGCGGTCACGCAACCGCAAGCCAAAACAATTTTACTTAACCGCGAAGACTATTTAAATCTCAAAGATTACGAACGAATATTTTTACTAACGCACGAGCTGGGACATCTAGTAAAAATTGAAAGCCGATTCTTACGTGATGACGAAATGATTGGACCCTTTAAGCAGAAAGACGGCGGACGCCAGTTGCTTAATTCAATCGGCGCGGCCGTCGCCATGAAATCATTAACAAATGATGGCATCGACGATTACAAGGGAAGCTTGCGAAGATCAAAAAATTTCAAAAAGCATTGGTTGCAAGCCTCGCTTGGCAGCGAGGCTGAACACAAAGATCAAACGAACTTTGCCATTAAAAATTATGCTGGTTATGATTATTCTTACCGTTACCAAATCAATCAGCCCATTGGTGTTTCGGTTGGCGCACGCTACGTGAAGGGCTCCGGCACTTTTTACGGCAGTATTAAAACCGAAAACGAAATGCAATTTTGGAATGCGCAACTGCATTACCGCTTGTTTCCATTTTCAAATCCCTTAACTTTTTGGGGCCAATCGCACGTAGTTTTAGGTTTAGGCTATGAAGCCGGAACGGCCGAAATTAAATTGGCCGATAGCTTTGTTTCTTCTCAAGAAAAAGTTAATTTAGCGGGAGCTTTGCTGAGCGCCCAGTATTATTTGCCATTATATGTAGGTATTTGGCTGCAGGGGGGCTTAAGCCTAACCATGCATCCTTATGAATATAAAACTGTTAATTTTAAATCTGAATCCAATCAAATCTATCTTAACTTAGGAGCCGGTTATGCGTTCTAATTTTTTGCAAATGACAATCTTAACTGCACTGGTCACAATATTTTTATTGAGCTGCGGCCCCGGGCGTGAGCGCAGTCGAGAAAACGAAGAAAATGTGATTGGCCAATCGCTTTCGTCAATTTCTCCGGTGCGTGAAGCGGGCGGAGCGCAATCACAAACAGTAGTGGCGTTCGACGAGACCATTCGAAAAATTTATCAATTCAATTTAAATCCAATGGGGGTCACCCGGTCATTGGATGTCTTAAATCCAGGTAGCCAACACTACGTGCTTTATTCGGGATCAACAAATTACATCGTTGATTTAAGTGAAAAGCATTTAACTATCTTTGATCGCAATGCAAATCCACAGCAGAATCCACTTTATTTCGAAGGCGTACCTAAGTCGGCTGCATTTCGTCCTGATTTAGGCTACTTAGTTATGTATGACAGCTTACAAACGGTTGGTATCATCAAGCTTTCAAGCACCGGGCAGGTTTTAAACGCTAGATCGAAAGGCTCAGTGGTCAGTGGAGATTTATCAATTGTTTCGGGCGACATCATTGATAACGGAACTAATGCCGAGCTGATTTTAGCTTTGTCAGATAATTCAATCGCTAAGGTTAATTTAGACACGGCCGTCAGCGAGGCCTGGTCTCCGACCATTATGAGTACAACTTTATCAAATATCACTTGGATCGCACCCATTCCGGGAAGTCTAACAAATGTTTTAATTAAAACTTTAAACAGCGTCGTTTTATTTAATGTCTCAACCGGAACGGTGGTTGAAACTTTAAGTATTGGAACAAACGAAGTGATTAAACTATCAAAAACTTATGACCCCCACGTAGTAGTTGATATGGGTAGCGGAAATACCAGAGTTATTTATACGAACGGTTTAACCCTAAAAAAACTTGATTTACGTTTACCAAGCGCAATTGGATACAGCAGCAGCTATTATCCTATTTTAAATAGCGACCTTGATGTCGCAAATGATATGTGGACCTATGTATACGTTTCAAGTTATGGCGGCGGGTGGTTATATAACGACGTTAATTTGCGACGTGACAAAAGAAGGCTCGTGCGTTTGCGCTTATCAGACAAGCTCGCACTAAAAAGTAAAGAAATTCGCGATCAAGCGCAAATTAAATTGGGCGTGGATTACTTTTTCGCTTTGATGCCGTCTTTATTGGGGCAAGCGCAAAAATATTCAATCATGACGGATGAAGTAAATACTCTAGAAAGATTCAATCAAAATAAGCTCTAATTTAAAGAGTGACCTGACCTTCAAGCTAGACCTAAGGTCTTGTTGCAAAAACATACAGCCTCGCCGTATAATAAACGAATGTTTCTGCAAAAGACGATCCGTAAAGCCGTTCAAGTTGAAGGCGTAGGAATTCATTCAGGTGAAAAAACAACTTTGCGCTTTAAGCCTGCGCCCGCCAACACCGGCGTTTATTTTGTACGGGCCGATTTACCCGGTAAACCTTTTTTAAAAGTTTCGGCTAAAAATGTGCGGGCTGTAAGTTACCAAACCACCTTAGGCAATTCTATTTTTCAAGTGGCCACAATCGAACACTGCGTTTCGGCCCTTTCGGCCTTGCGCATCGATAATATTTATATCGAATTAGATGGCCCCGAAATACCTATCTGCGACGGCAGCGCCCAATATTTTTTAGCGGCCTTGTTAAAAGGCGAACTGATTGAGTTGGATGAGCCACGAAAGTACTGTTACATCACCGAGCCCATTTCTTACACCGAGGGCGATAAAGTAGCGTATGTGCTGCCTTATCACGGCCTGCGCATGAGCGTGATGATTGACTTCCCCCACCCCGCGATTGGCCAGCAAAAAATAGATTTAGAAATTAACGAACAGACTTTTACGCGTGAATTAGCAATGGCTCGAACATTTGGCTTCTTAAAAGATGTCGAAACTATGAAGGCCGCGGGCTTAGCGCGTGGGGGCAGCTTAGAAAATTGCATCGTACTTGACGATTCGAAAGTTATAAACTCTGAAGGGTTGCGGTATAAAGACGAATTCGTGCGACATAAAATGTTGGATGCCCTGGGTGATTTAGTCACGTTAGAAATGCCCCTGATGGGCCACATGGTGCTGCAAAAAGCGGGTCACGATATCATGAATAAACTCATACAAAAAATTGTCGCTACCCCGCAAAACTACCGTTTTGTTGAAATGGGTGCCGACATCTCGGCTGAAACTAAGAAATTTGCTAATTGGACCCTAGGCTAGACATCCGCATTAATTTTAAGCACGGCTTTGATATAATTTTTGCCTTTCAAAAGTGGACCTGATACGTTTTCACTTCTTCAAATAATTCGAAGTTTTTTACTCTAGGAGATACATATGATTATCGGAGTTCCAAAGGAAATTAAAATCAGTGAAAACCGCGTGGGTTTAACTGAAGCGGGTGCTCGTCAGTTCGTTAAAGAAGGTCACACCGTGATCGTCGAAAAAGATGCCGGGGTCGGAAGTGGAATCACAAACGAGCAGTACGAAAAAGCCGGCGCAAAAATTATCGACACTAAAAAAGAAGTTTACGCCAAAGCCGAAATGATTATGAAAGTGAAAGAACCGCTTCCAGATGAATACGAGCTCATGCGCGAAAATCAAATTATCTACACTTACTTGCATTTGGCCGCAGAACCAAAATTAACTAAAGTTCTTTGCGAGAAAAAAGTGAAAGCGATTGCTTACGAAACCATTCAATTAGAAAATGGATCTTTGCCTTTACTAACGCCGATGTCAGAAGTAGCCGGTCGAATGGCCACGCAAATTGGTGCTTTCTATTTACAGAAAAATCACGGTGGCAAAGGCATTTTACTGGGTGGTGTTACTGGAGTTATGCCGGGCAAGGTTACCATCATCGGCGGCGGCGTCGTTGGAACAAACGCGGCTAAAATGGCCATCGGCTTAGGCGCGCAAGTAACCATTCTGGATGTGAGCACCGCCCGATTAGAATATTTAGATGATATTTTTCAAGGTCGTTGCCAAACATTGTTTTCAAATGCAAAAAATATCGAAGATTCAGTTCGTGAATCTGATTTAGTCGTTGGCGGCGTTTTAATCACGGGCCAAAAAGCACCAACGTTGGTTTCAAAAGAGTTAGTTTCACAAATGACTCGCGGATCAGTGGTCGTTGACGTTGCGGTCGATCAGGGTGGTTGCATCGAAACCTGCCGGCCGACTTCGCACACAAATCCAACTTATGAAATTGATGGCATCATTCACTATTGCGTTCCGAATATGCCGGGCGTAGTTCCGCGCACTTCGACATACGCTTTAACAAACGTGACTTTAAAATACGGTTCGATGATTGCCGCAATGGGCGTGGAAGACGCTATTGCTAAAAACGTTCCGCTTATGAAGGGTCTAAATGTTTACAACGGTTATGTTTGTTACGAACCCGTCGCGCGTGATTTAGGAATGGAATACCGACCTTATAAAATCTAAATAAAAAATTGAAAAGAATTAAGGACTAGGGTTCAAACCAAATTGAACCCCAGTCTTCAGTTCGCAGCACCGGAACATGGGCGTTGGCCAAGCGTTTTATGGTTTTGATATTGGGATGCCGGTAGCGAACGTAGCGAGCCGAAGCAATAGCGAAATTCAGTTTTGGTAGGTGTGCAAGTAATTGCGCGCTGGTGCTGGTCGCACTGCCGTGGTGACCTAAAACTAAAACGTGAACTGAATTAAGGTCTTTCATGCGAGTTGCCCATTCTTTTTCTTGCCGAACCGTTGAATCGCCAGGCAGAAGAACTTTTTTTTCTAAATGCACAATTGAAGAATCATTTGTGGTTTTACCGTGGGTAGGAACCCATTTCGTAATTTGAATTTTTTCTAAAAATTTTGTTGAACAAGGCGGAAGCTTGAGGGCTACAATATTTTGGGCCGTTTTTTTATTAATTTCAAAGGTCGGCATTGTTTCCCAACAAATATGTGGTACGGCCCGCGCTAAGTAGGGCAAATTTAAAAAATGATCATAATCCCAATGGCTTAGAACAATACGGTTTTCTTTTTGCCCGCAAAAATTTAACAGGCTAGATCGCAAGCGTTTAAAAGTTCCTAACTCGCCGCCCACATCGTAATGAATACAAGTCGTAGTTAAAATATGCGTTGCCCACTGGCCTTGTCCGATGTTCCACACCACCCAACGATCGATTGTTCCGGGGCCATCGGCGAATGACTGTTTAAAAAAAATAATCAGAAACAACGCTAAAAATGTTTTCATATGTTAACTTTCCGGGGTAATTTTAATTTCATCGAATAAACATGAATTCCGACGTGAACAAAAAATATGAATATCCAAATGAAGATGCAAAAATATAATGGAGGCTGATCAATTTGAGGGGTAAAGTTTAAATTTACTAAGCTTAGGATAGTTTTTAAAAATGTGATCATAAAATCAAAGACCGGGTACAGACGAGGAAATACCCATACTAAAATGGATAATGGGAAAAGTATGAATTCTAATACGGGTGAAAAGACAATGTTAATTACAATTATGATGGGGCTAGGAATTTGTAAGTAGATAAGTAGGGGGAATAACATTATAAAAAAAATTGTTTGTTTAAATAGAATACTTCTTTCGCGAAATAGGTGTTGATTTAATCCTAAGGTCAAAGCGGCTAACCAGCTTAATTGTAAACTAATGGATTGAATCCACTGCGGATTCAAACTAAGCGTTAACAGTCCCACTAGTAAAGTTTTAAAATACCAAGGCCAATAAAGTTTTCGGCTTGATAAAAGCATCGTAGTAAATATTGCCAGCAGCGAGCGAGTGACGGGTGCATTAAACTCACAGACGCCTGCATATAAAAATAAAATAAGTAAGAAAATAAACTGAGCCCACGGCGACCTTTGAGGCGCAAACTTAAAAAAAATTTTTTGCAAAACTACTAAATGAGTTCCTGATACCACAAACAAGTGGATGAGACCGGTTGCTATAAAAAGTTGGGCCGTGGTCAAACTAGAAAAATTTTCTCCACATGCTAGCGCCTTTAATTCTGGTAGGGCGGAAGCCGCTTGGGGAAGTCTTTCTAAGCAATGACCGTGTGAAAATTTAGTCAAAAATTCTAAATGGCTTACAATCGAAAATCGAATCGCAGCAACAATAATAAGCGAAAAAACGGACATTAGAAGTATTGTCATCAGCATTTATGCAAAATCATTGGGCGATGATTTAAGATTCAATAACAGATATAAAAATTTAACTATACAATTACTAATTTTTTAAGTTATTTCAATAACTTAACTGTGTTTATAAAAACAGCAAATCGCTGTAAACCTTGATAATCAATAGGTCCAAAGTCTAGAAAACAACGTTTTAAACAAACTTTGTGGATAACTATGACTGTGGACGTTGATTCGCGGTCAGTGATCCAGTTTAATGAAGAGGGAGGCTCGATGTTCAAAATAATAACTCTCTTTTTGTTTTCGCTCGCTTTTGCCGGTTGCGTGAGCGGTTTAAAAAAATCTACTGTCGGAAATAGTTCAATAAATAATCGCATTCAACGGGCCTCAATAAAATCGCCGGTTAATAATGAAAAAAGAATTATGGAAGAATTAACGGGCCAAGAACGGGCAACCGGACCTGCCGCCGCAGATCTTAAAAATGCGCCACTGCCCACTCGACATTTTTACGCGGGTCAAAGGGCGGCGTTACAAAAGAATTATATTATGGCTATCAAACACTTCAATACCGTCATTAAAAAATATCCAAACTCTAATCAAGTGAAGCCCGCCTTACTTGCGAAAGCCCAAGTCTATAAAGAGATGGGCCTAGCTGAACCTGCTCAATTGAACATGACATTAGCGCAACGAAAAATTAATTTTAAACCAAAAAAACAAATCGTAAGAAATTCAACTTCTAATAAACCGCAAGTCATTAATAGATAATGTATTTTCTTTTTCAAATCTTTTTACTGAGTTCACTGCTGCCAGCGCAATCTGCGCCGGCAACCACGTCGTCAGAAATTGCAACCGTGACTATCACAAAACCGGCAGCGACGGCACCATTACCGCAGGCGCCAGCGCCGAATGCCGAAACCCCTTCGGCGCCAATCGGGCGTGCAGATACAGATGAACTTAATAAAGAAAGCAGCTCTTTTATGGGTGATCCGGATCCACTTGATCCGTTACCCGTTAAAAAAGAGAGTTTAAAAGAAGATGAAGAACCCATCTTAGACGATATTCGCGAAGTTTTAGATGCAAAGCTACCGGCGCAAAAAAAAGTGAATAAAAAAGTTACGACCGTGAAAAGCAAGAAGACTTCCAAGAAGTCTTCTAATAAGTCGCAGATAAAATCGGCTTCGACAACGTCGCAAAATTTTAGTGATGATGATCCAGATTTAAAATTAGAAAAAAAGTTTTATAAAGAGTACAGTGAATTAAATGCCCAGCCCACATCATCCGAAGCGTGGTCGACGGCGGCCAGTGGCCGCAAAGCCGAAGAGTACGTCGTCATTAAAGGTGACACGCTTTGGTCAATTAGTAATACGCTTTTTGGCGATCCTAATTTTTGGCCGAAGTTATGGGCCCTTAATCGCCAAGGTATATCAAATCCGCATTACATTACGCCCGGGCTAAAAATTTACTTTTTTCCGGGTTCACCGGATGAGATTCCAACGCTTGCCGTAGGTGAACGCATGAATGAAATTAAGGTTAGTGAAAATGGCCCTAGCGGTTCTGAGATTCCGGACAGTTTGCCGCTTTACCGCGACAAAAGATATTTCCTAAAGCGCACCGAAGTTAAAATTGAATTAGACCAATTACCCGTCATGGCAGAAAATTATGAAAATAATATTTTTTTGGCGGATAAAATAGTTTCGTCCGAAATCAAAATCCCGATGGATTCAATTTCAAAAGAACGTTGCTTGGCTGACCAAATAATTAAAGGCGTTACGTTTAAACGCAAGCCGAGTGGTCCGTTATCTATAATAGAATTGGTTAATGATTTAGATTCTCCATCGGGCAAGCTTTACGCCTACCGAATCGTGGGTGATGCCGCAATGGATGGACCCACTAACTTGCGCATTGCGGACTGCCACTCGTTTCTAACGGTCGATACTTTGTTTGCACAGACAAGTGTTATTCCGCAAATGAAAACTCAAAAAACAAATAACACGACGGAAGCCACTTTACTGGGTGGACCCGACGTACCCGATCAAAATATTTTTACCGTGCATCAGTACGTGTATGTCAATTTGGGTACAAACCCCTACGAGGCCGGACAAACTTTCAGTATTAAGTCACAGTTGACCGATAAGGTTCATGGCAAAGTTCGGATTATCGAACGATTCGGTTCCTATGCAATTGGCGTTATCACTTCCGTTAGTAATACCGTTAGCCGCGGCGACACCCTTATTACGGCTGAATAATTTCAACTGTTACATATTTATTGGCGCTTAAATTGTAATGAAGCTTGGTATGAAACAAGCTTGTTTATTTAAAGTGCTACAGAGACAATTGAAGTTCCGAAATCCAAAACACTTATTAAAGTTACCTGACGATTTTTCGTTCACCGGTAGTGAGGCTAACGCGGCCGAAAATTATTTGGCGCGGCTTATAGAAAAAGAAATTTTCTTTACTTATCCGGGCCATCGCTATTATCCAGCCGCGTTTTATAAAATGAAGGAACCGCCACTATTTTTAGAGTACCGTGGGCAACCCTTTTGGAATAATACGAAATTCATTGCTATCGTGGGCTCACGACAAATGTCGAATTTAACGGAAGGGTGGTTATGTAAACACATTCCCAACTTTATTCGAGAAGCACAAATTGGCATCGTCAGCGGCGGCGCCATGGGTGTAGATCAACTGGCGCATTCATTGGCAATTAAAAGCCAATGTCCCACATTATTCGTGTTGCCTTCGGGTCTAGAAAAAATTTACCCTTTTTCTCTTAATAAATATGTCGATGGCCCTTACAACGCTCTCATCTGTATGATGTCGGAATTTGAGTTAGATCATCAGATTCACAAATCACACTTTTACTTCCGTAATCGCCTGATTGCAGCGCTAGGAGAGATGACTTTAGTTGCGCAGGCCACATTAAAAAGCGGAAGCCTATTGACCGTTCACCACTGTTTAGAGTTCGGTCGTCCGGTACTTACAATTCCATCGCACCCTGAAATCATTGGATTCGAAGGAAATCTAAAATTGGTTAATGATGGAGCCTACTCGGTTGCGCATTCGCAGCAATTGCTTGATTTTTGGAAGGCTGAATCTTGGTCTAGTTTGCCAATTTAATACGGTACGTAGTAGCGGTGGGCCCCAAAAGACAAACTAGGCACTAGCCCTAGTGTTAAAAATTTTTTGGCTTATGTTTATGAAAAAAATGAAATTATCTAAAAAAAGCCTTTGAAAATTTTCGGATTTTACTTCTAAATAGATATTAGGGAGGGGCGATGTGGTCAAGGATGACCCCAGTAGTACGGAAGCTATTGCATCGTCTCGTTTTTAGTTACTCCCGATAAAATCAATACAAAATCAATAAAGCGCTATCAAAGACTCATTAAAAAATAATCAAATTAAACGGTTAACCGAATTTATTAAAAAACAAGTTTAATGAAGCAAGTTATGAATTAATCCCAAGCTTTTTTTAAGCGATAAATTCCAAAGACCATGAATAGAAAATTAGGAATCCAAATTCCCAGCCAGGGCGGCAGGTTTCCGCCACGAACAGCAGATTCAAAACTTAAGTATACAATCCAATAAAGAATGATAAAGCCAACCGATAAAATAAACCCCGACGATTTTCCGCTGCGCCGGTTATTCACCAGGCCGAAGGCCACGCCGATTAAGCTAAACACTAGGCAAGCGAACGCAAGGGCGGAACGCTTATGAAATTCAATATTGAAATCAAAACGTTGTTCGGCGGGAGTGAGTGGGTTTTCGCGTAAAATATTAAGCTCGTGCAAAGTCAGGGAACCCGCTGATTTCTGGCGTTCTTCTAGCTTGATGGGGTCATTTAATAAAATGTCATAAGACTCAAAATTGATAACCGTGTGCGATTCGGCTTTCCGATGAATTTGGCCACGTAAAAGTCTCAGTAAGACCGAATGGCCAGGATGCGTTTCATCCGGAATTATTTGCCCTTCGGGTGCAATGATAGTTAACGGCGCATCGGGTTGCTTTTCGTCATAGATAAATAGATTAGTTAATGAACCCGACTTTGATTCAACTTTATTCGCGTAAACCACTAGGTCAAAAAAGCTTTCCGAAAATGTACCCTCTTTGATCGAGGCGGCCGCCTTGGTATTTCCTAACTTATTGATTAACACCTCAAACTGGCGATTTCCCCATGGCGCCAAATAGTAAGATGTTTGCGTTGACAGAAAAGTTACGAGCACCGCAAAAATAACGGCCGGCAGAATTAACGACCACGAATTCACACCCGCGGAACGAAAAGCAATAATTTCTGAATCTTGAGACAGACGATTATACGTCATTAATACCGCGAATAATAAACTCATCGGTAAAAGCATGGGTAAAAATGAAATGCTCATAAACCCCATTATTTTTAATAAAACGGTCCACTTGATTCCGTGCACTAAAATAAATTCGGTCAAGCGCAAAGCTTGAAACATTAATAGGATACAAATGAACACTAAAACGCCCAATAAGAATGATGGCAGCATTTCTGTGACCAAATAAATGAAAACTCTTTTATTTTTTAACATGCGCAGTCTTAGCTTAAACAATTTCTTTGCTCAGGTCATGACGCTGAATCTAGAATAGACCAATGGATAGAGTATTATTGCTAATCGATGACATTCAGTACGCTGGTCACCTTGAAACAACGCTTCGTAAAGTAGGTTTCGACCCTGAAACGATCACAAACGAGTACAATCTAGCGGATAAAATTTTAGCGTTTAATCCTGACTACGTTATCGTGAAGGGTAATTCACCAAGAGTCTCTTCTTTAAGCATCGGCCGAAAGTTAAAAGAAAACTCTAAGTTTTTAGGCAAAGTTATTCTGATTTTTTCCGAAGAAACTCGGCCATCATCAGAAGATTTAATTCAAATGCGCATGGATTTGCTTTTATTTGAGCCCATCAGTGCCCTTAGATTGGTGGCGCATTTGCTGACGCTAACGCAAATGGATCGTGAAGACATTATGGATAAGCTTCTACGGTTTGCCCACACTGATCCCATCTTCCGTAATAATGAGCAACAAATTCTAAAATCGATGGGCGCAACTATTGATTCTGAAATTCAAGTCATAACTAGTTCAAAAGTCCGTGAAGAAACTGAAGAAATCATAGATGAAAATATGCTGTTTAGCTTTTCTAATCCTGAAGAGGCCGCTGCGCAAAAAGCTAAACTGGCAGCTGACACTTTGGCAAAAGCAAAAAATGCACAAGGCGGCGGCTTTAGCGAACCAAATGACGAAGCGTTTGTTTTAACTGAGGCCTATAAATCGAAGTTAAAAGAAGAATTAGAAGCTTCTGGACGCGCGCTACCTATTCGGATTGAGGCGTATAATCATGTCATAAAGGATGTCGATCAAGATTTGCAAAAGGGTTTGAAAAAGCGTCAAACTAAAGTAAGTAATAAGAATATTTTTGAAAATACTTCGTCCGATGATATGAAAAAGCAAGATGAAGAACGTAAGATTTTTGTGAAAGCGTTACTCAAAAAATAAGGAGAAAAGAAATGGGACAACATACTCAACCCGTGACAGATGCATCGTTTGATAAAGATGTATTAAAAGCCTCAAATTTGGTTTTAGTCGATTTTTGGGCTGAGTGGTGCGGACCGTGCCGTGCTTTAGGACCAAAGCTAGAGGAAATTGCGCAAGAAATGAGTCCGCAGGTTAAAATCGTAAAGATGAACGTTGATGAAAATCCACAAACACCAGGGCAATTTGGTATTCGCGGAATTCCGGCTATGCTTCTTTTTAAAAACGGAAAACAGGTGGGTGAGCTCGTGGGAAATCATCCTAAAGAAGATATCACCGAGCTCTTAAAGTCGCACGTTTAAGTTAATAAATAGCAGCTTCAAAATCTTTGAGGCCGTCGAAAGATGGCTTTACTCTTCCAGTAATACTTTTACTTTGTGTTTAGCCGTTGAGCTACAAATGGATTCAACCCCGTCTTTGGTGCATTTCATTTGGCCGCAATTCATAGTGATAATTTTATTATCTTTATTTAATTCGCGAAATTCTTTTTTCCAATCAAGGCAGGCAGACTTCCAGCTTTTTTCGGCATCTTTCATAACTACATTTTTATCGCCCGAAATATCTTCTTCGCCATTTGATAAAGTGTATTTTCGCTTACCACCAGCGTCGCCTTTTTTAATTGAAATCGTTGTGTCTTGAGTTGTGTTAACGTCATTGATTTTAATGCCCACTTCTTCGGCTTGAACTGGCAGCGCTAAAAGCGAAAGCAAAGCGGCTTGTAAAATAAAATTCATAAATCTCCCTTAGTTAACTAAACTTAAAATAAGTAACGCCGATACGCAATACTTGAAACTAATCCCATGCCCGCCATCGTCGTTATCATCCCCGAACCGCCATAACTAAGAAGCGGAAGTGGTACGCCTACAATCGGCAGAAGTCCAATCACCATGCCAACGTTCACAAACATATGCCAAAATATATAGGCGGTGACCCCAATGGTAATAAGCGCACCGTACTTATCGCGCGCTTGCAAGCCAATCTCAAAACAAATTTTAAATAAGAATGCAAAGGTAAATAAAACGATAATGCTACCAACAAAACCCCACTCTTCAGATAAAACCGAATAAATAAAATCGGTGTGGCGCTCTGGTAGGAATTCTAACTGCGACTGAGTACCCATGCGAAAGCCTTTTCCGAAAAACTTACCGGAACCCACCGCAATTCGCGATTGAATTGAGTTATAACCCGTCCCTTGCGGGTCTTGGTCGGGCGACAGAAAGGTTAAGACTCGATTGCGCTGGTAATCTTTAAACCCATATTTCCACGCGATCGGCATTGCAACCAGCCCCGTAACAACTATAAATGCTAGAATTGATTTGCGAATTTTTACGAAGAACAGCATGGTCCCGCCGATAAACATCAGCATCATGGCCGTGCCTAGATCAGGTTGTTTCACCGTCAGCGCAAAGGGAACAATAATAAGAATTAAAGGAAAAAATAATTCACGTAAGCCCATTCCGCGACCGGTTGAGTTTCGGTTAAGTAAAATACGCGCTAAAATTAAAATTAAGCATAGCTTCATAGTTTCAGAAGGTTGGTACCGAAAAAAATGCAGGTCAATCCAGCGTTGACCTCCTAGAACGACCTTACCCTTTAAATCGGTATAGACGAGAGCGCCCACATTCAGAAGATAAATGACCCAAATAATTTTGTTAACCCAAATGTAATCTAGAAAAGTCATGATGAAAAAAATTGTCCAACCGCCCAGTAGCCAAATTATTTGTTGTAAAAATAAAGATTCAACATCTCTTGAATGCGGTCCGTGGGTTGCACTATAAAGATTGAATAAGCCAATTACATTTAAACAGAGAATTAAAAGAATTAAACGAATATCAATTCGATTTAAAAAATTTCTTTCATTAACATGCAGACCGCGTAATGCCATCTAGTCTCCCTCTGCCGGTACGTGCATGATTTGCACGGCATGTTTATCGCCTTTTTTAAGAGCCTCGGCGATGATGTCTGGATGATATTTTTTAAAATAAGCTTCAATTACGTCACGCGCAATGGGGGCGGCGCCCGGATTACCGTGACAACTGTGTTGCGCCAAAACCGCCACGGTAATTTCGGGTTTATCCCATGGGGCCCATGCTACGAACCACCCATGATGGCGCATATGAATCGGGCGGCTTTCACACTTCGCGTAGATTTGATCGGCGGTAAAACTCATGACTTGAGCCGTACCAGTTTTACCCGCCATTTGTACGCCAGGTATTTTTAAATTTTTTGCGGTCCCACGTGTTCCATTAGTTACGCGCCGTAAGGCTTCTTTAACGATCCGAAATGTATCGACATCGATTTTGTATCCATTGGGCTGCGGTAACGTCACGTCACGTAATACCTCTGGGAAACGCTCGAATAAAACTTTACCATCGTGATCAACAACTTTTTTTACTAAAAATGGTTTTACAACTTTTCCCTCGGTCGCAATGGTGTTGTAAGCTAGCGCCATTTGTAATGGTGTGGCCGCCACATAACCTTGACCTATCGCCGTACTTAAATTTTCACCGGGTTGCCATTCTTCTCCGCGAATTGATTTTTTCCATTCTGAACTAGGTAGGCGGCCGGGAGCTTCGCGAGTCATTTCAATTTGCGTGCGTGATCCTAAACCCAGCAGGCTGATGTAGTTGTACATTTTATCGATACCAAGCTTAATTCCCAGTTGGTAAAAGAAAACGTTACTGCTGCGCTCAAGCGCATCATAAACCGTAATTAGGCCTTCGCCGTTTTTATTATGATTGTGATACCAACGACCGCCGAAAAAAAAGCGGCCGGGGGCATTTAGTACAGTTTTGTCGGTAATAACTTTATCTTGTAAGGCCGCTACGGCTACTAAAGGTTTAAACGTTGAGCCCGGCGAGAAATGATCTTGAATGACTTTATTACGCAGTGGTTTAAATGGATCACTCGTTAGTTTATTCCAAATTCTAACCGGAATATCAGTTGCAAAATAATTGGGATCAAAAGACGGGGCGTTCAGCCACGCCAGTATTTCACCATTACTTTTCATCGCGACGAGGGCCCCGATACGATTCAAATTGGTAAAAGATTTGTAGGCGGCTTCTTGAATATCGCGATCAATCGTTAAGAACGCGCTATTGCCGTGCACCGAATCTAAATCTTTAATCTTTTCACCGTAAATATTCGGAATCTCGGTGACAGTCTCGCGACCGTGGGCATCGACTTGAATGTAACTAACGCCATCGGTGCCACGAATTTTGCGTTCGAGGTACTCTTCAAGGCCACTTTTACCGACAATGTCACCCTGTTCAAAAATAATTTCGCTACGGTATTTTTCATTTAGTTTAGCAATTTCATTCTTAGATATTTCACCTACGTAACCAAATAATTGCGCGCCATCTTCGCCCAATGGATAGTGACGAACTATCGATTCACGAATTTCTAAGCCGGGTGTATCAAGGCGTACACGTTTTAAACGAAAAACTTCTTCGCGCGATAAATTATCTTTTAAGCGAATGAGGGCGAACGGTCCATTAACTCGTTTATTTTTTTGAATTTTTTCAATGACCTTAGCGGGCTCAAGGCCTAAAACAGGGCCAACCACTTCGGCCAATTGCTTCATATCTTCAATGTATTGAGGAGAAATGACAACTTCAAAACCAGGTAAGTTTTCGATGAGAGCTTTACCATCACGATCCAAGATTAGCCCCCGGGGCGCGGCAATTTTATTTTGCTTGATCCGATTTTTTTCTGAGAACTGTCGCAGTTCACTTCCTTGAATGACTTGCAACCAGGCCAGACGCAGCACAAATATAACCAATGTCACAACGATAAATATTGATAAATTTTTATAACGACTTTGAAACTCACGGGCCTCATCCGGATTACTTATATATTCGCTCATACTTCGAACTCCTGCTTCTCAGGAGATCTTGACCAATCTTCTTTTTTAAAGAGCGATTCATCGAACCATTCAAAAACAAAGTAGATTGGATAGCTGAAAATAAAATTAATTAAAATCTGCAGCAGGCGATCTAAAAACATCAAAGTGGTCGGAGTGTGTTCAATTAATTGTGATAAAACGACGTAGCCCACTTGAAAAATCACGCTGCCGCCCAAACAAAATAAGATAAACGAAAAGGCGCCAGACATTTGAACACGGTTCTTAATTATTAAAAGTAGGGTAAAGGTTAATAGTAAAGAAGACCAAATCATTTTAAGTGGGATATGCGAAAAGCGGGTTAAACAAAACCCTAAAAAGTAAATGTAAAAAATCGCAAACAAGGGCGACCACTTCAACGTAATAAATAAAATCATTAAAAGCCAGATTTGCGGGCCTGGTATCCACGGTATAAGATGGGGCCAAAAACTGGTTTGAAAACCACACGCCAAAAAGAAGAACATCGTAAACATGAAGATTTTGAAATAAAATCTTAGCCGGATGGTTGTCATTTGGTAATTCGCTCAGTCGCAGTCACATCAGTTGGTTTTTGTAAAAAATCTTCTAGCGCCGCATGAGTAACAATAAAAACTTCTTCAACTTTATTGGCATCAACGACCGGCTTCAAATCAATCACTAAAGAAGCGCTTTTTGTTTTACGTTCCACATTCGTAACCACGCCTAACGGAAAGCCCTTTGGAAAAATATTATCTAAGCCACCCGTAACAATCAAATCGCCAGGCTTCACATCTTCAGTG
The DNA here is from genome assembly GCA_014378765.1 of Bdellovibrio sp. Taxonomy (GTDB): domain Bacteria; phylum Bdellovibrionota; class Bdellovibrionia; order Bdellovibrionales; family Bdellovibrionaceae; genus Pseudobdellovibrio. Next base: position 5,729 of record JACMNA010000178.1, on the reverse strand, counting down.
CGTTCTACATATTGCAGTACGCAGAGTTCTTTTGATTTTCCTTCTACAATCCCGTGCGCGCGAGTTTTCTGAATCAAAGCGTCAACTACAGAATAGCGATCGGTAATTAACATAACATGCGAAGTGTAAAGCTGAGGCTTGAAAATGTAGCCAACCGCGCCCGAAACGGTTAAAACCGCTTGGCCTATTTTAAGACCATGCTTGGTACCCTTGTTAATGGTAATTGTGTTGTGGTCCGGAACTAAATCGCGTCCCACGACTTGCGCTGGCACAAGCTCCATCTTCGTATTTTTTTGAAAATCGAGCAATGTTCTTAATCTTTCCAGTTCGTTTTGGCTTTCAGTCATTTGGTTTAAGCGGGTTTTTAATTCATCATTTTGTTTTTGCAAATCAGCATTTTGCGACTTGATGCGAATAAGGTTCACATATTCAGAAGTTGTCGTCCGCACACCGCGGCTGAGGCTGGCAAATAAACTTTGAACCCCTTCAGCTAAAAAACTGAACGGCTCGGTAAACCAAGTATTTTGCACTTTCTTTTGCTCCATATTAATTGAAATTAACGGGAGTGAAATTACTAAGATTAAGATAATGGCCTTACGAAAATTAAAGTTAAGAAAATTCAATGTTGCCTCGTATCTAAAACGATAGCAAATAAAGCCTGAATTTCAAGCCCGAAGTTCAAGCTAATAAGAATAATTAATCACGTATATTTTTGTTGAAAACGTCGCGGAACCGTGAGGACATAGAGAGTCTTAAAATTTACCGTATGAAGGAGCCTCTCGATGAAATCATCTCAATACTCTTTTTCTGAAAAACTTAAAAAAAGTTTAGCGCAAAAAGGTTTGTCTTACCGAAGTATTATAGCCTTTATGATTTTCGGTATGATCGTTCTGGTCTTCGTTTTGTCAGACATGAACGGACGAAAAGGTGGGTCGCGAACTATGGGCTCAGCGGCCGAAGTAAACGGTCAAATTATTTCCATTAAAGACTTTCAAGAAGAAGAAAATAGAATTTCGCAGTACTACGCGCAAATGTTCGGCGGCCAGTTCGATCTGGGGATGCAGCAAGGCATGCTTCGGAATGAGGCGATGAACTCGTTGGTGAGTAAAGTTCTGGGTGCGCAAGCTGCAGAAAAAGAAGGCATTTATGCAACGGACGCCGAAGTGAAGCACATGATCACGCAAGAATTGCCTTACTTCAAACGCGACGGCGCTTTTCAATCGGACGCTTACAAGCAAATATTGAAAGCAAATAATATGACGCCCGGAGAATTTGAAACCAAACTGCGTCAGGATATTAAGAATCAACGATCGCGACAGCTTTTTGAAATGTCTATGACTGTCAGTGATTTACAAAAGAATGTTGAAAAAGAAATTCGCTCGGCAAAATTAAATTTGGATTTCATTACCTTGAACCCAGCTGAATTTGCAAAGTCTCATGAAGTAGCGGCTTCGGTCGTTAACTCAAGATTAGCCGATGCCGCATTTGCTAAAAAAGTTAACGAGTATGTAACAACCAATACGGCCGAATTTGAAACGCCCGAAGAAATTCGTGCGTCACATATTTTAATCAAGTCTGATGCAGCCACTGAGGCTAGCGCACAGGCGAAAGCGGAACTAGCGCTTAAGCGGATTGCTAAAGAAGATTTTGGAAAAGTGGCATCTGAAATTAGCGACGATCCGGGTTCGAAAGCTAAAAAAGGTGATTTAGGTTATTTTTCTAAAGGGCGAATGGTTAAAGAATTTGAAGAAGCGGCTTTCGCATTACCCGTAGGACAAACTTCAGGATTAGTTAAATCTTCTTTTGGATATCATATTATCAAGGTAACAGATAAAAAACCTTTCGCCAAAGCCGATCCTGAAAAGGCCAAAGTGACAGTGGCGAAACGCATGATCGCTAATGAAGAATATGCTAATTTCATTAAGATGATTGAAACTGATTTAGCTGCCGGCAAGACGGCGGAAGTTTTACAAGCAATGGCCAAGTACAATATGAAATGGAAAGAGACGGGCCTATTCGATATGTCGGTGGATGCGGTCCCGGTCATGAATTCACAGCAAGCAATGAAAACTTCGTTTGAGCTGACAAAAGCTCAGCCCTTAGCAAAAAAACTAGTACGTGAAGGTGAAAATCAATATTTACTAAAATTAAAAGATATTAAAATGGAAACAGCTGATCTTAAGCCGCAAGACCAAGAAGTTCTTGAACGAGGGCGTTCGACTGAAGCCTACCGATCGTGGGTTGAAAGCTTCAAGAAAAAGGCAAGCATCGAAACGAATACGACATTACTGCAAAATGCAAATTAGTAGTACAAATTAATTAAACTGATTCAGATATTATTTTTTTAAATGCTCCGGTTTGAAAGCCGCTGGAAAGAGGTTTTTAAATTGGTAAGTGACTTCTTTTCCATCGCTATTAATAAGGCGTACAATTGTCTCAGGCGTGCAAAATTCAGCTAGCACTTGACGGCAAAAACCGCAAGGGGGCCAGGGGTCTTTTTCAACGCTGGCTACAACAACTTCCGTAATTTTTTCAGTCGCTGGGTTTTCGCTAAAGGCCTTCCAGATGGCCACACGCTCGGCGCAGACGGTTCCACCGTAAGAAGCATTCTCAATATTGCAACCCGAATAACATTTTCCATTCGTGAGCTGCAGGCTTGCCCCAATTTTTTTTTGCGAGTAGGGAGAGTACGAAAACTGTAAGGCCGCAAACGCTGCTTGATCAAGTTTAGTCTTTAAAGAACTCATAACCCATTCCCTTCAATTGATTGCTGATCCATATGAGCGGTAAACCCTGAATCGCTGAAAAGTCATCCGTCACAATTTGGCTAAATAAAATTAATCCATTTTCTTCTATTTTATAGCTGCCGGCTGCATCGTAAGGTTGGTCTTTTTTTAAATACATTTCAAGCTCAAGATCATTTAGGTTTTTCATCGTAAGATTTGTGACGTGATTGAGATGCCGCGTTTCGGCTCCCAACTGCATTGTAACGGCCGTAATGAGCTGGTGCTGGCGACCGTTAAGGCTTTTTAATTGCTGGAATGCTTTTTCAAAATTTTTTGGCTTACCTAAAATACTTTCATCTAATTGAACCAACTGATCACCCGTTATAACGAGGGCCAATGGCTCATTGATCGACTGCGCTTTGCCACGGGATAAAGCTTCCGCAATTTGCAGTGGCGACGCTTGATCAGCGATTAATCTAATTTTTGCGGATTCTTCGTCGAATGAAGGCCTTAGGGTCGTAAATTTAATTCCCAATTTTTGCAGCAGCTGCTGACGATAGACTGATGTGCTGCCAAGAATAATGGGTTTCACTTTAAACACCGTTTTTCATTTTAGGGGTTAGCGCACTTAAAAAATTTTCAGCTCTAAGAATTCTATATTCTTTTTCATATTGAACTGGCGTAAATAATTTTTTAACTCGCTTTTCAGCTAAACGGCTGAGCTGGGTCTTTTCAAGTTTCTGATTTAAAGGCGTATAAAGCAAAAACTTTTTATTTTCAGGCAGATGTAGAAAAAATGATAGTGGCAAATTTTTGTCCGCCGGAATTAATTCAATGGGCACGCCAATGAGATCTTTTTCTTGTAAATCTACCGAAAGTACCTCGGGCGCTGCGGTAAAAAAACTCAGAATAATTTCTTTATTGTTAAAGTTTACGCGCTCCGAATAATCTGCTGTTTGCTGAGCCCAATTGTTGTAGTCGGTTTGCGTAATATTTATTTCAAATTGTTCGGACTCTTCGAAGGGTTGTAAATCTTCAAAATAACGGGCGAGCCAACTTCTAAATAGATACTGCGCCATAGAAAAATCGGTTTCAAAATCTGAATAAGCGACGAGGTACCCGCACCAGGTTGAACTGTAAATTGTAACGCAATAAATTGACTTATGAGGATTCGTAATCGAAGGGGAACTTTCTGCTTGCAAAGCATTACGTCGAACTTGCTCAAGTTCGGCGGTGAGGGCTTCGTCGGATTCGACTGAGGGTGTAATCATTATCGAATCGCCATCAATTTCAGATTTGGCCGGGCTAGCCTGATCGTGGTAAGCCGCGATTGTGTCTTCAAAATTTTGCAGAAGAGTTTTTTTGAATTCGACCCGCAGTTTTTCAATCAAATCGCGCGGCATAGATTTTTCAACTGAATTTTGTAAGGCCGCATTACGAACCGTTAGCACTTCGCTGCGCGATTTTTTGAAGGCGGGGCTGTCCTCGAAAATGGGGCCGGCCGCGGTCACCAGTAAATTTGAACGTGTCTCAGATTGTTCGGCCGGTGGACTTAGTTTATCACCCCCTAGGGCAAACGTTTCATCTGCAGCCATTATCTTTAATGTCCTTAAGATAATTCTCTCAATCGCCGGCCCGGATAGGGGCGGAAAAAGTTTATCGGAGAAACCACTAAACTCAAGTCGACGGATTGCCTCGTGACCTTTGGAGTCGATGTAAGGCACAATGGGGGTTGCTGCTTGCTCGAGTATTATTTTTGGTAAATTTTGAACTTGCGGATTCGGATGATCCCACGCAATAAATATAAAATCGGGCGCTAAAGATTCTATTTTAACCAAACTTGCGTCAAAGTCAGTTTCGAAAATAACATTATAACTTCGTTTAGTTAAATAGTTTTCGATGGCTTTTAAATTGTGCGAAGGAGATTTAATAAAAAGCAGTTTCGTTTTTTGCATTTCGGCCATCCCCATAACTATACCGTGCGACCAGGAAGGTATAAACTACTCAAACTTGGGGCCTCGACAATAGTCCTTACATTTGGGCCTTTTTCTTGATACATGAGGCGCATGAACTTACTTCCGGATGTAATGATCGAAAAATCAGACGAACATTTAGCGCTGAGTTGGGTGGGAATGACTCAAATACAGACCGCATTGCAGGTAAAAGCTTTAACCGTACCGGCCCAATTAGACGTGGGGGTCAACCTGTTAGAGAATAACCGGGGCATTCACATGTCGCGACTTTACCAGTTGCAACAGACGCACATTTTGAATCAGAAAATTTCAAGTCTAAACTTTCAAAACTTTTTAAAAAATTGCCTCGAGTCGCAAGCCGAAATAAGTCAGTCGGCCTCGGCCCAAATTACAATGCAGTGGCCATTAACTACGGTTTCACTAAAATCTGCTTTACCGGGTTTCCGACTGTATCCGGTGCAATTGATTTTTCAGTTGAATCAAAATGAATTTAAGTGCTGGACGCAATTTGAAATACTTTACTCGAGTACGTGCCCTCAATCGGCCAAGGTGGCGATGGAGGTTAATCGTCACGAAAACCCTACAGGAGCTTTCGATCGATTTTTAGCTACGCCTCACGCCCAGCGCAGCCGCGCGCTCATTCGGGTTCAAATCAACGAATTTACGGAAGAGCAAATCGAAAAATTAGTTTTAAATTCCGAAGCAGCCTTGGGCACGCCCGTTCAAACTGCGGTGAAAAAATCAGATGAAATGGAATTTGCTAAACTCAATGCCCAAAACTTAATGTTCTGCGAGGATGCCGTAAGAAAATTATCAGTGTTTTTACGAACGCAAAAAAATGTTCTGGGCTTTTACGTACTCTGTGAACATCAAGAAAGCCTGCATCCGCACAATGCTACGGCGGTGAATGCCTATAATTACAGCGCCCCCGCGACGCTGCAGTTTGCTAAGTGAGAATAATTCTCACTTTTAGTATCAATTTGCCGGCAATCGCAGTAGATAACTCTTAGTATTATCTTACCTAAATACT
>JACMNA010000177.1 GCA_014378765.1 Bdellovibrio sp. | reverse complement strand
TTGTTGTTTACGGCCGAATGTTAAAGACGTCAGTGAAACCATTCAGGTGCAGTCAACGATCGGAAGATTCTTAGAACACTCACGAATTTTTTATTTTAGAAACGGACAAGAAAACCCGGTCGACGGAGACTTCTACATCGGCTCGGCCGATTGGATGTACCGGAATCTTCACGCCCGAGTCGAAGCGCTGTGCCCGGTCTACGACAAGCACGCGAAAGAAAAGTTATGGGGAATCTTACAACTTTATTGGAATGACACCCAACAAACGTGGGTGATGAAGTCAGATGCCACTTACGAAAAGAAAAAAGCCGCAGAAGCGGGGCCTGGCGTGCAGGCGGAACTTATGCGGCTGGCGGTCACTCATCAGAATATTACCGAAGATGATATTCACCATCGGTCGCAGGCGTAGCTTCTAAAGCATCGACATGATCGCGCCTTCTTTAAGGCCAACTCCCGGAATTTTTAATTTCTTGATTTTGTATTTCTTCATCAGGTGCAGAGTTAAGAACATGGCGGGTTCTAAAACGTCGACCCGGTCGGCGCGTAATTCCATTTTTTGCATGCGCTGGGCGGGTGGAGTTTTTTCAAATATCTTATACATTTTTAACAGCTCGTCGTAAGTGACCAACGTGTTGGGGCCTTTCCGAAGTAAAACTAGCTTAAGCCGAGCGATCGCGTCCATGTTGCCGCCGGTTCCAATCGCTAAATTAAACTGAGCTTTAGGTAATTTTTTATCCGCGGCCCGAAGTTTTGACTTCAGTAAAGCTTGCGCCGAGACATTCACTTTTAGCGCCTCGGTTAGCATGCGAACCATGCCCCACTTAAAACTTTTCGAATAATAAATGCGGCAATTAAAAAGGTGAGTTAGCTCGACGCTGCCGCCACCGATATCGATTAGCAAGCAGTGGTCGTTGTTCAAACCGATCGTATTTTGTACGGCCATGCGGATGAGGCCCGCTTCTTTGAGGCCGCTGATGACTTTAATTCGCACGCCGGAGTTGCGAAAAATAGCTGATAAAATGGGCTTTTTATTTTGTGCGTCTCGAAAGGCACTGGTGGCGAAGGCGACACTTTTTTCGACCAAAAACTTTTTATTCAATCTGGCCATGCGTTTGAAAGCCGCGATCAGGCGGCGCTCGGTGATATTTTGAATTCTTTTGTAATTAAATACATCTGAGCCCAGTCGAATCATTTCGCGATGCTTTTTTAGGACTTTGAAGTGACCGAAGGAATCTACTTCAACGATGAGCTGCCTAATTGCGTTTGAACCAATGTCGATGGAAGATAAGATCATAGTATCTTTTTGCGTTGAAAGAAGACAGCGGTCAAGAAAGAAGCTATAAATTAAGTTTGCTAGCCCAGAAAGTAGGACCCCTCGAATGGAAAGAATTATTGATTCTCAGTTAGAAGATTTAAAAAAGTTAATGTTAGAAATGGGCGGGCAGGTAGAGAAAGCCTTGCAGACCGCGACTGAGGGATTGTTAAAAAAAGAAAATAAACTTCTGCAAGAGGTTCATAAATTTGAAATGCACATCAATGATTTGCAAATAAAAGTCGATAATGCCTGTTTGCAAGTTTTAGCCAAACAAGGTCCGGTCGCTAAAGATTTGCGATTGATTTTATCAATCATAAAGATCAATACCGATTTAGAACGAATGGGCGACCAATGCGTTAACATTGCCCACCTAGGCCGCGAATTGCTAGAGCGCGGATTTACCAGTTCAATGCAAGATATCGAAACGATGTCGACCAGCGTAAGTAAAATGGTGAAGGGCTCGTTAGATTCATTTGTTAAAATGGATTTAGTGGCGGCCCAAAAAATTCTTGAAATGGATGATCAAGTGGATTTTATGAAAAATAAAGTCTACAAAGATTCAACCGAACTGATGAAGCAACAGCCACAAAATATACAAACGTTGATGGATTTTATTTTGATCGCGCGCAACTTAGAGCGTTTGGGTGATCACGCCACAAATATCGCCGAAGATGTTATTTTCGCGTTTTCGGGTAAAGACGTCAGGCATGGATTGAATGATTAATGCCATCGTGGTGGAAGATGAGCTGGCCATTGCCAACTTATTAAAAATTCATTTGAGTGATGCGGGTTTTGGCGTTCACCTTTTTCACGACGCGGAGTCGGCCCTTATTCACTTGCAAAATTCTAAAGTTGATATTTGCTTGCTCGACTGGATGTTACCTGGAACACAGGGAATCGACTTTTTAAAACGCATACGACAACACAATAAATCTATAAAAATTATGATGGTGACCGCTAAAAGCGATCCCGATTCAATCGTTGAAGGTCTTGATGCGGGCGCCGACGATTATTTACCGAAGCCCTTCGACGCGAAAGTTCTTAATGCGCGGGTCAGAAATTTAGTGCGTCGGCATGAACGCGAAAAGCAAAACCCTAGCTCGGTTGATGAAATGACGATTGACGGTATGCAAATGCATTTTACAAAACATTTTGTAAAGCTTAGCGGAGTTGAAGTGCATTTAACTCCATCTGAATTTAAATTATTAGCTTCGCTATTTAAAGTTCAAGGCCAAGTTTTAACTCGCGAGCAATTGATCGAACTGGTTCAGGGAGAAGACATCGCCGTCACGGGACGCACGATTGATACCCACGTGTTCGCGCTTCGAAAAAAATTAGGTGTTTGGGCGGGGCACATCGAAACCATTCGGGGTGTCGGTTACCGGGTACTTATTTCGCTTGAAGATTCTAGTGAAAATGCGGATGGGTCGGAGTGATTCAAACGATATTATGGGCACTGGCTGCCGTCTTATTAAGTATCGTCGCCTACATATTAAGTTACGTACGATTTCGCCGTATGATTTCTTACCAGACCCGGCAAATGATTCAGCTGATGAAGTCCGAAGAAATTGAAAACACTAAAATCGGAAATATTTACGCCACCGCCGACGAAGACTTTGCCGATTTAGAACGGGCGGCCCTAAGCCTTAGAAAAAAATATTTACGTTTGCGTCGACAATCTCAAGAAGAACGTAAAGGTTACGAAACGGTATTCTCGGGCCTCAAAGAGGCCATCGTCACGGTCGATCAGAATTTACGAATAATTTCTTTCAATTCTTCATTCATGGGGTTTTTCAATTGGGCCCCCGTGAAAGAGGGCGGCAATTACTTTTTACACGACGTGATTCGTGATCCGTTAATTATATCAACTTTTAAAAAAACTTTTCTAAAAAATGAGATTCAAAAAAACGAAATTGATATGTATCAATTGTTTGTGACACCGTTACCTTCAAGAATTGAAAATGAATCCTGGTGCTTAGGCGTCTTTTACGATTTATCTGAAATTCGTAAAACCGAAAGAATTCGCGTCGACTTCGTGGCGAACGCCTCGCACGAAATGCGCACGCCATTAACGGTAATGAAGGGTTACGCAGAAGTCCTAGGAAAGAAATTAAAAGCGCGCCCCGAGTTAGCGGCCGAGTACGAACTGGTTCAGCCCATCATTCAAAGCGCTGAAAATATGTCGGATTTGATGAATGAACTGCTTAATTTATCTAAACTTGATGTAGGCTTGGCCCTCACCAAAGAATCGCTTTCAACCAATGCGGTGACCGAGGTAGTCTTAGGTGAAGTTGAACTTCTACAGAACATGCAGCATAAAAAAATTGAAGTCGACATTCAAGTTGATTTCGTTTTAGCGCAACAAGATGCATTGAAGCAAATTTTACGAAATTTGCTAGTGAATGCGATTAAATACTCGGGTCAGTCTGATCAAATTAAAGTGACTTGGCTGCAGACGCCATCAGCCGTGGTACTTAAAGTTAAAGATAACGGGCCCGGCATTTCGAAAGAACATCAGAACCGAATCTTTGAAAGATTTTACCGCGTCGATAAAGGCCGGGGTCGCGATCAAGGCGGGTTCGGCTTAGGTTTAGCGTTGGTCAAACATCACATGCTGAATCACGGTGGTACGGTTAAATTAATTTCAGATGCGCATTCGGGAAGTGAATTTATTTGTGAATTCCCCGCTCAGTAATCTTTTATTCGAAAAATATTTTGAAAAAATCTACGGCGATCGTTGGCCGCAGCTTAAGCAAAGTTTATTTGTCCACGAAAAACAAATTTTACGTAAAAATCTTTTTGTCGATGTAGATTCCGCGAAGTTAAAAGATTTAGAACCCGCTGGTTTCTTACCAGATGCCTACTGGAAACCTGAAGGCTACGCTTTACAAAAAAACGCTAACGGCCTGTATGATTTCTACGTCATGGACCCGGCCAGCGCAATCGTCGCCCGCGCGCTTGAAGTTTGCGGGGCGGACAAAGTCTTAGACCTGTGCGCCGCTCCGGGTGGTAAGACGCTGATACTCGCCGAGCAAATGTCTTTAGCCGAATCATCGGGGGTATCGGGCACGCTGATCTCTAACGAAATGTCGGAAGGTCGCCGCGAGCGCCTGATGCGCGTGTTGCACGAGTACATTCCAAAAGAACAACGCTTATTTATTTCGGTGAAGGGTTTGGATGGCAACCAGTACGGGTTGAGAAATGCTGAAACTTACGATCGCATATTAGCTGACGTGCCTTGTTCGGGAGAACGTCATCTTTTCGAAAACCAAAAAGAATTCGCCTTATGGACTGAACGTCGCACAAAAAATTTAGCGGTTCGGCAGTATTCATTATTGTCTTCGGCTTGGTTAGCGTTGAAGCCGGGCGGACGCATTGTGTATTCAACGTGTTCAATTTCACCCGAAGAAAATGACGCCGTGATCGCCAAGCTTATAAAAAAACGTGAGCCGATTATTTTGCGACCTGAGTGGCTTGATAAAATTAAATTTTTAGAAAAAACTTTGTCGGGCTACCAAATTCTTCCCGACCGCGCGGGCTTTGGCCCTATGTACTTCGCGGTGATCGAGAAACCAAATCCAGTTTCAGTCTAGGTCTAGTTTTTTATTATTCAGATAAGCTTTACGATGAATAATTATCGAATGGAGTCTTCGTGAAATATCTTTTCGTTGTCATGTTGCTAAGTAGTTATCAAGTAAAAGCTGATTCTAATGCCGCATGTAAAAACACTGCCCTTGAGTTGGCCAAAGCCGTCGGCTATAAAAAACCGGTGTTTGCATACATCGATAACGAAGGAACTTATTTTAATTCGTACGGTGAATTTTTCGGGGCCCAAATTGAAAAAGATCAAGTAATTCTTAAAACAGAATTAGCTGAGAATAAATGTTTTGAGATTCGCGACAAACTAAAGATTCATGAAAGTAATATACGTACGTTAAGCATTGAAGTTGTAGACGGCATTGCCCTCGTCAAAACGACTGCGCAGACGAAGGCGTTAGTTGGCGAAATCGACGATATTCAATTCAAACTCAAAGCATTGGCCTTTGATCCTGAAGCCTCAAGCCAGATGATTTCATTATGTAAGTTAACAAAAAGTAAAGATGTTTGTGCTATTTCTAAAAAGTATGAAGAAGAAAAAGGGTCGAAGCTAAAAAAGTTTTCAGAGTTAAACTTACAATTAAATTCTAAGTTGGATTTGCTGGCGCAGGTAAAAAGTGAAATTTCGATGCCCCCTGCGCTTGTAAAAAAGAATGCCGAGCTTGTTACACTTCAACAGACCTACGGAAAATATAAAGAGGACACGGTGAAGGACGTTAAACGGTGCGCAGATATTCGAACCGCAAGCGATTTAAAATCGGCTAAGTCATTAATTAATGTAAAACTTTTTATCTTTGATGAAGCAATCAATAAAATGACTGCAGCTGAAATTGTTAAACATTTTCAAGACCAGAATGTAAACAATAAAATGAAACTAGAAGCGGCTCAAATTGAATTAAAAAGTAAAAACTCAACAAGTAAGGAAATGAAGGCAGTTTCGCGAATTGTCGATGAAGATTTACGTAATCTAGATCTGATAGCGCCAGATGAAAAAAAGATGCCATCGGATTACATAATGATTGAGCCTGAAAAAACTGCCAATTATCGCGTAACTTTGGTTAAGGGGTACGTAGGTGCGGCAGGGATAATGGATTCG
>JACMNA010000024.1 GCA_014378765.1 Bdellovibrio sp. | reverse complement strand
GGCAAAAATTTGGAACCTCATTAGTTCCCAAGTTAGTTTAGTCATTATGATAAGTGCGCGGATGGTGAAATTGGTAGACACGTACGCTTGAGGTGCGTAAGCCGCAAGGTGTGGGGGTTCAAGTCCCCCTTCGCGCACCAAACTAAAATCATCAATAATATCAAAATGATACGAATTTGACCGACTCCATACTCGAACCAAAATGAAACGCTTCAAAGGCACATCTAAAGGTCTGTCGGTTATACGCCGATAGGATATTAGGAATTGCTTAAATTAGGAATTTACAGTATTCTATTATTGGTCTGGAGGAATTTATGAGTGCAAAACAAACTAAACTTTTGACTGTCGCAAGTAATGGCCAGATTAGCATTGGAAAATCATGGGCGGGCCGGCAGATTGTTATCGAAGAAATCGCAGATGGCGAACTTCACATTCGTGCAGGCGTGTTCGTCTCTGACTCACAAAAAACATTTTATACAAAAGCGGCGAAAGCCTCTCTTTCAGCATTCGATGAATGGGAAGAAAGTACGACCAAAAAAGCTCCAAAATCGAGCGATGTTTTTGCCCAGCTAAGAAAACAAAAACAATCTCGTGGCAAATAAGAAATCTTTAGTTCAGACTTCAGCTCAGCATCAACTCGTTGTATGTGATCTGAGTTTTCCAAGACTACAGAATGAATTGCTCGAACTCGAAACAATAGAATTTGATCAAGTCGAAGAAACTGTTAAAAAAATTGAAAAGATGACTTGGGATCAGATTTATAAAACATCTTCTAAAACTCAGAAAAGAGGACTTAACTGGGAAATTATTGAGAAACAGATGACCCGCTCTGGCAAAAAAATTGCTTCAATTCGTATCTCTAAAAAGTTTCGAGCTCGCGTATGTCGCGATGGTCAACAGATGCGGTTTATTTCTCTTCATCCCGATCACGACAGCGCTTACGAAGAAGGCGGCGGCGAAAACCTTTAATCTTTTGCCGCACAAACGCTTCCGAAGCTCCAATCTCAATAGCTACTTTAGAAGGCGAACCATGCCTCAAAACCAACCCGCGCAGATCATCGCGCAAAAAAGCTTTAGGCTCAGCCACATTATCCACCTCGAACTCGAACAGAATGGCCTTCGTGCCGGAAAGTGGTTCTTCTACTTCGGGCTCTCGCGCACCAAATTAAAATCCCTAATAATATCATAATGATACAAATTCGACCGATTCCGATACTAAAACCGCCTTAAAATTCCAAAATGCAAAAAGGCTTTTGTCTCTTGTGTATATACAGTAAATACTGTATATTTATTTCGAATAACAAGAATCAAAGCCCTCTCCTCCAAACATCTGGTCTATAAAATCAATGAGAACGATCATAGACCACCACATGTACACGTTGAAGGAATGGGAGCTTCGGTTCGGATAAATCTTTTGAATTTGGAAGTGATGGACGAAGAGACTGAATTTTCGAACGCATCTTTGAATCGGATATTACGGGTTGTCAAAGAAAACAGAATGCTACTTTTAGAAAGATGGGAGGAATTGCATGGCGAAAAAAATTAAGACTGGGAATGTGAATATTCCAATCGAAGACTTTGAAGATGAAAACATCACGGCGCATATTTCTATCCGTCTTCCCTTGAATCTGGTTAAAGACCTTAAAAAATTGGCTCTCAATGAGGACTATGAGGGACGATATCAAGTTTTGATTCGTGAGATTCTACAGGGGTTTGCCGATAAGCATCGCTCGAAAAAGAAGGCTACAGCTTAGTTCTTTTCGCGTTCTGGCGAATAAATGCTTCGCTGCATCCGATTTTATAAGCGGCCAGCCGGGCTGATCCTAATTTCTCCATCAACTTAATTAATTCCGGTGGTCGAAGCGCCTTCGGCTCTGCCACTTCATCCACATCGAACTCTAATAAAATCGACTTCGCGCCCGAAACCGGTTCTTCTACTTCGGGCTCTTGCGCACCAAATGTTTCGGGGTCCATGCCGTACACATCGGGTTGCACAGCGAACTCGGGCTCTTCTCAATTATGATGAACCAAATTTTGAGTTGGCAATGCTTTATCCCTTTTAGCCGTAACCACTGGGTTTCCAAAAGCATCTAGTCTTCGAACTTTATATCCTTTGAGGGTTAGCAAAGCTTTTAAGCCGTTCGGTCCATCCATATGACCTGCCCCGACGGTAACAAATGCACCGCCCTCGTTGAACAAATTTTCAAGTTTAGCAATCCAAAAAATGGTTCGAGTTTCAACTCTTTTTAAAAATATTTCATTTTCGCACAACTCATTAAAAAGTATGAATCCGGATTCATTCCCCTTCAGATAACTAGATTGAGCCATTCGTGCACATTGTAAAAGATGAGCCCTTGGATTTGGGTATGAAAGTAATTTTTCTAAATCTTGCGCCGAAGTATTCTCATTAAATTCTTCCACCTTTCGAGAAAGATCATCCAAATACGTGATGGGTCGGCCAACTTGCTTCGCGTAATTGAGTAACGTCATATCGATTCCTTGCAAAACATCCCACTGAGCAGCACCATCGCTTTCTTGAAGCGTCTTAAGCGTATCAGCATCCAATTCGGAAGCAATGGCCCACGAACGATACTTCATCAAATGCTCAATTCCTTGCCCGTGATCAAACAGTTCTCGTAGCTTTAAGGTTGCCTTCCGAGTTAAGTTTTTATCTAAAGAATCTTCCGGCGGATAAAGGGCCGCTGCATGCATCGCCTCACGATTATTTTTTTTGAATAATTCAGCATCCGCCTCGAAGGCCATACTTTTTGATTGCGCCGCAAGTTCAAAGACGATGACAGGAAAGCTAGTTAAGGGAATTCCCACATGCATGCTTCCAAGAATGTGCGAAATTTTTCCATCTTTTTCAATTTCAAATAAAAAAGGTTTAGTCTGTTTAAATGATGAATCAAACTGATACGCAGATTGTGCCTTGGCCGCTATTGGTAATATGAGTGTCAATAGCATGATCAAAGCATATGGTTCAAAAGACTTTAATAAGGGCTTACAAAAATTTAAACTTATCATATGATTTACTTCGCAAGCGTTGTGCCATATTTGGCCCGCACGACGAAATTCTCATTGCTGCTTTCATAAAGCGAATCAGCGCCTTGCTATGTAAAAAGTGTTTTAAGCATCCAAAGCAGACCTAACAACCCAAAGCTTGTTGAAACCCATAAAAAATGTTTACGGCGGGTTAATACGGCGATCGCAGTTAGCGCAATTGCAACTTGAAATAATGTAACGGATGCGGCAAGGGATTCATGTAAATGCAGATGGTGCCGTGAGCTTTCTTCTAAGACATTGGCTTTTTCATTAATTTTTTCTTGTTCTTCTTTATAAACTTCAATTTTTTGTTTTAATTTCTCACTTGGACTTAATTCATAATGCATTTGCACAAGGCCGGCCTTAATGCCTTTAGCTTGGTAATAAGCCCATTGGTCTGAAGCTCTAATTTGCTCAATCATTGCTTCGTTGGCGTAGTGTCCCGAAAACAAGGCCGATATCGCCGCCGCAACCGCTAAGAAAGCGGATAGCACTGCGGCCATGCTCATCATGCTTTGATTCTTTGAATCAGCGTGCAAAGCCGCATGATTAATATGTTCTTGCGACTGCTCAAGGGGTACTTCAATTTCGTCCATAATTCCTCACTTAACAATGATCTTTTAAAATTAGTAATTGTCATATTTTTACAAATTAATAATTGGATTAGAAAATATTTAATCTTTTGAGTCACTAAGTAATAATTTTTCTGGAATGTTGTCAAAATGCACGGGAGTTCCATCAGACGCAAAGTTAAATGTCCACACGCGGTCGTACTGTTTTGAAGGCCAATCCTTTAAATTAGAAAAACCCAGCTCGCCTGCGATATAAACTAATTCTTTATGCTCCCAGCAAATAACTACCATTTTACCGTTGAATTTTTTTTCATTCTTAATTTTTGCCACAAGTTCTTTGATCTGGCCGCGATTAAATTGCTTTTCGATCGGAATAGAAAATTGTTCGGAAACATATTTTAAAGTTTGAATAGATCGAATTGAGCCATCGTCTTTTTTAGGAGACATCGCATAAAGTGCCGCCGGCAGACCAAAGGTTTTAAATTCCTGACGTGACGTGAATAAATTTGGCAATAAACGCGCCCGCTGCCACCCCTGCTCAG
>JACMNA010000176.1 GCA_014378765.1 Bdellovibrio sp. | reverse complement strand
ATTGCTAGACATGATGGGCTTAGCCGAAATTGGTTGCGGTCAACTTTTCTTGGAACAGGAAAAAGTCATCGGCAGTTTTTTCCCCCTGAAGCGATAGCCAATGGAAATTTGGATCGCCACCGGAAATAAAGGCAAGTTAGAAGAGTACAAATTAACCTTGGCTAAATTTTTAGAAATCAAAGTTTACTCTCAAAGTGACCTGCCCGTTTTTTCTGCCAAGCCAGAAACTGGAACAACGTTTTTAGAAAATGCGCGCATCAAAGCAAAGTCGGTTAAGGCCCTGAAAGCCGACTATTGGGTTTTAGGCGAAGACTCGGGCCTTGAGGTTGAAAGCCTAAATCACCTTCCGGGCGTTCATTCCGCGCGCTATGCCGGGCCTAACGCACGTGATTCTGAAAATGTCGCGAAGCTTTTAAAAATGATGCAAATTCGATCAGGCGCCAATCGCCAGGCCGTTTTTAAATGTATGACGGTTGTTTACACTCCACAAAATGAAGAATTAATTTTTGAAGGCGTTTTAAAAGGCACCATTAGCCCCAAATTAGCTGGAGTTATGGGCTTTGGTTATGACCCGGTTTTTGTGCCGGAAGGCGAAACAAAAACTTTAGCCGAGTTAGGCCCCGCGTGGAAAATTCAGAAATCTCATCGCGCTTTAGCGCTGTCCCAATTTTTAGCCAAACTGAAAGAAACAACCGTAATCTCATGACAACTTAAGTTCGCCTTGCTAGTTTGATTCAACAAATAATTAGCAGCCATGCAAGGGGTTTCATGTCGCTTACAAACCTTAAAATCTTCGCCGGTAACTCTTCCAAACATTTAGCCTCTGAAGTTTCTAGATTATTAAATGTGCCCATCGGACAAAGTCAGGTGAACGCATTTTCTGACGGAGAAATTCAAGTCGAAATAAAAGAAAGTGTGCGCGGTAAAAATGTTTTCGTAATCGCCAGTACGTGCCCGCCCGTCAACCAACATTACATGGAACTTTTTATTATGTTAGACGCCTTTAAGCGTGCGTCTTCACAGCACATCACGGCGGTGATTCCCTATTACGGCTACGCCCGACAAGATCGTAAGGTTGCCCCACGCGCGCCCATTTCCGCAAAATGCATGGCCGATCTTTTAACGACCGCCGGCGCTGACCGCGTGGTCGCGATTGATCTGCACGCGGCCCAGATTCAAGGATTTTTTAATTGCCCCTTCGATCACTTATTCGCAACGCCAACGTTAGCCCGTTATTGGAAAGAAAAAATAGGCGTCGGCGAAGAATTCGTCACCGTCAGCCCAGACGCCGGCGGAGTTGAACGCGCCCGCGCGTTTGCTAAGCGAATCGACTCTAGCTTAGCCATCATTGATAAACGCCGTTCTGGACCTAATGAGGCCAAAGCCATGCACGTTATTGGCGACGTGGCCGGTAAAACGGCAGTCATCGTTGACGACATGATTGATACGGCCGGGACCCTTACACAAGGGGTTGACAGCCTACTTAAAAATGGGGCAAAAAGAGTGTTCGCCGTTGCGACTCACCCTGTTCTTTCGGGCCCTGCGATCACTCGCATTCACGAAAGCAGACTTGAAAAGGTTTTCGTGTCAGACACAATTCCTTTAAGTGCCGCCGCAATAGCTTCAGGTAAAATTGAAGTGATCTCGGTCGCCCCCGTTTTATCTGAAGCCATTAAACGAATACACGACCATGACTCTGTCAGTTCGTTATTTGACTGATTAATTGGTTCTGCCCTTCGGCAGAAAATTAATAATGGCGATTTAGTTAGGAAACCAAAACAACGATGGCCTCAGACTCACACATTGGGTGTGTTTTTGGAGGAAGTAGTTAGGAGAAAAAATGAAACAACGAATTGAATTAACTGTTAACAAGCGTGAAGCCGGCCGTGCAGGGGCTCGTGGTCTTCGCGAAAATAAAATGGTTCCTGGAGTTATTTACGGTGCGACCGGAAATTTCAACGTTCAGGTTCACGTCAACGATATTTTAAAATATAATACCCGCGCTTACGAAAATGCGCTTTTAAATTTAAAAAGTGATGAATCAACCTTAAACGGCAAAGTGGCTTTATTAAAAGAAGTTATTGTTCACCCGGTTTCTCGTCGTCCTGAACACGTTGATTTTTTCGCGTTAGACTTAAAGAAAACTGTACGTGTATCGGTTGAGATTCGCGTTGAAGGTAAAGCCATCGGTTTAGCTGAGGGCGGATTATTAAATATCGCCGCTCGTCAGGTTGAGATCGAGTGTTTACCAACTGAAATTCCTGATGCAATCGTGGTTGACGTAACTAACTTAGGCTTAGGCGATTCAATCCATGCTTCTGATTTAACAATCCCTGAAGGTGTTAAGTTAATTTCTCGTCCTGAGTTAACAATCGCCGCGGTTGTTATTCAAGCTGAAGAAGAAGTTGTTGCCGCTGTGCTTGACCCAGCTGCCACGGCTGCTCCTGCTGCCGCCGGTGCTGCCGGTGCTAAAGGTGCCGCTGCTCCAGCTGCCGCTGCCGCTGGTAAAGACTCGAAGGCCGCTCCGGCTGCCGCGAAAGCGCCCGCTGCAAAGGCGCCTGCTGCGAAGAAGTAATTTTTCAAAAGTAATTAATTTTATGTATGGCGACTTAACGGTCGCCATTTCATTTTAAGAGATTGAAATTTTTTTCTAGAGGTTAAGTAAGTATGTGGTTAGTCATTGGGCTCGGAAATCCAGGATGCAAATACGCAATGACCCGCCATAACGTGGGCTTCATGGTTATGGACGTCTGGATGAATTCGATCAACGCCGGTAACTACAGAGACGAGCACAAAGCTGAAACTAAGAAGTTTAAATTAGACATCGAAAAAAAGTCCGAAGAAATTTTAGTGATGAAACCGCAAACGTTTATGAATTTATCGGGCCAGTCGGTACAGGCCGCGATGGCATTCTATAAAATTCCGCTCGAGCAAATTTTAATTGTTCATGATGACGTCGATCAACCGCTGGGCTCGATGAAGTTTCATAAAAATCGCGGGCACGGTGGACAGAACGGCGTGCGCAATATCACCGAACTTTTAGGCACGATGGACTACGCGCGATTAAAAATTGGCGTGGGCCGCCCCGAACACCCGGGTTTTGATATCGGTGATTACGTTTTAAGTGCTTTTACCAAAGACGAAGACAAAGTTTTAAAAAAAGTCGTCGAGAAAGCCATCGCCGGAATTGAATGTTTTATTTTTAAAGGTTTAAATCAAGCCTCAACTGATTTTAATGGTCCCCTAAAAGGAGCTCTCTAATGGCATTGCAAGTAGGTATCGTAGGCCTTCCGAACGTCGGTAAATCAACTTTATTTAATGCGCTTACGTCTGCGAAAGCCGAAGCCGCGAACTACCCGTTCTGCACAATCGATCCTAACGTGGGGATTGTTACAGTGCCCGATGTACGCCTTGATAAAATCACCGCGCACGTAAAGCCGCAATCGGTTGTACCAACCACGATGGAGTTCGTCGATATTGCGGGTATCGTAAAAGGCGCCAGCCAGGGCGAGGGTTTAGGAAATCAATTCTTAGGAAATATTAAACAAACCGATGCAATCATTCACGTCGTGCGTTGCTTTGATGACCCGAATGTTATTCACGTATCAGGCAGCGTTGATCCCGTTCGCGATATGGACATCATCAACACGGAATTAATGCTAGCCGATTACGACACGGCTGAAAAAAAGTTAAAGCGCATTGAGAAGTTAGCAAAGAATTCCGCCGATCCGAAAATGAAAATGGAATTAGATGTTACGCAAAGAATTCACAAAGCCTTAGGCGAAGGCCGCCCCGCCCGCTCGGTCGCATTGAATGATTTAGAAATGCCATACTCGCTCGATATGCATTTACTAACCAGCAAACCGGTCTTGTACGCGTGCAACGTGTCTGACACCGATTTCGCGGCCGGTGGAAATGACTGGGTACGCTCGGTCGAAAAGCGCGCCGCCGAAGAAAATAATAAAACAATTTTAATTTGCTCAGCGATGGAAGCCGACATCGCGCAATTACCGCCCGAAGAACGCGCCGAATTCTTAGCAAGCCTTGGCGCCACCGAGCCAGGATTGAACCGTCTGATTCGCGAAGCCTATTCGTTACTAGGCCTTTACACTTACTTCACGGCCGGCGAAAAAGAAGTGCGCGCGTGGACAATTAAAAAAGGCTTTAAAGCTCCGCAAGCGGCCGGCGTGATTCACACCGACTTTGAAAAGGGTTTCATTAGAGCCGAAGCCTACCACTGCGAAGATTTATTCTCGCTTAAAAGCGAAGCCGCAGTAAAAGAAGCCGGTAAGTACCGTTCAGAGGGTAAAGAATACTTAGTCAAAGACGGTGATATTTTATTTTTTAAATTTAACGTCTAATGAAGTTTAGGTATTTCTAAGATGAAAAAAGTATTTGTCATTTTTATGATTTTCACTTCATTTGTGCAAGCACAGGCTCCATCTCAAAGTGCTGATTTAGAGTCAACATTACATACAAATAAATGGGTCATCAATGCGCAGCTATTTGGCGTGGGTCCTGTACACCGAATTTGGTCACAAGGAATTACGGCTGGGTATTACATTAATCCATTTCAATTAATTCAACTAGAAATAATGACTGGAAATCGACTCATGATCGATGCAAATGGTAGTGGTCGAGAATCTGCAACCTTCACTGCAGTTGGAGGTCATCTCAAGCATTTAATTGGACGGTCACTCTACGTAAAAGGTGGCCTTGATTTCACTCAAGTGAACTACAATTATGCTTACGCCCGTTCAAATACTAACGACGACTTTGGATTCATTGGCAATGCAACTGAACTAACTTTGGCTTTTGGAAATCAATGGCGTGTGTTTGCAAATGGTGTAGTTGGATTTGATTGGCTAGGAATCTCATTACCAATTACTTCAAATGTAAGAAGCGACTTTGTTTCTTCATCGGTTTCAAACCAAACCAGTTCACGCTCAGAACTTGAAGATGCTGAGACTTACTACTTGAAACGACAAACAATCAATCTAGTTAGGTTTTACGCTGGCTTTACCTGGTAAATTATTTTTACATTGTAAAAATAAAGTTTTTTTCATCTGTATAATTTCTAATGCAATTGGTCTATTTTAACAATGAGGTACCCATGCGAACATTGAATTTTATTTTTTGTTTTATTTTTTCGCTTACATTATTTATTTCAACGACGGCATTCGCCGAC
Organism: Bdellovibrio sp.; assembly: GCA_014378765.1. GTDB lineage: Bacteria > Bdellovibrionota > Bdellovibrionia > Bdellovibrionales > Bdellovibrionaceae > Pseudobdellovibrio. The sequence goes on along the minus strand of JACMNA010000176.1, from coordinate 17,135 downwards.
GATCTTGAGCCTGCCCCCAAACAAAGAAAAACCAATCGTGATCATCGCCTTAATAAAGAGTGGTACATCCGACACCAACTAGTGGGCGTGGGGCCGGTGCCTGATATTAGTTCGCAGGCCTTTTCATTAGGTTACATGGTTGATCCAGATACGATATTGGCGATCGAATATTTTGGTGGAGATCAGCCGTTTTTTCCCGGTTGGTTTTCGCGAAGAAGATCCCGCAGTTACCGGGGTGTGGGCGGCAATATTCAACATTTTGCGAATACGACTTTTTTTTTGAAGGGTGGTTTGAATTATTACCAAATTAACGTTGAAGAACAATCAAACTATTACGGCTCGGACTACGACTACGGGTTTAAGGGTACGGCCGGTTCGGCTAGTTTTGCGATTGGTAATCAATGGCAAATATTTAGGGACGGCGTTTTAAGCTGTGAATGGGTTGGGATCAATTTGCCGATTGCCTCATTCGTTGATAGCGAATACACCTCGACTACTTCGACCAGCACCACTTTGAAAAAAGATTTGGAAGCCAGTCAGCAACGTTACTTGAAAGACGTGGGTTTAATTTTTGCCAAATTAGCCTTTGGATATAGCTGGTAAATTAAAATTGCTTAGTGAATCGGAAAATCCCACTCTTCTTTAAGTGATATGGGCTGAGCTAATTTGTACTGATTCTTTTCGATCATCCATTGAAATTTTTTGGCATCTAATTTTTCATCGTAGATTTTTTCGTACGTCGTGTGAAAGCTGAGCACGCGCTTTACGTAAGTTCTTGTTTCGGCAAACGGAATGTGTTCAACGAACACGTCGAAATCGATGTCGCCCAAATTACGTAGCCACAATTTAACACGGTGGGGGCCTCCGTTGTAAGCCGAGGCAATTAGGGGTAGCTGATTATTGAACTCAATCGACAATTTTTTTAAGTACATGGCACCAAACTTGACGGCTTGGTCAGGTTCGAACAAGTGCTTTACTTCGTGATCTTCGCGTAACAAGTTCGCCACTTTATACGACGTGTACGGCATGAATTGCATGAGACCAACAGCCCCGACCGGCGAGATCGCATCAGATTTAAATTGCGTTTCGGCTTTCATGATCGACCAAATTAAGTATGGATTTATTTTTCGAATGCCTGACTCAGACTGAACGCTGAGGTTATAAGCTTGCGGATACAATGACTTCCATAATAGCTCGTCATCTTTAAGCGACAGTTTTTTTTGTTGTGGCGACGTTACCTTTTGCATCAATGAAAGGGCTCGGTAATAATATTTTTTGTCGAGGTAATGCTGAATGAGAAGTTCGGCGCTTTGTCGATTGCGGAGTGCTTTTTCAACTTCGAACAAATGCCATTTGGCAAAATCGGGGTAACCCCACAAAATGAGGTGTTCAGACCAATTAATTTCTTTTTTGAGTTCAGCCGAGTTGTCGACCGAAATCGCTTTTACGTCGGATTGTCCGGCGACGATGTTATCTTGGTTAACGACCTGAATATCGCCTTCATCCGTAGTGTTGATTTCGGAAAAGTAGGTTCGATACTCTTGTAATATTCGTAATGGGTTACTGATGTCATCGGGTAAAACGTACTGGCCGCGGCCCGACCGCATTTTAGAAAGTTGCGCTCTAAAAGCCTCGTTATTCACTTCGCCCTTTAAAGTTTCGTAACGAACCCACGCTAATAAATTATAGTAATTAAAAAATTCACCTTTAATCAATGGTTGCGCTAAATGTTTAAAATAATCTAGCGCTTTTTGTTGATTCTCTAATTTCCATTCGGCCTGCGCCAGCCAATAAACGTTGCGGGTTAAATCACGCGTCCACTTTTTATTTTCGATAAAAGCTTCTTTAGCAGCTGAATAATCTTTATTAAGGTAATAACACCAAGCGCGCAGCCAAGTTAGATCGTCGTAATCATTACGTTTGCGTTTTTTACCATGTGAAGAATTATTTTTAATTAATGAATCAAGCAAAACAATAGCCTCTTTATATCTTTTCGTTTGATAAAATAAAAAAGCTTTCTGAAATATAAATTCTTTCTTTTCGACCAGTGATGGAACTTGCGCAATGATCTTATTTACGATCTCTTCGGCTTTATCTAACTCGCCCGCCCGCTGGGCAATGTAGAATAAATTATCGTAATAATCTTTCGAGGCCAATAATTCTGGTTCAAATTTTTTAACGATTTGAAACGCCGCCGTAGGGTCGCCAATATTAGAAAAGAAAATTGCCTGCAGGTAAGCTTTTTCCCAGTCTTTTAATTTTTCTAGTTTAATATACTCATCGACTTCTTTTTGGGCTTTTTTCTCTTGGCCCGAAAAAATCAGTAAGCGCGTTCGATACGTAAAATCATTAAATTTCATGGGGCACGAATTGAGGGCGGCCATCACTTCATTCAGGGGCATGGTGGTTTGCGCCAACCAGCGCTGACGCTCTGATTGGCAGAGCTCTTCGGTGACGCCATTGGTTTGAATCCATTTTAGAAATTGCAATTCAAAATCTAAGCCTTCGGGCAGGCCACCAAATTTTTTAAGGGTAATTTTAGATTCACGCTTAAAATCACTAATGACCAAAGGAAATTTTGTTTTTGTTTGGCTAGTAATATCTAGTATTTGCTTAAGTGATTCCAACTGTAAGCGTAGTAATTTTTTTTCTTTTTTTAAAGACAAGTAAAGCTTCCAAAATTGCTCGGGCGACTGTTGTATCTGCGCCAAGAAAAATTCTTTATACAAAGTTTGTTCGGGGCTAGCGGTATGCCACTCGCCTAATTTTTTAACGGCTTCATCATTTTCGCCGGCCATTTTTAATTTAAAAAAGTCATTCAGTAATTGTTCGGCCTCGGGCTTTAAATCCATCAATCGCGGCGATAGTTTTAGCTCGGTTGTTATACGGGGACGCTTCGGTTTCTTTTTTGCGGCGGCCGTAATCCCGACGTGACCAACCAGTAAAAAAACCATCACCCAATTGAGAGGCGTGATCACAACCTTTAATTTATCGGGGATCTTTGTGAACATCGTAAACCTTGCTGTAGATAAGATAAAATATGGTAACCTTGCAAAGCAGGCGCGACAACTCGACCTAAGTCTAAGTATGGATGGGCTAACTAGCAAAGTCTGCTAGGCATGATTTAGAAAAGATCTTACTGTATTAAAAAGTGTTTTTATTTATGGCAGGAGGCCTTCATGAGTTCAATTACAAAAGAGTCTTTTAAAGCCGGCGATTTTATTTTTTTCGAAGGCGACATCGAAGCACACTTTTATATAATTGAATCCGGCGAGGTTTCTATATTTATGAAAGATAAAAAAGGCGCAAAAATGGAAGTAGCCCGCTTACTGCCCGGCGAAACCTTTGGCGAATTCGCTCTGATTGATAAAGGCGCCCGCACCGCCTCGGCGCAAGCCGCCTCAGACGTAAAGGCTATGAAAATTTCGGCCGAAGGTTACGAACTGATGCTTAATGATTTACCCCTATGGGCTTCTTCGATGTTGAAGTCTTTTTCATCTCGGCTTAAACAAATGAATACGACGCTCAAACAAGCCAACGCCGACAGGAATAGTTAATTTTAATGAAACTGATATTACTGCTGATGTTTACCATCATTTACGCCAACGCCCACAGCCAATCTCGGGGTACGCAACTGCCGCAGAAATATAACGGTTACGGCTTACCGAACACGCAATTTAAAAAAATAAACTTAGAGGCAAAACCGAACCGTCCACAAGGCGCCTCCCGCTCAGAACCTCAACCCATGGAGCCCAAAAAAGAAGGTCTCGGATATAGCTTAGCTCTTGATATTAGCCCGACCTATTCAATTCAAGGCGAGAAGCAAACTGACGGATCGCAGTCGCAATTTATGTACTATGAATTGAATCCTAAAATTGAATTTACAACTTATAAAATTGTGGGCGCTTTTTTCTATAATCAAAATTTGATCGATGCGAAAGATCACGATTGGGATGACTCGGCGTTAAACTTAACGCGAAAATCTTTCGAGCCCTTCACCTACTTATTGATCACGCCCTTTTTAAGTTACGGCCTACCCCTGTCTAAAAAGTCACGCGAAGTGGCTTTATTGACTTCAACATTAGGAACTAGTTTTGTATTTGGCCTAAATTCAAAAGCTTGGGGTTCACCCGAGCTAACATTGAATTATAGTTTGGGGTATACTAAGATGTTTTCGAAGTCGAATACAAACGCCAAGGGTGAATCAAATGTTGATTTTCGCATACGCCAACGCGTGAATTTTGGTTACGCTTTGACCGATGCAGTTTCATTTAAAATGCGGTTTGAATTTAATTCGCTTTATAATTATAGTAATGAAATCTCAAATGCTTTTTTACATTACGAACAAATAGAATATAAATTTAATGACTATTTTGGAATGAACTTAGGGCACACGAATTCGGGTGGATTATTTAATCCCGAAACTTACGAAAATAATTTAAAGGCTTATGATTCAAAAAGCTCAGAGTTTTATTTGGGATGCACGGTTAGCCTGAACTATTAAGTTTGGCCAACCGTTATTTTTTTTAGAATTATTCCGTAACAACTGAAGATATGAGTGAAGACCATCCGGTACTTTTATCAAAATTCAGGCCTTTATAGCGCTCCATGTACGACGAATTGTAACCAGGCATCCAAATAGCGACTCCACGTGCTTTGGAATAAGCCGTAGTTGCATATTTAGCAATGACTAAACTTTTTATATCCGCAGACACTTGCGAAAACATTTTTTTATTTTTTTGAATTGGTAAAGCGCCAATCACTTTAACCAAATCGCCGTAGTCTTTAGAATCTGCAAAATAAAAGCCTTGAACCGACCCAATCGCTAATCGAATTTTATTTAAAGAATCTTTGCCTAATGATGTAATATGCGTCACTAAATTTTTAGTCGATGCCAATAGGGCATCGAATTTAGAAAGATCAAGCGCCGAGAAAGTGACTTCCTGACGATCGTAAACGCCACCGTTGTAGGCGTGGACGTACTCTCTACTTAATACCGTTGAAACTTGCGCCGGCGTCATGGTTGGGTTCGTCGCCCAAATTTTAAAAAATGATTCGTACGGCCAACCTTCACCCGGTTCAGTGTCTTCCGAACCAACGAAATAATTAACCGAATCTTTCATTTCGCCCGCAACTTCAACCATTTGCATCAGGCACGCGTCAGATCCGTAAATATCAATGTTACGACCTAAGTAGGATTTGATTTCACCCATCGCTAAACCTAATTGTTCCGTCGTGATATGATTCCCCGAGCTGTCATCAAACGAGATATCATTCATTTGAAAATCGGTCGTATTGCGATTCAGACTTTGCAAACTCATATCTTGAAAGTGCCAGCCCGAGCCATGATTCCAAACGGCCACGAAGTAATGTTTAGCCGGATAATTTTTGACTCCCCACTTCACGAACTCGACTAAGTTTTTATAATCACCCATGTCGTGATCGGGTAAGCTCATCACCACCGGGCTAGTAACTGCTTCTGGATTCGTTGATCTTTTTACTAACATGCGTTTGGTAATATTTGTTTCTTCTGAACCCCACTCGACCACGATATTAAGTTTGTCGGTTGAGCCCGACTTTTCCATATCTTTTAAATTTCTAGTTCCATACGTACTTAGATTGTTGTGTCCGTTTAAAAATAGTAAAAATGTCCATTCTTTTTCAGGCGGCTCAGCTGCACTGGCGCCAATCGAAAAAATCGTTAAGGCTAATGCAATCAAAACGTGTTTGGTTTTTAGTTTCATTAATACTTCCTCCATGAAGTGCCTCTATTGTTTGCTTTTTAAGCAAACATAAGGAGGCTAGTTTCAAAGTGGAACTATTTTTCTAGTCATACGAATGGCTGCGCCCGGTTGAGCAGAGCCTCGACTTTAGTTGGTGAGTGTCGATTTCTTAATTGCTAGTAACCAACTTTTTCTTCTTTGCTGGAGCGCTTTTGCTGTCATTGCTGATTTAAATTCTTTGTCGATTTTCCAAATTTTTCTGATCTCGTCTGGGTTTTTCCAGTGCCCCACCCCAAGTCCGGCCAAATAAGCGGCGCCCATGGCGGTGGTTTCAATTTGCTGCGGTCGATCTACCAATGTTCCGAGATAATTGGCTTGCAGTTGCATCAACAAGTTATTAGCCGAAGCGCCGCCGTCGACTCTAAGACGCTTCATCTTTTTTCCAAGATCTTTTTGCATCGCTAAAAGTATATCGGCATTTTGCATGGCCATCGCTTCTAGCGTGGCCCGGGCGATGTGAGCGCGTGTTGATCCGCGAGTAAGACCCGTAATTTCGCCGCGCGCGTGCGGGTTCCAGTAAGGCGCGCCCAAACCCGCCAATGCGGGAACAAATTCTACGCCCCCGGCATCTTCAACCTGATGGGCAAGCTCTTCAACCTCAGAACTTTTTTCGAATAGTTGTAAGCCATCACGTAGCCAACTGACGGCGGCACCGCAAATAAATGCGCCGCCTTCAAGTGCGTACTGCATTTTTTGATTTCCTAATCTCCATGCGACCGTCGTTAGACATCCGGACTTTGATTTTAAAATTTTCGGGCCCGTGTTCATCAAAATAAAACTTCCGGTGCCAAACGTACATTTACTGTCGCCAACATTAAAACATGTCTGTCCGAATAGGGCCGCCTGTTGATCGCCCGCGACGCCCGCTATGGCCGTGTCGTTGGCGGCAAAACTACAGTTGGAGGCGTAGCCAAAAAGTCCGGATGAAGATTTAATTTCGGGTAAGCATTCTAGCGGAACTTTAAAAAGTCTTAGCAACTCTGCATCCCACTGGCCCGTTTTTAAATTCATCAGCATTGTTCGGGACGCATTACTGACGTCGGTGGCAAAAATTTTTTTACTTGAAAGATTCCACATTAAAAACGTATCAATCGTGCCAAATGCTAAATCTTTTTCGACCAGGGCCTTTCTTACCGCTGGGCTGTTTTCGATCAACCACCGCATTTTAGTGGCCGAAAAATAGGGATCTAATACCAAACCGGTTTTATTTTTAATTTTAAGGGCCCAACTTTTCTTTAGGCGCTCACACATTTCAGTGGTGCGGCGGCACTGCCACACAATCGCGTTATGCAAGGGCTCGCCGGTTGATTTTCGAAAGGCGATCACGGTTTCGCGCTGATTTGTGATTCCGATGGCCATCAGGTCAGATGGCTGCGCTTTGATATTTTGCAAGGCCGCCTTGGCCGATGATTCAACAGTGCTCCAAATTTCATTGGCATCATGCTCAACCCAACCCGGCTTGGGATATATTTGCTTAAAGGGCTGGGCTGCTAAAGAAACAAGCCTTCCGGTTGAATCTACTAATACGACGCGCGAACTCGTTGTGCCCTGATCAATCGACATGATATATTTTTTCATAGGACTATCATGATCAATTTTTTTAAAAAACCCAATGAAAAAATCTATAACCTCAAGCAACTCGATGCGGATGCGTTGCTATATAAAGTGTTTCCAAGATTTTTTATGGAGTTAATGAAAAAATATTTTCGCCTCGAAGTTGTGGGCGTCGAAAATATTCCTAAAACCGGACCGGTCATTATTGCGCCCAACCACTCTGGATTTTTGGGGTTCGATGCACTGATTTTAGCTTATATATTGCAACAAGAAACAAAGCGTATTCCGCGCGTGATGACTCACCATCTTTGGTTCTTAACCGAAAAAACGGCGTTACCGGCGCAAAAGATGGGTTTTATCGAAGCTACTTTTTCAAATGGCATTTCACTTTTGCAAAAAAATAATATGATTGTGCTATTTCCCGAGGGCGAACAGGGTAATTTTAAACCAACGTCGAAAAAATACCAGCTGCAAGAATTTAAACGGGGCTTCATTCGCATGAGTTTAAAAACGGGAGCCGCGATCGTGCCCACTTTAATCATTGGCGCGGAAGAAACTCATATTAATTTGCAGCAGCTGAAATTTTCGAAATTTTTGCGGGGCTTAGTTTTACCGCTGCCGCTTAACGTGATTCCGCTTCCTGCAAAATGGAAAATTGTGTTTGAAAAGCCGGTGCGATTACCTTTTGGGCCCGAGAAAATCGATGACCGAGAATTGTGCGTTGATTTGGCAAACGAAATTCAAGAATCAATGCAGAAGAAATTAAACCGCGAAATAAAAAAACGCGGCTCAGTGTATTTGTAGAGATACTTAATTTTAGGGGCATTTGGCCGAATTAAAATCAACCTGCGTTGAACAATCCGGAATATCATTTCCAATGACGTGAATAATTTTATCCCACTGTCTGATAAGCATACCTTCGCTTTTGCCTTCACCCCGACCCACTAAGCCTTTTGTTAATAAGGTCGCGCAGCCAATGGCAATCACCATCAACAGCAGATACTCGACTAAAATTTGCCCGGATTTATTTTTAAGGACGGTTAACTGGTTAAAGCGTGGCTTCATGGCTCTTTTGTTCTTGAACCCAAATTTTCAGTAAACTTCCGATTTTTTCCACTTGATTAGAAAGACTTAAATCACTGGCGGGTTGCGAAATACCCAGAATAATTCCTTCGGCCCAAGCACGTAACTGAACGCAGCTGTCAGCAGCATCATTATTATCTGTATCGGTCGCGTGAAAGACCATCTGCAAGTCTTTATCGTCTGGGTACATCAGCAAGAACACATGTTCGCGTGAGCTCGAGGCCCATTTTTTAAGTTCCGACCACAAATCTTGATATTCAGTTTGCAGGAGGTGGTAAATTTTTAAAGCTGACGATTCATAACTTTGTGAAAAATAAATTCGAAACGGTCCGTCGAACAGCGCCGTGTTGAAAACGGGACTGTAGTATTCGGTCGTCATAAATGAAGAATATGTTGCTGCCATAAACGTAGCCTAGGAAATAATTCATAGGTTCTACAAGCTAAAATTTAAGAATCTTAAATTCGTAGCAGCCTGCGTTAATCGCGAGCAATTATCGTGGATTTAATTTCGTTTCCACGAATGAAAAGTTGATGTTTTGGAGTGCTGCCGGCCGAATAGAAAAAATCATTAAGCTCTGCAGCAGTGCTTATAAAGTTTGCTGACTTGCCTACCAGTAGTTGCCCTTCGGCATCACTAACCCCTAGGGCTTGGGCCGCCCCTGATGTGTAGGCTTTAAAAACTTCAGGCAAAGACATTTTCATTTCTAGTCGAGCTAACAATCCTACCAAAGCCAAATCTTGAGTGGGGCAACTGCCCGGATTAAAATCTGTCGCTAACGCGACCGTTGCGCCCGCATCTATCAACTTACGAGCTGATGGGTACGCGCACCTCATATACAGATCGGCAGCTGGTAGCAGCACCGCCACCGTTTTTGATTTCGCAAATGCTTTAATATGGTTTTCATTAAGATGAATGACGTGATCGGCGGAATGGGCCGAAAGTTCTAGCGCTAAGTCGGCTCCTTCCGAAAAAGATAACTGGTTAGCGTGAATTGTAACCGCAAATCCAAGTTTTTTAGCGGCTTCGAGATATTTTTGCGATGCCGATTTTTCGAAAAATTTATTCTCGATAAAAATATCGACTCGATCTGATAATTTCTTTTTCTTTACGACGGGTAAAACGGTCGTTACTAAATACTGAAGATAGTCTTCATGCGTTTTAAATTCGGCCGGCTTAGCGTGTGCGCCTAGAAAAGTACTAATAATTCGGGGTCCCTTTAAATTTTTTATGACCTGTAGAACTTTAATTTCATTTTTTAAATCAAGACCGTAGCCCGATTTTATTTCAAGGGTTGAAACACCTTGCGCTAAAAAGTTATTCACCCGTTTTTGCGTTAACGCCGTTAATGATTTCGCACTGGTCGCCCGCGTAGCCTGCACGGTTGAAAGAATGCCCCCGCCGCGCTCGGCAATTTCTAAGTAGCTAACTCCTTGGTTCCGCATTTCAAATTCTTGCGCGCGCGAGCCCGCAAACACCGTGTGGGTGTGGCATTCGATAAAAGAGGGAAAGACTAAGTTATTTTTTAAGTCGAATTCTTTTTTAGGCTTCAGTTTTTTAGGAATTTGATTTTGCGAACCCATCCACGTAATTAAACCGGCTTCAACGATAAAAGCCCGCTTCGCTTCACTCCCCGTAAATTCAGAATTAACTAGGCGTAAATTTCTAAAAAGTTTTTGGCTCATTATATCTTTTTACCTTGGTCAGCGACATGCGCCATTGCGGCCGCGACGGATTCAGCGTCTGCTAGAAATTCTTTTTTTAGTACTTTAAAACCTGATGGCGTTGATGGGTCTTTTTCGAGTTGGTAAACCAGCGGAATTCCGGTGGGCACGTTGACCGCCATTATTTCTTCAGCCGACTGGCCTTCTAAAAGTTTAATCAATGCTCTTAATGAATTTCCGTGGGCCGCAATTAGTATTTTTTTGCCGGCTAAAATATCTTTCGCAATTTTTTGCTCCCAAAGCGGTAAAAATCTGGCAATGGTGTCTTTAAGCGATTCACCGTTTGGTAAATCTTTGGCTTCAACGTCATTGTAACGAACATCGTGCGAAGGGTGATCGGGATGCGAAGTTTCCATGGGCGGTGGTGGCGTATCGAAACTGCGACGCCAAATTTTAACTTGCTGTTCACCGTGTTTTTCGGCAGTTTCGGCTTTATTTAAACCTTGAAGGCCGCCGTAATGCCGCTCGTTCAAACGCCACTCTTTCGTAACTGGCACCCACTGCAATTTCATTTCATCTAAAATATAATTTAAAGTTCTGATGGCCCGAGTCAGTCGGCTAGTGTATGCAAAATCAAAAGTAAGTTTCTGCTGGACCAATGCCTTGCCCGCTTTTTGTGCTTCGCTGATGCCTTTTTCAGACAAGTCGACATCTTTCCATCCGGTAAAGCGATTTTCTTTGTTCCAAGTGGATTCACCGTGGCGAACAACGACTAATGTATACACTCTATAAACTCCTTCAGCGGGCAGATATTTTTGATACTGCTTGGCACTTTTTTATGAGACGATGATGCTTCGAAAAACAGTTGGGGTCAATTTACTATGAATCATATGAATCTTGATTATTTGGAATCACTTTACAATCAATATAAAACTTCACCCGACTCGGTCGGCTTAGAATGGAAACGCTTTTTTGAAGGCGTGCAATTTGCCCAAGATGGCGCATTTGGCCTCTCGGAAAAAGAATTGCAGGTTTACGATCTGATAACGGCGTATAGAAATTACGGACACTTCGAAGCTGATCTTGACCCGTTAACGAATTCAATTCCGCCTAGCGATCAACTTCATTTGAGTAAATTTAACTTATCTGAAAAAGATTTGCTTTCGAAATTTCAGATTGGGTCGTTAATTGGAAACCCGAACGCTACGCTGGCTGAAATTATTTCGCACTTAAAAGCTGTGTACTGCGGAAAATTAACCGTGCAGTGTGCTGAGGCTTTACCCGAAGTTAGAAATTGGTTTATTAAAGAATTTGAACAAAATCCGACGGGCTTTAAATTAACCAGTGATGAGAAAAAAAATATTTTAAACTCAGTAACTAATGCCGAGTCGTTAGAAAAATTTATTAACACGCGCTACGTTGGTACAAAAAGATTTTCGGTTGAAGGCGGCGACGCTTTACTACCGATGTTAGATCGCATCATCAGCCGAGGCGCCGCCCTTAAAACCGAAGAGATCGTTATCGGCATGGCCCACCGCGGGCGCATTAACGTGCTGGCGAATTTTATGGAAAAAGATATTGGCCAAATGTTCGCCGACTTTAATGGTCCGACCGAACTAGAATCGCCGCTGGAAGATTTTGATGGCGACGTGAAGTATCACTTAGGTTATTCAAAAACTAAAAAATCTGTTAACGGAAATGTCGATGCGCACTTGGCATTTAATCCTTCGCACTTAGAAGCGGTTAATCCGGTGGTAGTTGGAATGGCGCGAGCGGCGCAAAGACGCCGACTTGATACGAAAGAACGCGCACGCGTGATTCCAGTTTTAATTCACGGTGATGCGGCCTTTGCGGGTCAAGGCGTCGGGATGGAAGTTTTTCAGATGGCACACGTTCGCGGTTACACGGTCGGTGGCACAATTCATATCGTGGTTGATAACCAGGTAGGCTTTACGACCAATCCTGAAAATGGCCGTTCATCGCACTACTCGTCTGATGTGGCGAAGGTTTTAGCGATTCCGGTGATTCATTGTAATGGTGATGACGTTGAATCATGCGTACGCGCTATTGATATCGGCGTTCGTTACCGTCAAGAATACAAACGTGATATCGTGATCAACATGCTTTGCTACCGTCGCTATGGACATAACGAAGGTGATGAACCCGCTTACACGCAGCCTTTAATGTACGAAATTATTCGTAAGCATCCAACTTTGCGCGAAATTTATTCGAAGCAATTAATTCAAACGTCGGTTTGCGATCAGGCTTACGCCGATACTTTAATGACCGACCGAATGAACAGCTTACAAAAAATTTACGAAGACACCAAAGCAAAGCCACCTAAAGTAAAAACTTTTAAATTCGATGGCGCCTGGAAGGGCCTGAAAAAAGCCACCTCGGCCGATATCGAAAAGCCAGCCAAGACTTCAATTGATTTGGCCGAATTAAAAAAAGTGGGCCAATTAATTTCAACGGTGCCAGCTGGGTTTAATATTCATCCTAAGTTGGTAAAATTAGTTGAAATGCGTCGGGCGATGGCTGAAGGCCGCGAAGCAATCGACTGGGGTATGGCCGAGCTTTTAGCATACGGCAGTCTACTAACCGAAGACACTTCGGTTAGATTAACCGGACAAGATTGCGTACGTGGAACGTTTACTCACCGTCACTCGGCTTTTTACGATACTAAAACGGGCGAAGCTTATTTTCCATTGAAGCAACTGAATTCTGAAAAAACTAATTTCTGCGTTTACGATTCAATTCTTTCCGAATACGCCGTAATGGGCTTTGAATACGGCAATTCGATCACTGACCCAAGTTTTTTAACCATGTGGGAAGCGCAGTTTGGTGATTTTGGCAACGGGGCGCAGATTATTATTGATCAATTCTTGGTGGCCGGCGAATCAAAGTGGCAACAGATGAGCGGATTGGTATTATTATTACCGCACGGGTACGAAGGCCAAGGGCCCGAACACTCGTCGGGAAGGTTAGAGCGGTTTCTTCAGTTGTCGGCGCAAAATAATATTCAAGTTGCGAACTTAACGACACCCGCGCAGATTTTTCACGCGCTTCGTCGGCAAGTCAAACGCGATTTCCGTAAGCCTTTGGTTATTATGTCGCCGAAGTCTTTACTGCGTCATCCACGTGCCACAAACACAATCGCTGAATTAGCGACGGGTTCGTTTCAAGAAGTTATTAATGATCCATTTATTTCTGACGCCAAAAAAGTTGAAAAAATAGTTTTGGTTTCGGGAAAATTCTACTACGAACTTTTAGAAGAGCGTGAAAAGGCGCGCGACTTAACAACCGCGCTAGTTCGTCTTGAACAGATATCTCCGTTCCCAACTTGGAAAATTAAAGAGACTTTGGCGCTGTATCCTAACGCCAAAAAATGCGTTTGGACGCAAGAAGAACCAAAAAACATGGGTTCTTACCAATTTGTGTTTTTTAAATTAATGGAGTTATTGATTCAGCTGAATTCGAAATTAAATTTAACGTACGTGGGCCGCACCGAACGCGCTTCGCCCGCAACCGGCTCGGTTTACCGACACAAAGCGGAACAAGTTCAAATTATCGCGGATGTTTTTAAAGTTTAGATGTTTTTAGTTTAATAATTTTCTTAAAGTTTTTTTAGCGAAAGGTTAACAACATGAAGATAGAAATTAAAGTTCCAACCGTTGGCGAATCGATTACCGAAGCAGTGATTGGCAGTTGGACTAAAAAATCAGGCGATTATGTAAAAATGAACGACGTGATTATGCTTCTTGAAACCGATAAAGCCTCTGTCGAAGTCGTTGCCGAAAAAGATGGCGTACTAACGATCAATGCGCAAAGTGGCGAAACGGTAAAGATTGGCGCGACCGTGGGATCGATTGATACCGACGGTAAAGCCTCTGTGGGTGCGACCCCTGCTCCGGTCACGGCCGCGAAGGATACAACTTCTTCGCCGCAGGCTCCCGCTCCCGCTCCCGCTCCGGCATCGGGCGGGCGCGAAACTCATCCTGATTTACAAGCTCACATGTCTCCTGCCGTTCAGCGTGTGGTTAATGAGCGTGGTATTGATCCCGCGACTGTGAATGGAACAGGCTTAGGTGGTCGCCTAACTAAGGGTGACGTGACCGGCACTCCGACGCAAACAAAGTCAACGACTCCACCGCCAAGCTCGGCGCCAAGTTCGGCGCCGAGTAAAAGCCCGGCCGCACCAATGGTGGCTCCGGTTGTTTCGGGTCCGTCAAAACAGGGCGACACCAAGCGTGTGCCAATGACTAACATTCGTAAAAAAATTGCTGAACGTTTAGTGCAAGCTCAGCATAACGCCGCCATCTTAACGACATTTAATGAAGTTGATATGACAAAAATTATTGAACTACGTGCTAAGTATAAAGATAAGTTCAAAGAAAAATACGGCGTCGGTTTGGGCTTCAACGGATTTTTCGTTAAAGCCGCAATCGAGGCGTTGAAAGCTTTTCCGGCTGTTAATGCTTGGGTTGATGGGCAAGAAATAGAATATCATAATTATTATAATATCGGCATGGCTGTATCGACCGAGCGTGGTCTAATGGTTCCCGTTATTAAAGATGCCGATCTTTACACGGTGGCCGGAATTGAATTAGCCATTCGCGACTTAGCTATTAAGGGCCGCGACGGTAAAATTTCTGTCGATGATTTAAATGGCGGAACTTTTTCAATCACTAATGGTGGCGTGTTTGGCTCATTGCTATCGACGCCGATTTTAAATGCGCCGCAAAGTGCGATTTTAGGTTTACATAAAATTGAAGAGCGCGCGGTTGTGATTAACAGCAAAGTCGAAGTGCGCTCAATGATGTACGTGGCATTATCATATGACCACCGCATGATTGACGGCAAAGAAGCCGTTAGTTTTTTAGTTAAGATTAAAGAGGGCGTTGAAGATCCTGAAAGATTATTGTTAGAAGTTTAGCTTTTGCTGCCTTGATATTTATTTAATTCGTTTATTCGTCGTGGAGTGTTTATGGATGCTTTTGATGTTGTGTTTATTGGATCGGGTCCAGGCGGTTACGTGGGAGCCATTCGCGCGGCGCAATTGGGTTTTAAAACGGCCGTAATTGAAAAAGATAAAACTTTTGGTGGCACGTGCCTGAACGTTGGCTGCATCCCTTCGAAGGCGCTTCTACAAAGCTCGGAATATTATCACGAAGCACTGCATGATTTTGCCGATCACGGAATTAAAATTGAATCAGTTAAGTTAGATCTTGAAAAGATGATGCAACGAAAAAATAAAATAGTGGCTGATTTGACCGGCGGAATTGAATACTTATTTAAAAAAAATAAAATTACCGGCATTAAGGGCACCGGCCGAATCGTGAATGCCACCACGGTTGAAGTTACGGATGCGAATGGAACTAAAATTGAAATTCAGGCCAAGAATATTGTGATTGCGACGGGCTCAGTTCCGGTTGAACTTCCTTTTCTAAAATACGATGAGAAAAAAATTCTTTCTTCAACCGGCGCGCTGGTGTTAGATTACGTGCCGAAAGAAATGCTGGTTGTTGGTGGCGGCGTGATTGGCCTAGAAATGACTTCGGTATGGGCGCGCTTAGGTTCAAAGGTTACCGTTATTGAATTCGCCGAAAAGATTTGCAGTATGGCGGACCAAGATTCCATTAACGTCTTAGTGCGCTCGATGAAAAAAATGGGCGTAACTTTTATGACCTCAACGAAAGTGACCGCTTCAAGATCTGTCGGTGGACGCGTTGAACTTGATTATGAATCGTTAAACGACGGCAAAAAATCTTCAATTCAGGGTGACGTGGTTTTAGTTTCTACGGGCCGAAAGCCTTTCACTGACGGTTTAGGTTTAGAGAATGCCAAGATTGAAAAAGACGATCGCGGCCGAGTAAAAATAAATGCCCATTACCAAACAAACGTTCCAAATATTTTCGCCATTGGCGACGTGATTGTGGGGCCCATGCTCGCACATAAAGCCGAAGAAGAAGGCGTAGCCGTCGCCGAATTTTTATCAACCGGCTACGGGCACGTGAACTACGCGACCGTGCCTTCAGTTATATACACGCATCCCGAAGTTTCTTCCGTGGGCATGACAGAAGCAGACGCTAAGGCTGCAGGCATTGAAGTGTCAGTTGGTAAGTTTCCATTCTCGGCCAATGGTCGCGCGAAAGCTAATGGAACCACCGAGGGCTTCGTTAAAATCGTGTGTGATAAGGCCACCGATCGAATCATCGGTGGACACATCGTGGGAGTTGGTTCTTCTGAATTACTGGGTGAGATAATTGTCGCCATGGAATTCGGTGGTTCAAGCGAAGACTTGGCACGCAGTTTCCACTCGCATCCAACAATGAGCGAAGTCATTCGCGAAGCCGCATTAGCTGTAGATAATCGTCAACGCCAAGGTTAAAGCTTGAGTTTACGCTAAGACCTCGATTCAATATATGAATGAAATGGTTCGTGTCATTTAGCATTTTATTACTGGTAACAAGTCTTACCTGTTACGCCATTCAATCAGATGATCTATTTATGTACTTGGCCATCGCCCGCCAGTATTTTCGTGCGGGCTCGTTTCCGGCCCACGATTTATTTCTTTACACGCTCACTGATTATTCATGGACGATCTATCATCAGTGGTTGGGTTATTTAATTTATTACGGCGAATATATTTTAGGTGGATTTAATTTTATTATCATTTGCAAAGTGGTGCTGATCGGATTTTTTATTTCGTTTCCGATTTTATGCCGACGCAATTCGGGCAGTACGTTATTTATTTGGTCCGTGTCAGCAATTCTTGCGATCTATGCGATGAGTTTTAGGCTGATGGAGCGTACTTCTTTATTATCAGATTTTTTAATTATTACGGTGCTAGCGATTCTTTACTTTGAAAGTTTACGCCCCAACCGCTGGAAATATATTTTACCGGCTCTGTTTTTATTCTGGGTGAATGTGCACCCCGTCTATCCGATTGGTTGGGCGCTGTGCTTTCTGTATTTATTTTGTAATTACAAACAGTGGCCGCGGCGGCACTACCGGCATTTAATTATTCTAACTTTTACTTCGGTACTGATT
>JACMNA010000175.1 GCA_014378765.1 Bdellovibrio sp. | reverse complement strand
AAGGCTAAGATTGAAGCTATTCCTAAGACCACAAAGACAAATTTAAAGTCCACCAACGCCGGAATAGATGAGTCATAATAAATGTTCGGTAAAATATGAACCGGAAAGTATTGTAAATAAAAACTAATCGCTAAGCCTAAGAATGCCCCCAGCGCAATCGCACTGCCCGATATCCATAGACCCATTTTCGTAAACAGCCACTGTGTTTTCTTTTGCGAAAGCCCCAAAGTTTTTATAATCGCAATGTCTTGTTTTTTCTGCGACATCAAAAGCGCTAGCACGGTTAAAATAGACGAAGAGGCAATCAGGCCTGCTAAACCTAAAAACGTACCAATCATCGTTTTTTCCATCAACAGCGCAAAAAATAAATCTGAGTTTTTTTCTTGCCAGGTCTCGGCCGCAATTTCTTTTTGCAGCAAATTATTTTTTAAGCCATCGGCACTCCCGACGTCATCCAACCAAATATGAAATCCTCGCTTACGACTTAAGGTTTTAGCAAACACCGCTAGAGTATTATCAGAATTAAATAAGATTAACTTCGAATCTAAATCATAAAGATCTGTAATTAATATCCGTTTCACCACAACTTTTTGAAAAAGCGGCGTTTCGAGTGAGCTAAGTAATAAAGTTTCCGGTGGAATTAAGGTGACTTCATCGCCTTCCAATAAACCAAGTGAGCGCGCTAAATCAACTCCAAGCGCTACTTCATTTTCACCTAAGTTCAGACTATTGATTTCGGCATTATAACTATTCGCGCGCCCCTCTTTATTTTTTAAACGCGTAAGCCTATCCGACCACTGGTCTAATCCGTGGGTGGTGTAACCAATTGCCTGCGAACCGCGAAATTGGCCATCGATCGTTCTTAAAATCAGATCAAACGACTGGTACGCTAAAACCGTTTGGTTTGGCATAAGATCTAAAATGGTTTTGTCGTCTTTAGCTTTGTTTGTTGTCACCAAATGGGGCTCTAAAGAAATAATGCGATTTTTAATATTTGAATTCATGCCGTTCATAACGAACAGAACGATAAAAAAAACTGTCAGACTTAAAGAAATCGCAATAAAAGAAAGGATAGTAATTCTACGTATCAGGGCTCCAGACCGAGTTGATAGCACTAGCTTTTTTAAAAAATAAAGACTTAATGAAGGTGATTCCACTTGCCTTTAGTATGTGGGGTTAAAACTTAGAAGTGAACGGCTTTTTTAAATTTTTCTTTATCTTGCAGGTAAATTAAACCATCTTCTACGTACAATTCATTTGCATTCAGGTGACGCATTGCCGTCGGATGATTGTTCGTTAAAAAAATGTGCCGAAGGTGCCCTTGTCTTTGACCTAATTGAATCCAGTCCAAAAAGTTCAGCAAGTTTTTCTCGGAAATTCCTACCGCCGGATCTTCAAGCGTTAATAATTGAGGCATATTCAAAGTCGCCGCAACTAACAGCACAACTTTTTGCAACTCATAACTAAGGTCCTTAAATTTTTTCAAAGCTAATTCAGTTATTTCAAAATGCTCGAGGGCATCAGCAATAAGGGCGCTAGACGCTTTCGTTTGTGAAAATATTTCGGTAACCGTCATTTTCGGTGAGGGTCGCTGATTTTCAAAGTAACAACCGACTAATTGATTTGAAAGTACAATTTCTTCTTCAACTTCGTGGGGCGGACATTCATTAAAAATAATGCGCCCACCTTGCGGCAATTTTCGTCCCGCCAAAGTTTCTAGTAAGTGCGCGGCGTGCATCGGATTTGATGCTAGAATCACGATCGTTTGGTCCATAGGTACTTCTAAATCGACCGATTGCAAAATCGGATCAAAACCATCGATTGCGATTGATACATTTTCAAAAATTATCTGATCTAAGGTGACAGTCTTAAAATGGCCCATGTCTCTTTATCGGAATAAAGAAATAGAACTTAATGGCTAGAAAGTCAGCGCTGGACCAAGGGCCGAGTAAAAAACCGATTTCATCGTTTCAAGGCCGACATCAAAAACTGTAATCTCTTTCGCTAAGTGCAAGACCGGGTACGGGGTAATACTGATACTTTCAGGATAAATCGTTCTAAATAATTTGTAAGATCGATACATGTGCAACTGCGAGGTAATTAAAACGATGTTGTGGCAGCGTAACGTTTGCACGACCGCTAAACTTTGCACGGCATTTCCGTAGGTGCTGCCCGAAATTTTTTCTAAAATAATATCTTCTGGGTTTACTTCTGGATAAAAAGGTAAATGCGGAAATATTTCGTGTAACTGCGCTTCTTTAAAAACGCCCGAGATTATAAGTTTTCTAATTTTCTTTTGCGCCAGCACTTCGAATGATTCGCGTAACCGACCACTGGCCCCCGTCAAAACGACGCCACAATCATGCGGTTCAAGGGTATCAACCACCCCAACGTCTTTAATGGCACGAATCGCGCGAAATTCTTGCGCGATAAAAATCGTCAAGATGACAAGCGCAAAAAAACCTAAAATGAATTTTAAATACTTACTTTGCATTAAAGTGAGCAAGCACTTCAATTTCAACGTTAACGCCTTTTGGTAACCCCGCCACGGCTACGGTCGATCGCGCGGGAGGCTCCGCCGAAAACTTTTGCGCGTAGATTTCATTGACCACGGCAAAGTCTGACATACTGGTTAAAAAAATTGTCGTCTTAATGATATGCGAAAAATTCATGTCGGCCGCCTTTAATACGGCTTCAATGTTTTTTAAGACCATTTCAGTTTGGGTTTTAATGTCACCGGTAAACACCTCTTGGGTTTGCGGATTGATTGAAATTTGCCCCGAACAAAATAAAAACTCGCCTAGTTGAATCGCCTGTGAGTAGGGGCCGACAGCTTTGGGGGCGTTGTCCGTGTGAATTACTTTTTTCATAACTATCTCCTTAAAAAGATTTAGCGTAGCAAATGACTTTTTTGCCGACTACGAAGTGTTTTATTTGACACCCCCGCCCACAGCTAGTTTGATGAAAGATATTATTGAACTAGAAAGGATATGCGATGAAAATCAATTCTATGTCTGTATTTATAGCATTCGCTATTGTGATCTCATCATTTTCATTTCGTGCGTCGGCGACCGCGTCGACTCCAACCCTAAGTGAGGTTGAATTTGAGAGCGCGCCGTTACTAAGTTCTACGCAATTCATTTCAAGCGATGATGAGCATTGTGAGCTCAAGCCGGCAGGTCACGCCGTACGTAAAGGGGCCATCTACGGACTTGTTCCCGTAAACGTATACGTTTTACAAATTTTAGCCAAGCAACCCGAAAAATTTAGGCAGAGTGAAACCGATGTGATTGCGAGTTTAAAAGCAGCGGCGCCCGTTCAATTTCATTTAACTTTTTTACGGACATTCCCGGCTTCTAAATTAGCCGACACTTTTAACGAAGGCCTTAGCGTTAACAAAATAACGCCAAAAAAAATGAGCTCTGAATTAGCGCAAGTACTTGATGCCATTCGTTCAATGAGTGAATTTAAAAAGGGATCAGTCCTTACCATCACGACTACTTGGAAAGCTAAACAAACGACATTCTTTTTAGAATCAAGCACCGGCGAAAGTAAAACCATTACTGGCCCAGAGGAAATGGCCGAACAGTTTTATTTAATCTGGTTCGGTAAGTCTGCAGATCCAAAAGTTAAACCGTTTAGTAAGGACTCATTTCAATAGTATGACTACATCAAATCGCCACCGCTACTTTAGAATTGCTTTCGTTACCTTTATTTTGTTACTTTTTGTTTATTTATTTAGCCCCTTCTTTCCGGCCATTGTGTTAGCCATATTATTTGCATTTGCATTAGAAAAACCAGTGCGTAACTTCTCACAACGTCAAAGCCGCCGCCGTTGGATGACCGTTGGCCTGTTAACTTCATTGTTCTTATTAATTGCCATTCCGGTGGTCATTGTGATCGTAAAAGCGATTTCGTCCGTAAAAAAATATGCCGACGTTGGTTTGCAAAATTCGTCATTGTACCAGTCAACCGAAAAACTTTTTACGAGCCTCAGTGGCAAGGCCAGTGCAGTGGCCCAAAGTCTTAACGTTGATTTAAGTGAACTACCGCAATCTAGTGATTTATTAAGGCGCGCGGCGGCCATGATCGGCCCGCTTGCCACGGCATTTTTTGGCGCTTTGCCCGAAATAGTTTTAGGACTTTTCGTTTTTGCTTTGTTTCTGTATTACCTTTTGACCGAATCACAAAAAATAAAAAAATCTATTATGAATTTAGATCTCATGACGGATCATGAGATGGATCAACTGATTGAAGCCACCCAAAAAAGCAGTTACATCGCGCTTGTAGCTTCGGCCATTATCGGCTGCGTGCAAGCGGGTTTACTGGCAACGGTGGCTTACTTCGTTGGCTACACCGAATTTTTAATGATCTTCGTCATCACCTTTATTTTTTCTTTAATTCCGGTGATCGGTGCGGCTCCCGTCGCAATTTTTCTAAGCCTTATTTCATTTATTCAAGGTGATAACGGAATCGCAATTGGTATGCTGGTGACGGCGACCGTGGTTGGTACAATCGATAATGCGATAAAACCTTTCATTATTAATTCATCGAACGATAATCTGCATCCGGTCATTGCCTTGTTATCATTGATTGGCGCCATCATGGCATTCGGCGCCCCCGGATTAATTATTGGCCCAGTCGTCACGGATTTAGCTTTTAAGGTCGTTGATATCTTTTTTCCAACTCAAAAAGTATGAATATAATTACCGTCAATTCAGATGCTTGGTCGCAGGGTCAAATTCAATCAAAACTATGGCTCTGTGAAACCTTAGAGAAAATTGAAAGCTTGCCCGAAAAACCTGTCATTTGGATTTTGGGCGGCTGGTATGGATTGCTGGCCTTTCTACTTTTTTCACGAGATCGTATTCACCCCGCTCTTATTTGCCAGTTTGATATTGATGAAGAAGCTAATGAGCGTGCCAAAAGAATTAATAACACCTGGATCGCCAACGGCATTCACAAATTTAAAACTTTCAATTCCGATGTAACAAAAATGAATTACTTTAATAATGATTACGGGCCTCGGCCCGACATCATCATCAACACCGCCTGCGAACATTTCTCTACCCAGTGGGCCGAGCTTATTCCAAAAGGCATATTAGTTATTGCGCAGTCAACGAACATGCCCCACGAACAGCATTTGCACGGAGCAGATAGTCTTGAGCAATTTGTTTCACAATTTAAAAAACAAATTACCATAACCGAGAAAACTCAACTTGATTTTAATTATCCAAAGCTCGTATTTAGTCGCTATATGATTTTGGGCTCAAAAACTTAAACCACTCGTTAGCTCAAATTATTTATGCCTTAACCACTCTTTAATTCTGGCGTTTCAATTGCTTCAACTTGAGATAAGGTTCTGAATTTTTATCAGGACTCATTACAATTGTTCCGGCGCGCGTGACGGCGCCCGGGATTGTTCACTGTCAAAGTGTTTGACAGGAGGGTGTAAAGTGAAAGCAATTATACGGGGTTCATTTGCGGTGACGGCATTACTGAGTTATTCACTCACTTGTTACGCCGATTTTCCTAACCAACTTTTTTTTCCAAATTCTACGCCCGGCGAGGCCATTCAAATTCAGCCCACGAACGGTCAACCCATTATTCAAGTCGGACCACCGGCGCAAGGCTTACCCTATACTCCGGGTCAAGGCGCTCAGCCGCTATTTCCACCCCCGCCAGGCCAACAGCAACAAACCGGTCAACCTGGTAATATACAAGCGTTTCCAGGACTAGGGCCTCAGCCCGGCCAACCTTTTCAGCCTGGTCAACCAAACCAACCTACGGTTGACGCCGCCACGGCTAATCGGATTGCGTCGGCCGCGCAAGATTCATTTCAGACAAAGATGCCCGCATTTAATATGAAACCTGAATATGATTGCCCGCTTTTTTCGAAAACGCCTTACGCGGATATGTTAAGTGCGCTTGATGATATGCAAAAGAATTTTAACGAAACCTTTCGCTCATGTGAAAAACAAAACGTTGCTAAAATAACGCTTGAGACGGCGCAAAAACTGCGTGAGACCATCGCCGAAGCTGAAAAATCGCAAAATACGGGTCAGACTTACAAGTTATTATCTACCACAGAGTCCATTGTCAAATTGAGCATGCTGCTACAGGAAAGCATTGTGACCATGTCTTCATTGAAAACACGTGGGTGCTACCAGAATGAAGCGCATTATAAAAGTTCTTTATTTGCGATGAATGATACCTTCCAAAGTTTTTCGCCGCTGTTAGTTGGTCTAGTAACAAAGAACCCGGCCTTAGCCAAAAATTTGGGGCCGGCATTAAAAATTTTTGCCGGGGCCGATGCAATTTCAAAAGCTTTTTCAATGCTTGAACAAATCGCTTTAAGCTCACAACAATTTGATATGCGAACGGTTGTTGAAAATCGTCCGAATACCATTCGTAACGTGTGCCAATTTATGAAATTATTTAATCGACTTGATTATTTACGCCAATCTCGCCAGTCACAAATTCAAGCCGTTCATTCTAAGTTTTTAAATGATATCGCCGAGAAAAGAAATCGCATGCAAGAGCTTAAGCGCCAAACGCTGACTTTAGCTTCCAGCCAACGAACTGGTATTGTTGGTGCGTCGTTATTTGAACAGAAGGTGGCCTCGACCGAACTTGAAACAACTCCGGCAACTGATGGCGCGGCCACGCCCGGAATCATTGAAATTAAACCCCCGGGCAAAGAACAAAGCTTAGAACTTTATTTGGCAGCTAAATCATTAATCGATAATGAAATTGTTCAACTTGATAATGCAAAAAATAGTTTTATGGCAACCGTTGCCAATGGTAATCGCGACCGAGTACCTGAAATTACCCAGTGTCAGGTTGCAGTGTCTTTGTTAAACTCGCCAACCTCGAAACAGTTCAGATCCGTTTACGATCAATTTGCTCAGTCAACTAAAGACCCCACTGACTACCGACTGACCATCGATGCAATTGATAGCTTAGACCGCGAAATTCGCGATTCGCAACGGTATAAAGATAACACTCGATGCGCCATGCTGGGTGAAGACGTTTTAAAACGTATGGATCACTTATTGGGTTCAGCTGGAGTAACCTTATTTAACTTTTCACAAAAAATTGCAACGTCAAAGGGTGACGAGTACGCCGTTGAGCGAAAACGTTTACAAGAAAATCAAGTGTTGTTGCAAACGGCGCAATCTAATTTCGAAAACTGGAAAACGATGATGGATTATGTTCCATTTGAATCAAGCGAAGTTGAAAAACGCGCTGAAAACTTACACCGTTATTTATTTGCCGGCCCTGACCGCGTTGACAGCGAATGCTTAGGTCGCGCTTCAACCGACAAACCCTGCAGTTTTATGGAATCAGCTTCAGCTTTGGTGCTAGCTCGGTACCAAAAAGTGATTAACCACGGGCCAATCTATACCTTACTTAAAGACAATGAAATTTCATTCGTGAAAGCTTACAAAGAAATGAACGAGGCGATCCGCATAATTTTAAATTATGAAGACAAAATGACGGTTGCCGCTTACAAAGGGAAGATTCCGCAAGAGAAAAAAGCGTTTGATCTGTACATCGCCAATCGCGATAAAAATGCTAAGGAATTACCGCATTTAAGTTTAAAGTACTTAACAAAAGACTTAACCGAACACAATACGCTTTGCTCGGCCGTAGCAGAAGTACGACGTAAATTCGTAATCGCGTCTGATCATTTGATGAGTACTAAAGGAACATGCGACATGGTAAAGCCCGTATTGGGACTGAAAATGGTATCACAAAAATTAAAAGATTACTGCCTTCCGCCTGATAATATCCGTCACTCGCGACTTAATTATTTAGTATTTAAATTGGTCGGCGAATACGATAGTGCGAAAAAGCAAGCGCCACCTAGTTGGGCTTTGGATTTAGGTCTGGGCCACCTTTTTGATGCGCCCGTTGATGTCCAGCATTCACCAAAGATGTTTTTTGAAAAGCTTGAGGCGCGATTAGCGGGACTTGATTGCAATTAGTTTCTCAAATTTACAAAGCAGCTAACTGTGAAAGTTAAGCTGCTTTCGTACTTCGGCCGGAATTTTCGGTAAACGACTGCGTGGAATTAAAAAAGTTGATAAATTAAAAAAATCTAAGAAGACGCGGTTGGTCTCGGCCGCGCGTTTCAAATAGGCGTGCCCCGACGAACCACCCGTTCCAATTTTTGAACCCAACATTCGTTGTGCCATTAAGGCATGCCGTTGACGCCAGGTCGTGAAGTTCTCATCGATGTCCATCATCGTGGTCATCATTTGAAACGGCATCGTGAGCATCGGTTCATCTCGGTACATCATAATAAAAAGCGCGTTTAAGATTGCTTTTTGCGAAAGCTTGCGCTGGCCTGATTCAACTAATTTCTTATGCATCTCAACGTCGAATAAACTATTAAAAGTATTTTGCGTAGTTTTTAAATTTTCAAGCTGCCCGGCTTTTTCGGTTTCAGCTAAATTGGCCATGTTGGCCCTAATGGTCGCTTCATCTTCAGCCAGTAACGCCGCGATCGATTTCTTATATTCATCCCAAAAATTAAATTGGCCCGTCACCGTAAATGGGGTGCGCTCTAGCCACGCTTCTACTAGGCGCAACAATGACGGCGTGTTTTCTAGTGCCGTTAGTTTATCGCGATCTTTCGCGGTCAAGCGACCCATAAAAAATTCTCGGTCGACGCTTTCGCGGTTATTTGTATTCAGTCCTAATTTGATTTCAATTTCGCGAAATTGCGTGCTCTGAAAGCCCGAGGCCGGCACTAATAAACTGCGAAATTCTAAAAAATCCATCGGCGTCATTGTTTCCATAATACCCAAATGCGTTAGCAGCATATCTTGAATTTTCGTTATGCGATGCAGGCGCTGATTAATAAAACCAAAGTCACCATCTGCCACTTGCGGTTTAGAAAATATTTTTAAAACCGAATTTAAATCATGCAGAATTTGTTTGAACCAAAGTTCGTAAGACTGATGAACCACAATAAATAAAGTTTCATCGTGTGCTTCGGGGGCTTCATCCGAAGCATGCTTAAGGCTTAGCGGATGCTGACAATCTAAAAAAGTCTCTAATTTCAAGTAATCATTGTAATAGACGGGGCCCTGATTTTTATGCACGCAATACTCCTAGTGATGAAATTACTATTTATTTCAATTTTAGCAATCGGTTCTTTTGCCCAGGCGGATTTTTTGTCAGCTTATACTTCAGTGGCAGACAAAGACTGCGTTCTAATCAGCGGCTCAGCCTTAGAAAAAAATCCTGAAATTGATTACGCCACCGTTGAATGCCCGGGCCTGGGTGGTTATCAAGTTATGATTTCAGGCTCAGATTTACGCTACCCGCTTCAATTAACTTATCAAGGTAAAGAAATTACTTTATCTCAGATGTTAAGTTTTCACGAAGTCGCTTCAGATAAAATTGAATGGCTTTACAGCCGTCAAGACCATGTCATTACTTATCACGCTTTAATTCACCGCCTATCGGTTCAGGTTGACGAAAAATCGACTGAGGTCTTAGTTGTTTCAAAATTAAAAGGTGCCGACTCTTGCACGGTGGCTTTAGTTAAAGGCAATAGCGCCAACCAACGCGCACGTGTCATTGCCGAAAAGGCCAGTCAGATGCCTTGTCTTAATTTGAATAGAGAATAATTTCTACGCTCTTTATTTTAGGGTGTATCTCCCGTGGGGATGTCATAAATCCCCACGACCTGCTTCATTCCCCATTTAAATCGCTTTTAAATTCTAACCTTTGAGTCAGACATTTGCATTGATCTTAGGTTATGAACAAACACGCAAAAAATGAAATCATGTTGCTTCTGGGTATAGGTGCCTTAACCGCTTTAGCTTTACGCCGATATAAATGGGCCGAGGGATTGGCTTGGTCGGCGGCGGCGCTGCATGTATCGAAAGATAAAAAACCAAAATCATTTCGCGGTCAGTCCGTGGTTATTACGGGCGGTTCGCGGGGCTTAGGATTAGCTTTAGCGAAACGCCTCGTGTCCGAAGGCGCGATCGTGCACTTATTTGCGCGCGATGAAGCCGAGCTGATGAAAGCCCAAGAAATTTTAACGGCGCGCGGGCGCTCAGAGCTTGTTAATCTAATTGTTTGCGATGTGACTAACCCAGAGCAGCTTTCTGGGGCTATACGGCAAGTTTGCAAACATTCAGGCAGAATCGATATGCTAATTAACAATGCCGGAGCTATTTTAGTTGGACCTTTTGATTCGATGACCCAAGCCGATTTCGAAGCGCAAATGAATTTACATCTTTACGCCAATATCAGCGCAACTAAAGAAGTCTTACCAATTTTTCGGCGCCAACGCTCTGGCCAAATTGTTAATATTTGCTCAATGGGCGGTAAGGTCGCCGTTCCGCATATGCTACCCTATGACACTTCTAAATTTGCTTTAGCCGGTTTTTCGCAAGGTCTTACGGCTGAACTTGCCAAAGAAAATATTGCGGTGACCACCGTCTACCCAGCCACCATGCGAACGGGTTCGCCGATTCAGGCCGTCTTTAAGGGTAATGCCGAAAAAGAATTTTCTTGGTTTGCAAATGCCGACGTCATGCCCGGCCTTTCAATTGCTGCTGACGATGCGGCCGAAAAAATCTTGCAAGCGGCACGCGACCGTCGAACTGAATTAATTCCGTCTTCGTTGGGCCGTCTGCGAATCATTGCGGGTGCGCTTTTTCCAGAAATAATGATGACCGGTATGGGTCTGATTAATCGACTGCTACCGTCGGGTAATTCATTTATGTACCGCACGGGCGCGCAAAGCGAAACCAACCATTCGTATTTGTTAAAAAGTTTTCAAGCAACGGCTAAGCAGGCCGAAAAAGATTTTAATCAAAGTAAAAAAACTGATCCGCAATTTAATTTAGGATTACATAAATAACCGCAGGAGAATTTATGGCACGCAGTATATGGCGTGGCGCAATTAGTTTCGGATTATTGAATATTCCGATCGCGGCGATGAGCGCGAAAGAAGATAGGCGGATTAGTTTTAACATGCTCGATAAAAAAATAATTCTTTAATCGGTTTTAGACAATATAATAAAAAAACCGGCGGTAAAGACCTTCACGTGCAGGCGCCGTTATTACCCTTATACAGTTGGGAAGAAGTTAAAAAGTTAAAATCCGTCGACGCTTACACTTTACGCGATGTTCAGAGGCTTCTCATTAACCGCAAAGACCGGTGGAAGGGCTACTTTAAATTAAAGCAAAGAATAAAAATTTTAGATCAAGCGAAAAAAAGACAAGGGGAATTTCTCCCCCCGCTTAAAGATTTTTTGATCATCTTCATTCTTCTAATTGTTTATGACCACTCCGGTTAGTGGCTAGTTTTTTGCTCTAGACTATATCAAACAACTTCGAGGGGGCTTTATGTTTAACGATCATCACAACGAAATTCATCAAGGTAAATTAAAGGGCAAAAAAATTGCGATCTTAGCTACTGACGGTTTTGAAGAGTCTGAACTTTTTGAACCCAAAGCCGCGTTAGAAAAAGCGGGCGCCGAAGTGCAAATCGTTTCAATTAAAACGGGCTCAATTAAAGCCTGGAACAAAACCGATTGGGGCCAAAGTATCAACGTCGATGCTTTAGTTTCCGAAGTCCACGCGTCTGATTACGATGCGCTCGTGTTACCCGGCGGAGTGATGAATCCCGATCACCTTCTCCAAGATGAAGACGCCATTCAATTCGCCATGCAGTTCATGGTTTCAGGTAAACCCATCGGTGCCATCTGCCACGGGCCGTGGTTGTTAGTTGAAACCGGAATTCTTTATGGTCGCAAAGTGACTTCGTGGCCGTCGATCAAAACTGATTTACTTAATGCCGGCGCCAAATGGTTCGATCAAGAAGTTGTCGTCGATCAAGGACTAATCACCAGTCGCAAGCCAGCCGACATTCCCGCTTTTTGTGAAAAGTTAATCGAAGAAATCGTCGAGGGTCGCCACTCGCCATTTCACAGACGCCCGTTGATTCGTCACGAAAACGCGATCATGACGTAATGGGTCTTAACCATGACTAAGAACGTTGCCATCTTAGGCGCTTCGAATGACCCCAGCCGCTTCGCCCACAAGGCGTTTATGCTGCTTAAGCGCCACGGTTATAACCCTTTACCCGTCAGTGCCACAGTCACCGAAATTGACGGCGTACCGGCCGTTCCACATTTAGCCGACCTAAAAGAACCATTCGATACTCTAACAATGTACGTGCGCCCCGAAATTTCTACGAAAATAAAAAATGAAATCTTACAAGCCCGCCCCAACCGCGTAATCTTCAACCCGGGCACCGAAAATCCCGAGCTTGAGGCCGCGCTCAAAAGCCAAGGCTCTCACGTGGTTCGGCACTGCACGCTCGTATTATTGAACGCGGGCGAGTTCGAAAAAGCATAATTATGCGCTCCTCATCGCGAAGCTGCTCAATTGCGCGGCTTTTTTGCAAGTTTCCCTCGAGCATCTTGATTTTACCGCGGCAATTCTTTATAACTTTGAACACATCTATTTATTTATGTGGTGGCCATAGCTCAGTTGGTAGAGCACCGGATTGTGATTCCGGTTGTCGCGGGTTCAAACCCCGTTGGTCACCCCAATTT